>CAZCIX010000036.1:15524-19767 GCA_964498835.1 uncultured Burkholderiaceae bacterium | reverse complement strand
ATCAAAGCGGCGAATCAGATTATCAATAACCGCACGGCTTTTTAGCATGCCGATGTAAATATCATTCGGATTTTTGATACCAGCAGCTGCGGCAGCGCCGGCAACACCACCGAGTTGCGATAGCAAGGCTGAAGCTGTGCTTTGGGATTGCTGTGGTGGCAAGATTTTGGTGTCGGCTTTGTAAATATTTGGCAGCATTAGACTAAACAATGCAGCGCAAATGGAAGTCAGAATTGGTAGGCCGATGACGAGTCTTTTGTGCTTTGCCAGTGCGATCAGCAAATCGATCAAACCCATACTGTTTTCTTCGTCTGATACGGAGAATGGCGTGGTTGATTGCATATCATTCATATGGGTTTCAATCTCACTTCAATGTCTTGATTGCAGCAGCACCCAAGCCAAAGCCTGAGAATATCTGCGCCCAATCTTTTGTACCTGCGATAAATTGCGTCCACATGGTTTCTTTATTCAATTTTTCTGGCACCACAATGCTGTCACCAGGCATGACTTCAGCACGACTGATGCTGTTGATAATCCAGGAATTTGTCTGAGATGACAAAACGGATCCATCAGCCCTGATGACGAAAATATTGTCTATATCGGCGCTTTCGGTGGGGCCAGCTCGATTGAGATACTCGCCCACTTTTAAACCAGGACGCCACAATACCGATGATTCCTGATTGACAGCGCCATATAAGTGGATGAAATCTGGCTTATTAGGAATCACCAGTTGATCGCCGTTTTCAAGTTTCAAGGCCGGTAATTTATTAAATGAGCGATCCGTTGGTTCAAGACCGAAGGTAATCCGTCCTGTTGGTTTTAAGGTTTTTAATCTATTCAACGCATCGTTGGCGGCTTGTGCTTCTGACTGTCGCCTAGCCTCTACTAACTGCGCATCGACGGCAACTTGTGCGCTTGAGTTAGCAATGTTTTTGGATTGTGCATTACGCAATTGGGTTTCCAGTCTACGCATGACTTTTTCTAAGTTGGCTTCTTGCTCTTTTCTCACCTGCTCGCGATAAAACTCGGTACCAAACAAGTACGCATTGGAAGTTGGGCCGCCTGCTTTGGCGAGCAAGCCTAGCAAGGTTTCCCCAGAATTCATTTGATATACGCCGGGAACATTGACTTCACCTTCTATTCGTACGAATATCCTGCGCTTCTCAATCGGGACTCGGACATCGCTTTGGGAAAAAATAGTGACAATATCACCTGCTTGCAAAGCGATATTTTCTGGATTGATCCGATTACCCGCACCAGTTGGATTTTCCAATGCTTTACCCAGATTGAAAGGGATCAAACTCACCGACAAATTGGCACGATTAATCCGTTCTACTACGGCGTAATCCCAATTAATTGGATCCATCAAATTCCCTATATTGGCGGCGATAGAGCCGGCATTGCTGCCGAATTTGGTTTCATTGTCGCCTTGCAGCAAACTATTGTTTTGCTGCTGAAGCGAAGCTCTGGTAATCAAATATTCACGATTGGGAATCAAATCACTTACTCGCATACCTTGTTTAAACGGCGCACGAATCGCTTGATCGACATTGCCGCGCAAGGTCACGGCATTGGCAAATTCTGGTGTGATGGACGTAATGGTCAGCAAATCTCCATTTTTTAAGGATTTACGCAAACCATCTTTATCCAAAGCGAATTCCTCCACTGTGCGTGGCTGGCGCTGCTGCGGGTCGATCCGCTCTAAAAAGGCACGACGTGGATCGGCTGTGACAGGCAAACCGCCAGCAAAATCTAACAAGCTGGCCACAGTATCGGTCGGGGAATGCAACTCATAGATAGCTGGACTGTTGACCTTGCCCACCAATGCTGCATACGCGGCTGCTGTTGGAATGAATAAGGTGTCGCCATCCTGCAATTTAACATCGGCTGATTTGTCACCCTTGGCGATGAAGGCGTATAAATCCAACTCTGCCACCACATTGCGACCGCGCTTGACTTGCACATGCCGCATGCTGCCGTTCGCGTTTGGGCCACCGCTGGCGAATAATGCGGTTACCAGCGTCGACAAACTAGATACAGTGTAAGTACCCGGACGACGGGCTTGACCAACCACATACACAGTAATCGCACGTAATTGGCCAAAAGTAACATTTAGCGTCACGCCTTTATAAAATTTTTCTACTGCGCGACGAATGACATTTTCTGCTTCATTTGCTTTCACGCCACCTAAGACTATCGAACCGATGCTGGGCAAATTAATCAAACCATTACGATCGAGAGTAGCGCGATAATCGATTTCTACCGCACCCCATCCACGCACCAATACTTCATCACCTGGGCCAAGCAAATAATCAGAGGGAACGGGAATGTTGTGAATCGGTGTAAACGTGGATGGCGCGTTGGCAAAAAATTCAGCGCCAAAGACGGGTAAATTTTTGCCCGTCACATTGGCGATGAATTTTTGAAACTCACTACCAACTTCGCTCGAAGTACGTCCCTCATTCGAGGGAGCATCTGGTTTGGTCGTTGCAATAGATGTAGCAGGCAAATTAGGAACACCAGGATTGGCATTGGCGTTGCCAACATTGCTAATTTTTGGGACAAAGGCGCCACCACCCAACATTGGCAAATTGGAAAGGGTCTGACTTTGCTGCAGGCTGAACTTAGCGCCCGAAGGAATCTCTTGAGAATATGCAGGAATGGAAAGACCAGCAAAAAATACCAGCGCCAAAACAACGGCAAAATGTCGATTTTTGTACATAAAAAATAAAAAATTGAAGGCTACATTGACCCACACCAAGCGCGCGATTCTACACCAGAGAATGCGGTTGCAGACTTAACCACGTGCAATTTTCAACCCAAGCTGCAGCAGAGCATCCCAAGCATCCCCAGCGTAAACCTTGGTGCGTAAACCCTTGATCATTTTGTCGATCTGCGCCGCTTGTTGCAAGGCAGTTTGCAGCGTTGCCAATGCCAGCCGGCGCGCAGCGGGTTCCATCAAACGTTCACGCGGGCCCCAGACTCGCAATTCCTTGAGTAACAATCCCGCTGGTCGACCTTGGGACACACCGGTTTTTACACGCAACAAAGTACGCAACTCTTCTGTCATCGCCCACAATACCAAGGGTAATGCGGTGCCCTCGCCTTTTAAGCCCTCTATCATGCGCACCACGCGCGCGGCATCACCGGCTAGCATGGCAGCACCTAGCTTAAAGACGTCGTAACGTGCAACGTTTAACACCGCATCGTGAATAACGTCAAAACTGAGTTTGCCGGCAGGATGGAGCAAACCAAGTTTTTGAATTTCTTGATGCGCAGCTAACAAATTACCTTCGACTTGATCGGCAATGAAATTCAAACTTTGCGGGTCTGCACTTTGTTGCTGCATCGCTAGCCTGGCCGCAATCCATGCCGGCAATTGAGCACGCTCAATCGTTGGAATATTGATCCACACACCCGCTTGTTGCAAGCTGGCAACCCAAGCTGTTTTTTGGCTGGCGCTGTCTAGTTTGGGTAAGGAAATGATGGTGAGTTGATCAGGATTCAATGCAGCAGCATACTGCTGCAAGGCTTGCGCTCCTTCTTTGCCAGGTTTGCCGCCTGGGATGCGTAGCTCGATGATTTTTCTATCGCCAAACAACGAAACCGCATGCTTGGCGGCCAGCAATTCATTCCACTTGAAGCTGCGCTCAACCGTCAACACCTCACGTTCGGTATAAGCCTGGGCACGTGCAGCTTTGCGTATTTTATCTACTGTTTCCAATGACAATAACAACTCATCGCTCACCACGACATACAGCAGTGCCAGCGATTGGCTCAACTGCCTATCCAGGTCTTCCATGCGCAATTGCATCAGGCTTCCTCATTTTGGCTTTAAAGCGGCCAATCGACGCATTAACTGTTGCACCAAATCGGTTTGCATATCGCGGTATAAGAAGGTTTCTTCCTCTTCTTTTGCCAACGCTTGATTTTCATTAAAGCTGATGCTGCGCTTTAGAACAATTTCTGTGGGTTCCAGCAACTCTTTTGCCTGATTATCTTTTACACGGAAACGCAAAGCGTAGGTCAAGGTATATTCACGCACCCGGCCTTGGCTGTTTAAGGACAGAATCGATTTATCTTTTGTTTCAGCAAGTACATCTACGATGGCTTGCGCAGCTTTGGGATCTGACACTACCTTGGTGCCACCATATGCACGAATATTGCGTTTTAATTCCCCCCCCAATGGAGAAGAAGGCGCAAAACCCAGGTAAATCGTGCTAAACGGCAGGTTCAAATTATC
>CAZCIX010000036.1:0-15424 GCA_964498835.1 uncultured Burkholderiaceae bacterium | reverse complement strand
GAGAAGAAGGCGCAAAACCCAGGTAAATCGTGCTAAACGGCAGGTTCAAATTATCCCCAGTGCCCCGCAAATGGAAACCGCAGGAGGTCAGCATCAAAATGAATACGAAAGAAATGAGAAGGCGACATTGCATGATTACCCTACGCAACAATATTAATTAACTTCCCAGGAACAACAATCACCTTCTTCGGTGCGCCCACCAGGTATTTTTGCACCTGCTCATGCGCCAAGGCGGCGGCTTCTATGCTGGCTTTATCTGCATCTTTAGCCACTGTCACGCTGCCGCGCAACTTGCCGTTTACCTGAATCATCATTTCAATTTCCGCCTGCTCCAATGCCGCTGGATCAACTTGCGGCCATGGCGCATCCAGGATATCGCCGTACACCTTGGCGTATCCCAATTCTTGCCACAACACGTGGGTGATATGCGGTGCGATGGGATACAACACGCGGAGCAGGATGCTGAAACTTTCCTTGATCACGAAATTCTGTACTTTCGAGCCTTCGATCTGCAATTTACTAAGCTTATCCAAACCATTCAAAAGCTTCATGCAACCAGAAACAACGGTATTGTATTGAAGTCGCTCGTAGTCAAAATTAATTTGCCGCAATGTGATATGCGCTTCACGATGCATGACCCAGATTTCTTTGTCTTCCTTCGCCTGGTTCTTGCGCTGCGTAGCGACAAAATCAGCCGGATAATCCTGTGCCATCGTACTGACACCAGCCAGGCCTGGATGCTGTGCAAAATCCCAAATGCGGCGTAAAAAGCGATGCGCACCTTCCACACCACTATCGGACCATTCCAACGTTTGCTCAGGTGGCGCCGCAAACATAGTGAACAAACGTGCCGTGTCAGCACCATATTGCTCAATTTGTGCTTGCGGATCAATCCCATTGTTTTTGGATTTAGACATTTTTTCCTTGCCACCAGTTTTCACTGGCAAGCCATCACTTCCCAGTTTTGCGGCCAGAAAACGTCCTTTTTCATCAAAACTCAACTCAACTAAATCGGGATTAAACCAGGTCTTTTTGCCCGCATCATCCTCGCGATAGTAGGTTTCATTCAACACCATGCCTTGCGTCAGCAAATTGGTGAAAGGTTCGTCGAATTTCACCAAGCCCATATCGCGCATGACTTTGGTCCAAAAACGTGCGTATAACAAATGCATCACCGCATGCTCGATACCGCCAATGTATTGATCCATCGGCATCCAGTAATCGATCTCACCAGCATCGACCATGGCCGTACTGGAATTCGGCGAACAATAGCGCATGTAATACCAGGACGAATCAACAAAGGTATCCATGGTGTCGGTTTCACGACGTGCGGCTTTGCCACACGCTGGGCAATCGACTTGCAAAAATTGTTCATGCTTATTGAGTGGATTACCACTGCCGTCCGGCACGCAATCTTCCGGCAATACAACTGGCAAATCTTGCTCTGGCACTGGCACAGCGCCGCAATCGACGCAATGGATGATAGGAATTGGCGTACCCCAATAACGCTGACGTGAAATCCCCCAATCGCGCAAACGATAAGTGACTTTTTTTTCACCCAAGCCTAATTTTTCCAAATCATCCGCCGCAGCATCAACCGCCGCTTGATGTGACAAGCCGTCGTATTTGCCAGAGTGAATGCACGTCACGCCCTCTTTGCGGCCATACCATTCTTGCCAAGCATCCAGAGAGAAGGTCATGCCTTCTGCAGCAATGACTTGCTTAATCGGCAATTGATACTTTTTAGCAAAGGCAAAATCGCGCTCATCATGCGCAGGCACCCCCATCACGGCGCCATCGCCATACGTCATCAGGACATAATTACCGACCCAAACTTCAATTTTTTGATCTGTCAAAGGATGCGTCACGAATAAACCGGTCGCCATCCCTTTCTTTTCCATCGTCGCCATATCGGCTTCAATCACGCTACCGAGTTTGCATTCAGCAATGAAAGCTGCCAGCTCTGGATTATTTTGTGCAGCGTGAACGGCCAATGGGTGTTCGGGAGCCACCGCACAAAAAGTCACGCCCATGATGGTGTCAGCACGCGTCGTAAACACCCACAGCTTGCCATCGTTAATCAACTTGCCTTCATGCGCAATGTCATGTGGGAAAGCAAAGCGCACGCCGCTGGATTTACCTATCCAGTTTGACTGCATTAAACGCACCCGCTCGGGCCAGCCAGCCAGGCCATGATCAACCTCTTGCAACAATTCTTCCGCATACGAAGTGATTTTCACGTAATACATCGGAATATCACGCTTCTCAATCAACGCGCCAGAACGCCAACCGCGCCCATCAATCACCTGCTCATTCGCCAATACGGTTTGATCGATCGGATCCCAATTCACACTACCTGTTTTTTGATAAATGACGCCCTTCTCCAGCATCTGCAAAAACATCCACTGATTCCAGCGGTAATAATCCGGCTTACACGCGGTCATTTCACGCGACCAATCAATCGCCAAGCCCATCGACTGCATTTGCTGTTTCATGTGTGCAATATTGGCAATCGTCCATTGCGCCGGCGGCACCTGATGTGCCATAGCGGCATTTTCCGCTGGCATCCCAAACGCATCCCACCCCATCGGCATCAAGACGTTGTAACCATTCATACGCCGATGGCGATACATCACATCGTTGATGGTGTAATTACGCACATGGCCCATATGCAGCTTGCCGGATGGATAGGGCAACATGGAGCAGGCGTAAAACTTGCCTTTAGGAAAACGCGGATCGTCTTTAACCGCTTTATAAGCATCAATCGCTTGCCAGTATTGTTGAGCAGATTGTTCAACCTCGGACGGCGTGTATTTTTCTTGCATGGTGACAAAACTCAAAAAAGATGTAAGAAAGCAAATGTAAGGCGGGCATTATACTGGCTAAGCCCATCAACAAGCATTGATTAAACAGGGTTTTTCTTACAAATTGCCAACCGAAGCTTGATGAAAAACTTAACGCTGCAACAAGCCATTAATCAGCACTAAATCATCTTCTTTCAAAGTAGCAGCAGCAGACTTTAGACGTAAGCCGCTCATGATGGTGTCGTAACGCGCTTTGGCTAAATCTCTGCGAGTTGAAAATAATTGCTGCTGGGCATTCAAAACATCGATATTGATTTGCACACCGACCTCATAACCCAGCTTATTGGAAGCCAGTGCAGACAAGCTGGACGTCTCTGCAGTCTCCAAAGCCTTGATTTGCGCCAAACCACTATTGACGCCCAAATACGATAAACGCGCTGCTTGTGCTGCGGTACGGCGTGCGTTTTCCAAGTCGTAACGCGCTTTGTCTTCCAAGGCAATCGATTCTGTCACTTTGCTATCGACGACAAAACCAGCAAACAAAGGCATGCTCCATTGAATGCCAATCGCATTATTGCTGGAATTGGCGCTAGTGCCGTTGATGGCTTGCGCGTTGCCATTATTGCTATTGCGACTAGCACTCGCCACCAAATTCACCGTTGGATAATGGCCAGCACGATTTTTAGCAATATCGCGCTGGGCATTTTTCAACGCGATTTCAGCACCAATCACGCTATAGTTTTTTTGCTCAGCTGACATCACCCAAGGCTCCATTTGCACTGGCTGCGGCGCAGTCATGACGATACCTGGCTTTAACGTAGCCAAGGTCTTTGCTTCTTTTCCGATGATTTGCTGTAACGCGGTGCGCTTAACCGCCTCATCATTCAGTGCCGCCAATTCTTGTGCGACGGCAAGATCATAGCGAGCTTGTGCCTCGTGTGTATCGGTAATCGTTTTGATTCCCACTTCAAAATTACGCTTGGCGTAATCCAATTGCTCTTTGTTGGCTTGTTTTAAGGTTCGCACAAAAGCGAGCGTATCCTGCGCTGCCAGCACATCGAAATATGCCTGACTCACTCGCACCATCAAATTTTGTCGCGCCTGAGCAAATACCGCTTCGCTGCTGGCCACGGCCAATTTGCTTTGTTCGTACTGATCCCAATTGGCCATGTTTAACAATGGCTGAGAAAGCGACAAGGTGTAACTATTGCTATTGTTAATACCACTGGTTGTCACCACGCCAGCAGGGGATGTGGTCTCAACATCATTTCTGGTGCGATTTCCGGACAAACTCACTGTCGGTAACAAATTCGCCCGCCCTTGTCTGATTTTTTCCTCAGCGGCAAAACGCGCAGCGCGGGCACTCGCATATTCAGCATCATTGGTCAATGCTTCTTGATAAACCCCTAATAAATCAATCGCTTGTACATTGGCAGATAAAACAAGCAGGGAAAAAGCAAAGGGGGAAAACAAAGACAACGAAGAGAAGGAACGTGTACGCATGAATTTACAGCAAATCGGCAAAGTAAATAAATACAAAATTAATACGTTGGCATTGCACCATCAATTTGCTGCGCCCAAGCGTGCATCCCACCATTCAAATTCAAAACTTTGGGAAAGCCACTTCGCTCCAAAAACGCCGCTACTTGCAAACTACGAGCACCATGATGGCAAATACACACAATGTCCCTTTCTTTATGCAAAGACAATTGTTCAAAATTATCTGGAACCGACCGCAGCGGCATCAACAATGCATCATGCAGATGGCAAATTTGATATTCCCACGGCTCCCGCACATCCAGCAAAACAGGAGTTGGACGTGTACTACCAGCTAGCCAATCGGCCAACTCCTGAACGCTAATATTTTGCATAGGCATCAACCTTAAAACGTAAAAGAGGGGACTGCCGCCGCTTCATGCAAAGGTTTGATATTGGTTTCAAACAACGTCACGGTATCGTAGACAGTTTCTGAGCGACGAGTAATCAGTTTAGCCGCCATTACAGGCGCCTCACCGATAACAGCAGCAATACGGCCACCGACTTTAATCTGCTGCAAAAACACTTCTGGCAACATAGGCAAAGAACCTGAAATCACGATCACATCGTAAGGCGCTCCCATACTGCCCTCACCTACCCAACCCTGAGCACCATTACCCAATACAACACTGACATTCGTCACATCATTTTGCGATAAATTTTGCTCAGCCACATGCTTAAGTTCCGGATCGATTTCCACTGTTGTGACATAACGTGCCTTATGCCCCAACAAAGCCGCCATATAGCCACTACCGGCACCAATTTCGAGCACATTCTCATGCTTCTTAACAGCCAACTCCTGCAAAATGCGTGCCTCAAACTTTGGCGCCAACATATTTTCACCATTAGGCAAAGGCACCTCCACATCCACAAATGCTAGATTTCTGTAAGCGGCAGGAACAAAATTCTCACGCTTAACTAGCGCCAACAAATCCAACACATCTTGATTCAAAACCTCCCACGGCCGAATCTGTTGTTCAATCATATTAAAACGGGCTTGTTCAATATTCATTTTGTCAATCTTTTTAATTTTTACGATTTAACCAATCGCATGGCAGTACCAATCAAATAATAAAGTCCGACATTTTATCGTTGAACCACCCAGTAAGTATTAGGAAACTAGAAAATCTCCGTAAAAAACAAAGCAAAAATAGACACACACAAATAAAAACGTCGCAAAACATCAGTAGCCCTGGGAACACGCAAGAAATTTAACGGATTTTTAATCAAACATCACTTGTTAGTATGCTCACCGACAAGAAACTTGCTAAAATATAAAATGTCTAGATGCGCGCAAAAAGATTTAATTTTAAAACTTAAATCACGCTGACATTTAGATTAAAATTTATTAGCTCCAAGCAATGTTATTTGGCGCTGGCGTTTCCCAAAAGAATCTTTTATGATGTTTGCCTTTGTTGCGAAAAAGATCCGTTTGGTTAAAACGAGCATCATCAGCTTTGCAGCAAAATAAGTTACGTACGAAGTATTACGCTCAAAAATAACTCAGCAAATCAAAGGAAAAAAAATGTCGAAAAAATTATTGCTTATTATTTCTTTGTTACTATCAAGCATGAATTTTGCATTTGCAGCAGAAGTTGATCTAAACTCAGCAACCCAACAGCAATTAGAATCCATCATGCCAGGTGACCAAAGCGCCAAAACGCAAGATGCAAAAGAAATTATTCAAAAAAGAAATGAAAAACGTTTTACATCTTTCGATGATTTTATGACGCGCTTATCATCATTCAAGCCCACAACCTTCCAGCAGTTGAAAAACAATGGTGCAGTTGTTAAATAAGATTCAACAGAAAACAATGTAGCAAGTTAATGAATGGCCTTCGTTTCTGAAATGAGGGCCATTTTTATATAGTCATGAAATAGACGCATGCCGCATTTCATGCAATACAAACACGATACTTAACCATGCTGCCTCAATCCCCAAGCAACATGCTCACGCACCAAAGCTGAATCATGTGTCATTCGCGCATTTAATGCCGCGATAATTTCAGGCGTACCTTTTGCACCACTCTGCGCAGCATTCCCTAAACCCACAGCGATATTACGCAACCAGCGCTCATGCCCTATGCGTCGAATAGGACTGCCTTCCAATTTGCGACTAAATTCCTGCTCACTCCAAGCAAACAAAGTGATCATGCTGGCGCTATCCAAACCATTTCGTACAGCAAAATCAGGCACGGTTGTAGGCTGCACAAACTTATTCCACGGACATACCAACTGACAATCGTCACAACCATACACTCGATTTCCTATCAACGGACGCAATTCCAAAGGAATGCTGCCCTTTAATTCAATCGTCAAATAGGAAATACAGCGCCTTGCATCCAAACGATATGGCTCAATAATCGCCTGCGTTGGGCAGACATCAATACAAGAACGACATTGGCCGCAATGCGAGCTAACACCCCCATCCAAAGGCAAGGGAAAGTCGATAAATATTTCCCCCAAAAAAAACATCGAACCTGCTTCACGATGTAATAACAAAGTGTGCTTACCACGCCAACCAAGACCTGATTTTTCTGCCAACCCGACTTCCATCACCGGGGCAGAATCGGTAAATACACGATACCCGAACTCACCAATTTCGTTTTGTATCCGCTTAGCCAATTGCTGCAAGCGTGAACGCAATACCTTATGATAATCACGCCCACGCGCATACATCGAAATATTCGCCGCCGCCGGATCATCCAAACGCGCCCATTCACGCTCACGCCAATCAGGCTGTAAATCCTGCGGCAAATAGTTCATGCGCGCCATCAATACCCGCACCGTACCGTGCACCAACTCTGCCGGACGAGCACGCTTCATGCCATGCGTAGTCATGTACTCCATTTGGCCATGATAGCCAGCATCCAACCAAGCTTTTAACCCGGCCTCTGCATGCGACAAATCAGGATCGGCAATCCGAATATCAGCAAAACCAAGCTCGCGCCCCCAGGCTTTGATGGTTAAGGCAAGGGCACTTAAATTGGAAGACGATGTCACGGATTCATTCATTCGTTTAACAATACAGCATACGGTAATACAGCAACTGAACAAGCTTTAAACAATGATCGCCAACTGTCAAAACCAAGTTATCAAGTATCATATTTCGATGCAAGATTCTTTAATACACACACATACAAAAAACACAACTCCCAGCACTCACCGCATCCATCTTAACGATGAGGCCGGCACCGTAGCGTTGGGCTGCGCATTGGCGCGTATTTTGACACCAGGCCTCACTATTTATCTGCATGGTGATCTGGGTGCTGGCAAAACCACCTTAACGCGTGCGCTATTGCATGCTGCAGGTTACGTTGGTCGCGTTAAAAGCCCAAGTTACACGCTGGCCGAACCTTATCATATTGCCTTGGCAGGGCAAACCATCACCTTGATTCATTTCGACTTGTATCGAATGAATAGTCCAGAAGAATTTCTGGATGCTGGATTTCGTGAAGATTTCAACGCACAGACCATCTGCATAGTCGAATGGCCAGAAAAAGCTGACACGGTCTTGCCATCGCCAGATATCGAGATATTTTTAACAATTTCGGAGCCTCATCCCGACTGTGATTATCATAACCGTGATGTAAAATTGATAGCATCATCTGAACATGGATCGTCATGCTTGGCGAGCCTTCATAATCTTGTACCTTTCGCACCAGATATTTAATGCCACGTTCACTTAGCTCCACTCGTCGCACGCTATTAAAAGCGGGCGGCACGTTATTACTCTCGGTACTACCCGCTATAACTTCACGGGCAGCAGATGGAAGCATCCTCGCCGTACGGGTTTGGCCAGCGCAAGATTACACCCGCGTGACATTAGAAAATAATGGGCCATTAAAAGCCACACACTTTTTGGTTAAAAATCCAGAACGCTTGGTCGTTGATATCGAAGGATTAGAACTAAATCCGACATTAAAAGAATTAATAGCCAAAATTCAGTCCAGCGACCCGTACATCAAACAAGTCAGAGTTGGCCAAAATCGCCCTAATGTGGTGCGCTTAGTATTTGATTTAAAAGAAGAAATCAAACCACAAGTTTTTACGCTGGAACCAGTTGGCAATTATCGCTATCGCTTGGTGTTTGACTTATATCCGGTCAATCCACCCGATTTGATTGCTGCGTTGATAGCAAAAAATGCGTCGCCCACTACAACTACGCCATCAGATCAACCCATAACTGCGATTAAACCACCAGCCAATAGCAACAATCAACCAACCAAAGCAGAAGCGCCTTTAGAACTCAAACCATCGCAACAAACACAACAACGACAACCTCAACAAACTAGTCGTCTCATCACGATTGCGCTTGATCCTGGCCATGGTGGCGAAGATCCCGGCGCCATTGGTAAAGCGGGCAGCCGCGAAAAAGATGTCGTACTCGCCATCGCCAAACGCTTGAAACGCAAAATCGAAGAACAACCCAATATGCGCGTCATGCTGACACGTGATGGCGATTATTTCGTACCCTTACATGTCCGGGTACAAAAAGCACGCAAGGTACAAGCTGATTTATTCATGTCCATTCACGCCGATGCGTGGGTAGAAACCACTGCGCGTGGCTCGTCGGTTTTTGTTTTATCAGAAAAAGGCGCCAGCTCTACGGCAGCGCGCTGGTTGGCAAATAAAGAAAATGCAGCCGACTTGATCGGCGGTATCAACATCAAAAATCATGACCGTGAACTGGCCAGCGTATTGCTGGATTTATCCACCACCGCACAAATTAAAGACAGTTTAAAGTTGGGAAAAGCCGTACTGGGCGAAATCAGCAGCATCAATCGCTTGCATAAAGGCTCGGTTGAACAAGCAGGATTTGCCGTACTCAAAGCACCCGACATCCCAAGCATTCTGATCGAAACGGCGTTCATTTCTAATCCAGAAGAAGAAGCCAAGCTGGGCGATGAGGATTATCAGGAAAAAATGGCGGAAGCCGTATTAAACGGTATTCAGAAATACTTTATAAAGAATCCACCATTGGCCAAAGGGCGAATGACTTAAGAATATTTTAAATATTTTTAAAATATTTTCTTCGCCACTTTCCACAACCCACCCAGCATCACAGGCACTACGGCTGCGCCGACGCCTATTAGCACAATCGTATTTAAATGATCACGAATTAAAGGAATGCCGCCAAAAAAATAACCCGCTGCAACCAGGCCAACGACCCAAATTAGGGCGCCGGTGATATTGAAAAACTGGAACTTAGCAAATGTCATGTTGGATACGCCTGCAACAAAAGGAGCGAACGTGCGCACGATGGGGACAAAGCGGCACAGGATAATCGTCTTACCACCATGTTTTTCAAAAAATGCGTGGGTTTTTTGCAATGCTTGTTTATCCAACCATTTGTAATCATGGGTAAATACTTTTTGCCCAATCGCTGCACCTATCCAATAATTGACGGTATTACCCAAAATAGCAGCAGTGACCAATAAAGTCATCAACACCCAAATATTCAACGCGCCTTCGGCACAAAAAGCACCAGCGATGAATAACAAGGTATCGCCCGGCAAAAAAGGCAAAACGACCAATCCTGTTTCACCAAAAATAATCCCAAACAACACAGCGTAGATCAAAGTGCCATATTCAACAATCAAGGTACCAAGTGCTTTATCAACGTTTAAAACAATATCCAGCAATTGAGCGAAATCCACCATTTCCCCTTATATTTTCTAATATTTTATTAATTCCAATAAACGCTTGCTACTCATTACTTACATCATCGGGCACAGGCGCGTCCTCATCCTGCCTGGCTTGTTGTCGCTCCCACATTTGCGCATACGCACCTTGCGCAGCCAGCAATTCTTGATGCGTGCCGCGCTCAATAATCCGGCCATGGTCGAGCACCAGAATTTGTGCGGCATCGGCAATCGTCGATAAACGATGGGCGATTACCAGGCTAGTACGATTTTTTGCAATCGATTTCAACTGTGCCTGAATCGCTTGTTCCGCTCTGGAATCCAGCGCAGAAGTGGCTTCATCAAAAATTAATATTGCTGGGTTTTTTAACAAGGTTCTGGCAATAGCGATGCGTTGTTTCTCGCCGCCAGATAACTTCAAACCACGCTCGCCGACTATTGTCTCATAAGCCTCTGGAAGGCTTTCAATAAAATCATGGATGGATGCAGCTTTAGCCGCCGCAATGATTTCATCCTGACTGGCACCCGGTTTTCCATACGCGATGTTGTAAGCGATGGTGTCATTAAACAAAACTGTATCCTGCGGCACGATGCCTATCGCTGCGCGCAATGACGCCTGTGTCACCTCACGTAAATCTTGCCCATCAATCGTGATGCTTCCTTGATTGACTTCATAAAATCGAAACAACAAGCGCGACAAAGTGGACTTACCGGAACCACTATGACCAACCACCGCCACCGTGGTGCCAGCTTCAATCGTAAAGTCCACATCAAACAAAATTTGTCGTTTAGCTTCATAGCTGAAATCCACATGAGAAAACTGGATTTGTGCGCCCCGCACAGACAAAGGCTGCGCATTTGGCGCATCCTGCACTTCTTTATGCTGATCAAGCAATCCAAACAAACGCTCCATATCCGCCAGACTTTGCTTGATTTCACGATAAATCACGCCCAAAAAATTCAATGGAATATACAACTGAATCATAAAAGCATTGACGAGCACCAAATCCCCCAAAGTCATGCTGCCATCCACCACACCCTGAGCAGCACGCCACAAAATCAGCGTCACAGCGACAGCAATAATCAATGACTGCCCACTATTTAATAATGAAAGAGAAGTCTGTGATTTGACTGCCGCTGACTCAAACTGCTGTAAACCTTCATCATAACGACGTGCTTCGACCTCCTCATTACCAAAATATTTCACAGTCTCGTAATTGATCAAGGCATCCATCGCGCGAGTATTCGCTTTGGAATCAAGCTCATTCATAGTCCGCCTAAAGTGTGTCCGCCACTCCGTCACCCACACCGTAAACGCAATATACAAAATTAGTGCCACCGCAGTGATGATAAAAAACCAGGCATCGTAATGCAGCGCTAGATACACAATTACCAAGGCAATTTCAACCAAGGTCGGCAAAATACTAAACAAGGTATACGACACCAGCGATGAAATACCACGCGTACCACGCTCAATATCACGAGTCACACCACCAGTTTGACGATTCAAATGAAAACGCAATGACAAAGCATGTAAATGACGAAACGCACGCAAAGCCACCGCACGTACCGCGCGCTGGGTCACTTTGGCAAATAGAAATTCACGCAACTCAGTAAACACTGTGGTTGCTAAGCGCAAACCGCCATAAGCAAACAAAATTCCTAGCGGCAATACTAAGACGTGTCCGATTTGATTAACATGATGGGTGCTAGCATTCACATTAACCATATTATTCATATGGTCAACCAAATTCTTCAACAACAATGGCACGCCGATATTGGCTACTTTAGCGCCAATTAGGCAAAACAAAGCTAGCAAAACACGCCATTTGTAGACCCATAAATACGGAAATAAAGTCTTCAATGTCGCCCAGTCATTGCGCGAAATACTTTCCTTATTGGAGTTAGTGATGGGTGATGACGGAGAAGAAGAATATGAGCGATGACGCATAAAAAATGAAATTTAATAAAAATTAGAGAATATGCAAAACAATGCTTAAAACAATACTCAAAATGATGCCAGGAAAGCACTAAAAATAAGAAGAAGAGGAGTACACTTTGCAAATAATTGCAGTGAAAGACTTGCTTGATCCCGACTTAAAAAGTGATGCCATAGGTGACATATGAAAAACTCTTCGCGGACACTCCGGATTACTACCATCGCCACGATTGCTGCTTCAAGCATTTGCGCTTTGGGACTAGCTATTTTTCCTGACTACTTACCCTTTAAGACAAAACAAGACCAAACCCCGCGCAATTCTGCCGCTGCAAGTCTAACGCAAGCATCCAACACAACCACCAATCCGGCGTCTACCTCAACATCACAAACAGCATTATTGCAAATACCATTTGGGAACGCTTTCTCTAGCAATAATGACAACAATACAAAAAGCGCATCTGCCACTACACAAAAAACCGCCTCACCTGCATTCAACATCACACTCCCAAGCCTGGATAGAACGCAACTAACCAAGCTACAAGAAGAAGATCAGCGTCAAGCTGGCAAAATAGGGATGCCAACGCGTGAAGGTATCGTACGTGATGTACCGAACAATATGCAGCG
This sequence comes from uncultured Burkholderiaceae bacterium, assembly GCA_964498835.1. GTDB lineage: Bacteria > Pseudomonadota > Gammaproteobacteria > Burkholderiales > Burkholderiaceae_D > JAGKXB01. The sequence goes on along the minus strand of CAZCIX010000036.1, from coordinate 2,876 downwards.
AGTCAATCTGAATGGCTTGCCCTGGCAAACAACAACGCAAGGCGGCAGTATGGCGTCTTTCGACATTAGTAGCCCCGATGCCCAAGCAATCCGCGTCAAACTGGAAATACCCACTAATAGCCAACCCATGTTTCTCAGCTTTGTTGATAAGTTTGGGCACGCCACTGAACCGGTTGCATGGAGTGAGTTGTCGAATGGCACACTAAGTAGCTGGAGTCCCTTACTGGACGGAGATCGCATTCGAGTAGAAATCTTTTCACCGAATGGCACACCAGAACAAGCACTACAATTATCCGTCGCACAAATCGCCCATATCTACAAAGGACAGCAAATAGCATTGAATCAAGCCAGGCTGGGCAATGACCAAATCAGCGGCACCGCAGGCGCATGCTCCTACAACGCCAGCTGCGTCAATAACGGCAATCCCAGCGCTGCCTATACCAATGCTGAAAACGCTGTAGCGCGTATCAGTTTTATTTCAGGCTCTTCATCCTATTTATGTTCCGCCTCTCTGGTCGGCAAAAGCAGCAGCGATGGTTATCTACTGACGGCGGCACACTGCATTAGTGATGCGACAACTGCATCAACACTGTCAACCCGCTGGTTTTATCAAAAAACAGGATGCTCCAATACCGACGACCCACGACTAACCAATATTGGTGGCGGTGCCAGCTTGGTCGTCAGTGATCAAAGCAAGGATTTGACCCTACTAAAATTAAAGTTAGCAGCACCAAGCACCGTCACAGCTTTGTCAGTCGCATCAAATGGATTGACTACCGGAACTGGTTTTATTGGCATTCATCACCCATCAGGCGATTATAAAAAAGTCAGTGAAGGCACGGTGTCTGGTATTGCAAACAGCACGTTTAGCGGAATTAGCAACTCCATCAAAACCTATCAAGTAGGATGGAAAACCGGAATCACAGCACCTGGCTCAAGCGGCAGCCCAATGCTTGGATGGGATGGTACCCAATATACCGTCACAGGCGCGCTGACTGGCGGTTCATCCAGCTGCCAACGCTTAACGGGTACCGATATGTATTCCGTCATGTCAGACTTTTATCCACAAATTGCATCTTATGTCACGGCAAGCACCACAACGCCTTCTACACCATCCAATCCGACAACACCAAGTACCCCAAGCACACCATCCACACCAACGATTGCGGATGGCCGCTATACCATCAACACCGATGATGGCAAGAGTCTAGGTTCTATTCCATTCTACTTCTCAGACAACCGAATCCTGCCAATTGCGTTATTGAGTGGTACTGTCCCATCGTACTACACACCGATTAAATGGATGCAAGTCAGCAATACAGCAAGTACAAGCAACACAATAAGCACCGCCAAGCTAGCGATTTTGGGCTATCCCATCATCGCACCCAACACGATAGGCCAAAGCGTTTATAGCCCTTTAAACGCCAATTTAATCAAGAGCACGGATACCAGCACTTTCACCATTGAATCTACCGGCAAGCTTACGAATGGAAAAAATGCCTATCGCATTCGTGCAATTTTCGCTAATTCTGCTACCTCTATTTGTCTAGGCACAGCTCAATTAACAGGTAGTGATCTTGTTAGTCGGCTCATTAAAGCCGCGGGCAATAATTTACGTGCCAACAATAGTATCGTTTCTGTCGCCTGCGATAGCAAAGATGTGCTGAAAATCAGTTTTGATACAAAATAATGTCGTTTAAAAGATTTGTTTATGCAATTTATGTAACTTATACAACTTATGACATCAACCGATCCTATTTTTAATCAGGAATTACAAACTATCCGGCGTGATATTCATGCCCATCCAGAGCTGTGCTTTGAAGAACAACGCACAGCCGAGGTTGTGGCTAAAAAATTAACGGAATGGAATATTCCCATTCTCCGTGGTTTGGCCGTTACAGGCGTAGTTGGCATCATCAAAAAAGGTAACAGCACACGAGCCATTGGCCTGCGTGCGGACATGGACGCCCTGCCGATGCAAGAAATCAATACGTTTGCCCATGCTTCACAGCATCCAGGAAAAATGCACGCCTGCGGCCATGACGGGCATACCGCGATGTTGTTGGGAGCCGCACATTATTTATCGAAATATGGGAAGTTTAATGGTACGGTTTTCCTGATTTTCCAACCGGCAGAAGAAGGTGGTGGTGGTGCCAAACGCATGATGGACGAGCAACTATTCACCCTTTGCCCCATGCAAGCCATTTATGGCATGCATAACTGGCCTGGCATGGCAGTTGGCAGTTTTGGCGTCACCGCAGGGCCGATGATGGCATCCAGCAATGAATTCAAAGTCACAGTTCAAGGCAAAGGTGCCCATGCTGCACAACCAAATCGTGGTATTGATCCCATCATGGTCGCGATTCAAATCGCACAAAGCTGGCAAAGCATTATTACGCGCAATAAAAATCCACTGGACGCCGCTGTGCTTTCTATCACCCAAATCCACGCTGGAAGTGCCAACAATGTGATTCCAGAACAAGCCACTATCCTCGGCACAGTGCGTACCTTTACTACAGAAGTCCTAGATTTGATCGAAACCCGCATGCAAGAAATCACCGAACATACTTGTGCAGCATTTGGTGCCATGGGCAATTTCGAATTCAAACGCAGTTATCCCCCCTTAATCAACCATGCGTCAGAAACGGCACTCGCCGTCAGTGTAATGAGGTCTATCGTTGGTGCGGACAAGGTCGATGCAAATATCGAACCCAGCATGGGGGCAGAAGATTTTGCATTCTTCTTGCAGGAAAAACCCGGTTGCTATGTATTTATCGGTAATGGTGAAGGCGACCACCGAGTGCCAGGCCATGGATTAGGCCCATGTAATTTGCATAATGCAAGTTATGACTTCAACGATGATTTGCTGCCGACTG
>CAZCIX010000035.1:18306-19769 GCA_964498835.1 uncultured Burkholderiaceae bacterium | reverse complement strand
GCCTGATCTTCCTTGCACCGTGCCAGTCAGTGTGTCACGTGTATGAGGCGGTAATTGTTGTACCACTCTTCCTTGCGCATTAATGATGGCCGTAGCGCCGGTATTGGTGGCACGTAACACTGGGCGTGCCGTTTCCAAAGCCCGCATTTGGGAGATTTGTAGATGTTGTGGAATGGCGATGGAATCACCAAACCAGGCAATATTGGAAACGTTTAACAAAATACTGGCGACCGGTTTGCCAGCCATATGACTCGCACCTAATTGCCCGGCGATTTCTTCTCCAAATAAATCTTCATAGCAAATATTGGGCAATACCCATTGATCTTTCACCGCAAAAGGCGCTTGTAAAGCATTACCACGGCTAAAGTCGCCCAAAGGAATATGCAGCATGTCGACAAACCAGCGAAACCCAAAAGGGATGAATTCGCCAAACGGTACCAAATGATGTTTGTCGTAGCGTGGAGTTGCCATGTTGGGCGCTAGATGAAGCACGCTATTGAAGTAACGCATGAATTCATCGCGTAGTGGTATGCCAATTACCAGATGGCTATTGCTTTGCTTGGCAAAATCCATTAATTCAGGCAAATAATCGCTGGGTAATTGTTGCTGAAAAATGGGAATCGCCGTTTCTGGCGTAGCAATCAAATCAGCCGACTGCGCGCGCAGCATGGTGTCGTACAGGATTAAAGATGCCCTGATGTTTTCAGGGACAAACTTCATATCTTGCGCGACATTGCCTTGCAGTAAACGCACCGAAATAGCCTGTCCATGTGGCTTGCTCCATTGGATGTTTTGCAACGCAAAGCCAGTGAGGAAGAGTGCACCTGCCAAGAGTAGCGGAGATTTTTTAATCGGAAAAAGCGCGATGCAGCCTGCTAAAAATGCCGTGATCCAACCTAATCCATACACACCGACCAACGGTGCAAAGTTCGCCAGCACATTATTGGTATGCGCATAACCCGATATCAACCAAGGAAATCCCGTCAACATCCAGCCGCGCATCCATTCCGACAACGCCCAGGTGGTAGGAAAAACCAGCAGTGCAGTCATCGTATTCGAAAGCGACCAACGTTGATGCAACCAGCGACTGCTCGCTATGGCCAGCGCCGGATAAATGCCCAAGTAAAGGCCGAACAATCCAACCGCTGCTGCTGCTAACCATGCAGGCATGTCGCCGTATCGATGCATGCTGATAAACAACCAGTACAGACCACACACCGCGCAACCAAAACCATACGCCCAGCCCAGCCATGCGGATTGCTTGATGGAATCAGCCTTGAGTGTCAGCCGCAACAACAACGCCAGACTAACTATTTGTAATGGCCAAAAACCCAATGGCGCAAATGCTAGGACACTGGATGCGCCAGCACAGAGGGCTAAAAGAAAAGGGAGGATTGGGCTGCCAACTTTCATTTGGTTGGTTGTGTAGTGAACGTGTGGAGGTAAGTCACCGTCGTTCCCGC
>CAZCIX010000035.1:0-18206 GCA_964498835.1 uncultured Burkholderiaceae bacterium | reverse complement strand
TTCCCGCCTAAAACCGTGGGAGCGACGAAGATTAATGATTTGATGAAATATTAAAATATTTCCAACGCCTCAATTGCCGGTAGTTTTTCTACCAGCAAGGTATGTATTTGGCGGGCATCGGCACGTAAGACTTCAAAGCGCAGGTTATCTATGTCAAACACATCGCCTTTATGTGGCATGCGTTCCAAATAATTGGTAACCAAGCCACCGACAGTATCGACATCTTCGTCAGAAAAATTGGTATCCAGTACTTGATTAAACTGACTGATTTCAGTCAACGCCTTGACCCGCCATCTGGGGCCATGGGTGCCTTTTTTAATGGAAAGAATATTGTCTTCTTCCTCATCAAAATCGTACTCATCTTCAATGTCACCAACGATTTGCTCTAGCACGTCTTCAATCGTGATAATCCCGGCCACGCCGCTGTATTCATCCACCACAATCGCCATGTGATTGCGATTGGCACGGAAATCGCGTAGCAAGATATTCAAGCGTTTGGATTCGGGAATAAAAATCGCTGGCCGCAGCATGTCGCGCACATCAAACGATTCTTGCGCGTAATAGCGCAGCAAGTCTTTCGCCAGCAAAATCCCGATCACCTTGTCACGATCACCATCCACGGCAGGAAAGCGAGAGTGCGCGGTTGCCAAGACTTGCGGCATCCAGTCTTGAATCGGTTTGCTAATGTCGATCACATCCATTTGCGAACGAGGAATCATGATGTCACGTGCAGACAAATCGGAAACCTGAAACACGCCTTCAATCATGGACAAGGCATCGGCATCAATCAGATTGCGGTCATGCGCATCATGTAAAACATCTAACAGCTCGGCGCGATTTTCTGGCTCAGGGGAAATCAGTGCGGTCAAGCGTTCAAACAAAGAGCGGTGGGGTTTAGCGTCAGATTTGACGCCATTAGGGTGTTCTTGCATAGAAGGGCGGTTAGCCATTGTCGCTGTTGTTGCGGGAGGCAATAGGATACACGAAAAGTTTTTTATTTGGTTTTGTCATGGTTGATAAGGATTAGCGATCCTCAATTTAGCCAATAACTCAATCTCAATCGCCTCCATTTCTTCAGCTTCTTGCTCGTCTTCGTGATCATAACCTTGCGCGTGCAAGATGCCATGTATGGTCAGGTGAGCTGCGTGTGCAAGTAAAGACTTGCCTTGTTCTGCTGCTTCGTTTTGTAAAATATCAGTACACAACACAATATCAGCACTGACCTCATTGGCGTCATCCTGTTCTTCTGAATAGGCGAAGGTTAAAACATTGGTCGCGTAATCTTTGCCGCGATATTCCCTGTTCAAAACGCGTCCTTCTTCGGCATCAACGAGTCGAATTGTGATGCGCGCTGGTGCAAACAAAGCAGATTGTACCCAACGCCGTAGTCTGGCCCGGGTGAGGATAGTTTCTAGGCTTGTGTCGGGATATTGGACTGATAGTGAAAGTTTATTTTTTTTTAACATTTTTAATTTTTGGACATGCACGTTAAATTTCATGTGTTGATGTCGGGGATAAGTTCTGCTGCTACTACTGCCGTTTCTGTGCTTTTTATGCCCTGTGTGTCTTCTGCATCTTCTGCGTCGTAGGCATCAATGATATGTGTGACTAAAGGGTGACGTACCACATCACTGCTAAAGAATTTGCTGAAGGCAATCCCATCTACATCTTTTAACAAATGCATGGCATGAAGTAGGCCGCTTTTTTGATTAGGTTGTAAATCCGTCTGTGTCATGTCGCCAGTAATCACTGCTTTGCTACCAAAACCCAGGCGCGTTAAAAACAATTTCATTTGTTCGCGGGTTGTATTTTGTGCTTCATCCAGAATGACAAACGCATGGTTTAGCGTGCGGCCACGCATATAGGCAAGTGGTGCAATTTCGATGATGCCTTGTTCCAACATACGTTGAGTACGGTCATACCCTAATAGATCATATAAGGCATCGTATAGTGGGCGTAAGTATGGATCCATTTTTTGTGATAAGTCACATGGCAAAACACCTAGCCGCTCTGCGGTTTCGAAGGTTGGACGTGTCAATATAATGTGTTTGATGGTATCTCTTTCTAGTGCATCTACCGCGCATGCGACTGCGAGAAAGGTTTTTCCCGTACCTGCTGGACCAATTCCGAAAGTAATGTCGTTCTCCATGATCGATTTCAGATAATGAATCTGATGAGGAGAGCGACCGCGTAAATTTTCACGCTGTGTCTGGAGAATCGGGCAATCTGCGGCAGTAATATTTTCTAAATTGGAAATGTGTTTCATGAAAGATTTATTTTTTAATTTTTTTGAATGCAGCCTGATAGGCATCAACTATTTGTGCTACTAAAGGATGACGTACGACATCGGCGCTGGAAAATCGCGTAAAAGAGATGCCGCGTACGTCCTGTAACACCTCAATCGCATCGACCAAACCGCTTTTTTGCGTACGTTGCAAATCGATTTGTGTCACGTCCCCCGTAATGACGGCTTTACTGCCAAAACCTATGCGTGTTAAAAACATTTGCATTTGTTCGGACGTCGTATTTTGCGCTTCGTCTAGAATCACAAATGCATGATTAAGAGTGCGCCCACGCATATAAGCAAGTGGGGCAATTTCTATCATCTGTTTTTCAAACATTTTTTGTGTGCGATCAAAGCCTAGCAAGTCATACAAAGCATCGTATAGAGGGCGTAAGTAAGGATCGACTTTTTGAGCTAAATCTCCCGGTAAAAATCCCAACCGCTCTCCCGCTTCGACTGCCGGTCGAGTCAATATGATGCGTTGAACGGTATCTCTTTCCAATGCATCGACGGCACATGCAACAGCCAGATAGGTTTTGCCTGTACCAGCTGGGCCAACACCAAAACTAATGTCATGTTCCATGATGGCTTGCAAATATTGATTTTGATGCGGTGTGCGACCACGTAAATCGCTGCGCCGTGTTTTTAGGACGAGCTGCGTTACTTTAGGCGTGTTTTTGTGTGTGATGGAGGAGGATTTGGAAGTGGGTTTGGTCTTTTTTTCTTCTTGGGCGTCAGCCAGTGTTGCTTGTTGCTCAACCAGCGCTAGTTGAATTTCTTCAACCGGAATCACCTGATCGGCAAGGGGATAAAATTGCCGAAGAATCTCCACGGCACGTTCTGCCTGTTTGCCATCAACAATAAATTTTGTCCCACGCCGAAAAATCGTCACGTCCAACGCGCTGCAAATTTGTCGTAGATTTTCATCCAATGTTCCACATAAGTGACTGAGCCGTGTATTGTCTAGCGGCTCTGGTATAAAGTGGTGTGTGTGATGTGTTTTGGTCGCCATCTTTAAATTGATCCTAGTTGGCCGCGTAGTGTGTATCCTTGGCTTTCTGTGATGTTGATTTCGATGATTTTGCCGATGAGTTGCGCCGCATTCTGGCCACCATCAAAATTGACGACACGGTTATTTTCGGTGCGTCCTTGCAATTCTTTGTCGTTCTTTTTCGACGGACCTTCGACCAATATTTTTTGTTTTGAACCTACCATGGCCAAGCTGTTTTTTCTTGTGTTGGCATCAATCGTGGCTTGCAGGTGTTGCAAGCGTGCAAGTTTTACTTCGTGCGGTGTGGTGTCTTCTAAATTGGCTGCTGGTGTGCCTGGTCGTGCGCTAAAAATAAAGCTGAAACTGTTGTCATAACCAACATCGTTAATCAGCTTCATCAAGGCTTCAAAATCCTCATCGGTTTCGCCAGGAAAACCAACAATAAAATCGCTGGAGATAGAAATATTTGGTCGCACTGCACGAATACGGCGAATGATGGATTTGTATTCCAATGATGTATAGCCACGCTTCATCGCCGATAAAATTCGATCAGAACCATGTTGTGCCGGCAAATATAGATGATCAACTAACTTGCTGACTTTTGCGTAAGTGTCGATCAAGCGCTGGGTGAATTCTTTGGGGTGACTGGTGACGAAGCGAATGCGTTCAATGCCATCAATTTCTGCAATATATTCAATCAAGAGGGCAAAGTCGGCAATTTCAGCACCGTCATTGCCCATGCTGCCACGATAGGCATTGACATTTTGACCTAGCAAAGTGATTTCTTTGACACCTTGTGCAGCCAATCCTGCGACTTCGTCAAGCACATCTTCGAAGCGACGCGAAACTTCCTCGCCGCGTGTGTAAGGAACAACGCAATAGCTGCAATATTTACTACAGCCTTCCATAATCGACACAAAAGCGCTGACGCCGTCTACTTTTGCAGGAGGTAAGTGATCAAACTTTTCAATTTCCGGGAAGCTGATGTCAATCTGTGCTTGTCCTGAGTTACGTCTGTCCGCCATCAGTTGTGGTAACCGGTGCAGTGTTTGCGGGCCGAAAACAAAATCGACGTAAGGTGCGCGTTTAAGGATGGTGGCGCCTTCCTGCGACGCGACGCAGCCACCGACACCTATCATGAGATCTGGTTTGTTTAGCTTTAATTCGTTTAGGCGACCAAGGTCAGAAAATACTTTTTCTTCGGCTTTTTCACGTATTGAGCAAGTGTTGAGCAAAACAATATCGGCATTTTCCAACTTGTCGGTTTTTGTAATACCTTCTGCTACATTGAGTACATCGGCCATTTTGTCTGAGTCGTACTCATTCATTTGACAGCCGAAAGTTTTGATAAATACTTTTTTTTGCATGAAATTAGAATATTGAGAATCTGAAAGTTCTAAATTTGGTGGTTCTTGTTTGTTGCATATCGCCCGCTTTTTGCGGGCTCCCTAGTTTAGCCCGTTTTTATTGCGTAGCCCAAACTACCATGGGAAATTTAATAAAGGTTTGCTCGGAATGAAGATGAAATGATTGTTTCCACATGAAATTTTTTTATGCATTTGTTGACACACTCATCTCATGCCAGTAATAATGGCGGGGCTATTTTTTCGCGGGTCCTTGAGTCAAGGATTTCATCCACACAAAAAGTCAGTAAATTCGGGAGAACATATGAAATTATCCAAGTTAGTTGCGGTGTTGGTGAGTGCTGGGTTGTTTGCGGGTGTCGCGCAAGCAGCAGAGTTGCAAGGTACACTGAAAAAAATTAAAGACACAGGCAGCATTACGCTGGGTGTGCGTGATTCTTCGATTCCTTTTTCCTATTTGGATGACAAGCAAGCACATCAAGGTTATTCAATTGATTTGTGCATGAAGATCGTATCGCATTTGCAAAAAGAACTCGGTTTGAGCGCGCCATTGAAGGTTGTGTTGAATCCTGTAACTTCTGCAACTCGTATTCCGTTGATGGCAAATGGCACTATCGATCTTGAGTGTGGTTCCACAACTAATAACATTGAGCGCCAAAAGCAAGTTGCTTTTGCTCCAACGACTTTTGTGACGGCAAGTCGTATCTTGTCTAAAAAAGCATCTAACATCAATAGCATGGCTGATTTGAAGGGTAAATCAGTTGTTTCAACGGCAGGTACTACTAGCCTGAAGCAAATCACTGCTTTGAATGGTGAGAAAAATCTGGAGATGAATGTTATTTCAGCTAAAGATCACGCAGAAGCGTTTTTGATGGTTGAAACTGGTCGTGCTAGTGCTTTCGTGATGGATGATATTTTGTTGGCGACATTGGCTGCCGGTGCTAAAACTCCAGGTGAATACACTATTTCAAAAGAAGCATTGTCTGTTGAGCCGTATGGCATTATGTTGCGTCGTGATGATCCTGCCTTCAAAAAGTCAGTAGATACAGCAATTCACGCATTAATGCATGCTAATGGTAAGAAAAAACCTGAAATCGAAGCTATTTATGCCAAATGGTTCTTGAATCCAATTCCACCAAAAGGTATGAATTTGGCATGGCCAATTTCTGAGCAGCTTGCTGGTGCGATTGCTAAGCCAACTGATTCTGGTGATCCAGCTGTTTATGCAGCTGTTCCAGAGGCACAGAAAGAAGCTGGCAAGAAAAAATAAATTGGTTTAGTAATGACCATAAAACGGGAAGGCGTAAGCCTCCCGTTTTGTTTTGTGATAGTGAAAAAATATTATTAATATAATATTTGATGTGAGGCAAATTTTTTATTCGCCTTTTCTAACGTCAACTTGAGGTTCTGATGAATATGAAATCAGACGCTGCCATAAATAGGTGAGGACACCATGAATTATCATTGGAACTGGCGCATTTTTTGGGAGAGTTCTCCTGATGGCGCTGGTACATATCTGGACACCTTGTGGTCTGGTTTAGTATGGACATTGGCTGCAGCAATGTCTGCGTGGGTTATTGCACTGATTCTGGGTGCGGTCATAGGAACTGTGCGAACTATGCCAAATAAGTGGGCTGGACGCTTTGCTAATGCCTATGTTGAATTATTTCGCAATATTCCTTTGCTAGTGCAAATGTTTTTGTGGTACTTCGTAATACCAGAGTTGGTACCACAATCTTTGGGTAATTGGTTAAAGTCTTTGCCAAATGCGCCTTTTGTTACTGCTGTTGTTTGTCTAGGCTTTTTTACTTCCGCTCGTGTCGCGGTGCAAGTTTCCGCTGGTATCGGTTCGTTACCCAGAGGGCAAAAGATGGCAGGTACTGCACTTGGTTTAACCTTGCCGCAAACTTACCGTTATGTTTTATTACCTATGGCATTTCGTATTGTTTTGCCACCTTTGACTAGCGAATTTTTGAATATTATTAAAAACAGTTCGGTTGCTTTGACTATTGGGTTGATGGAGTTGACTGCGCGTGCTCGTTCGATGCAAGAGTTTTCTTTCCAGGTCTTTGAGGCATTTACGGCGGCTACTTTAATTTATATTGTAGTAAACATTGTTATTGTGAACCTGATGCGTTTTCTCGAGAAAAAAGTTGCAGTTCCTGGCTTTATCACCTCTGGTTCTGCTAGTGCGGGAGGGCGTTGATTATGTGGGATAATTTTGATTTTGATGTGATATCCCGTTCGTGGGTTTATCTTTTCAAAACTGGCATGACGTTTACTATCGAGTTGACGGTACTTGCGATGATAGGCGGTATTGTCATTGGCACTTTGTTGGCAATGATGCGATTGTCCAGTATGAAACCTGTTGCGTTTGTTGCCACCAGCTATGTCAATTTGGTTCGTTCAATGCCATTGGTATTGGTGATTTTCTGGTTTTACTTCTTGATGCCTTACATTGGTGCGTGGGTGGTTGGTGCTAAAGAGCCGATTAAAGTTGGCGCATTTTCGTCTTCTTTAATCACTTTTATCATGTTTGAAGCAGCATATTATTGCGAGATCATGCGTGCTGGTATTCAGTCCATTCCGCGGGGGCAAGTATTTGCAGCCTATGCAATTGGTATGAATTACGGACAAACGATGAGACATGTTGTGTTGCCACAGGCTTTTCGCAATATGATTCCCGTGTTGATGACACAAACGATTGTTTTGTTCCAAGACGTGTCCTTAGTTTATGTGCTTTCAATCACTGATTTTGTCGGTGCCGCATCCAAGGTTGCGCAGCGTGATGGCCGTTTGGTTGAAATGTATTTGTTTGTGGCTTTGGTGTATTTTGTGTTGTGCTTTGGTCTATCTTTTTTGGTCAAGCGTTTGCAGCAAAAAGTCGCCATTATTCGTTAAGCCATTTTGTCTATTTAAAAGATATTTCAGGAAAACTCTATGATAGAAATCAACGAAGTCAGTAAATGGTATGGCAATTTCCAAGTTCTGACTAATTGCACAACGCAGGTAGCCAAGGGTGATGTGGTGGTTGTTTGTGGGCCTTCAGGTTCTGGAAAATCAACATTGATCAAAACTGTAAATGGTTTGGAGCCTTTCCAAAAAGGTGTTATCACCGTGGATGGGGTCTCGGTTGGTGATCCCAAAACCAATTTGTCTAAATTACGCTCCCGAATTGGTATGGTGTTTCAGAATTTTGAGTTGTTTCCTCATATGTCCATCGTGGAAAATCTTACGATTGGCCAAGTTAAGGTTTTAGGGCGCACTGTTGAAGAAGCACGTGTGCGTGGTTTGAAATATCTTGATCGTGTGGGTCTGATTGCTCAAAAAGACAAATTCCCTGGTCAGTTGTCTGGTGGTCAGCAGCAACGTGTGGCGATTGCTCGTGCGTTGTCTATGGATCCTATTGCGATGTTGTTTGATGAGCCAACTTCTGCGCTTGATCCTGAAATGATCAATGAAGTGTTGGATGTCATGGTTGGTTTGGCACAAGAAGGAATGACCATGATGGTGGTGACTCATGAAATGGGCTTCGCTAAGAGAGTGGCTAACCGGATCGTCTTCATGGATCAAGGTTTAATTGTTGAAGATTGCACCAAAGAAGAATTTTTTGGTGCCCCACGCTCTGAACGTGCTCGTGACTTCTTGGCGAAAATTATTCACTAAGATTTACACATTAATAATTGTTGGAAAGTAATACAAAACCGCTACAGCTTTTTGCTCGTAGCGGTTTTTTTATTGGAAGAATAATATGCAAAATTGTACCGATACTATTCAAAGCGTTACCATGATTCGTCCCGATGATTGGCATTTGCATGTGCGTGACGGCGCGATGTTAGCACATGTATTGCCGCATACTGCGCGTCAATTTGGTCGAGCCATCATCATGCCGAATTTAAAACCTCCAGTGACAACGACTGCACAAGCGATTGCTTATCGGGAGCGTATTTTGGCTAATTTGTCATCATTTTCTGACCGGGATACAATCAGCAAATTTCAACCATTAATGACTTTGTATTTGACAGACAATACGTCACCTGACGAAATTCGGCGAGCCAAAGAGAGTGGTTTGATTCACGCAGTGAAATTTTATCCAGCGGGTGCTACTACTAATTCTGACGCGGGCGTGACGGCTTTACATCGTTGCTATTCAGCTTTGGAGGCAATGCAGGAAGTGGGCATGCCATTGTTAGTGCACGGTGAAGTGACGGACCCGGTAATCGATATTTTTGATAGGGAAGCTGTTTTTATTGAGCAAGTAATGCAGCCGTTAAGACTAGATATGCCAGCACTGAAGGTGGTATTTGAACACATTACGACCAAAAATGCGGTGCAGTATGTAACCGATGCTGATGGGCCGATTGCCGCCACAATTACGGCGCATCATTTGCTTTATAACCGTAATGAGATATTTAAGGGTGGCATGCGCCCACATTATTATTGCCTACCGGTATTAAAACGTGAAGAGCATAGACAAGCTTTGGTGAAGGCTGCGACTAGTGGGAATGAGCGTTTTTTCCTGGGGACTGATTCTGCTCCTCATGATAAAAATTTGAAAGAGCACGCTTGTGTTTGTGCCGGTTGTTATACAGCGTTGCATGCGATGGAGTTGTATGCCGAGGCATTTGATCAGGCTGGTGCGTTGGATAAGTTGGAGGCATTCGCCAGTTTTAATGGCCCTAAATTTTATGGCTTGCCACGTAATGTCGATACCATCACAATGAAGCGAGAAAGTTGGATTGTACCAACTGAATTACCCTTTGGTACGGGAACAATTGTGCCTTTGAATGGCGGTGGTAGTATGAATTGGAGGTTATTGTAAATATGATGAATATGTTGAACTTTCCCGATCAGCTGATTATCAAACTGGATAAGGTGTTGCGTGTTATGTCTGGTGTGACTACAACATCCGGTGTAAATCCAGCTGCACATACGCCGGATGGCATGTTGAGTGATACGGAGAGGCGCCATAGCGCGGGACTGATGCGAGTCAATCATGTCGGTGAAGTCTGCGCCCAGGCATTGTATGAGGCGCAGGGGCGTTATACCAGAACAGAATCTTTGCGGCAGCAATTTGAGCAGGCTGGTCGTGAGGAGGAAGAGCACTTAGCATGGACTGCACAGCGTTTGCGCGAACTAGGTTCGCATACCAGTTTGTTGAATCCATTTTGGTATATAGGTGCTTATGCGATTGGCGTGGTAGCAGCACGCTTGGGCGATGCGCGTAGTTTAGGATTTGTGGTGGAAACGGAGCGTCAAGTTGAGGCGCATTTGGTCAGTCATTTGGAGAAATTGCCACCGCAAGATACCAAGTCGCGTGCGATTATTGAAAGAATGCGGGATGATGAAATTGCGCATGGTGCAGTGGCGCAGTCACTTGGGGCACTTCCCGCTCCAGGGCCAGTACGTTTGGCGATGCAGGCCATGGCGTCTGTAATGACGGTTACATCTTATTACCTGTAATTTTTCACTGAGCAGAGAATTTTGCAGCGAGTTGGTTTAACTTTTCCGCACGCAGACGTATTGTCTCGGCTTCCTTGGCATCACGTTCTGCTTTGCGTTTGGCTTCATGCTGTGCTTGTCGCCGCTCAGCATCTTGTTTGATGCGTTCTTGCAATATTTTTGATGTATGTGAGCGATGTAACTCCGTAACTTCTTCTGCAATGTTGCCATCCAGATCATGGCGGTTTGTTGCTTTTTCCATTTGTTTTAAATAGCGCAAAGACTTCGTATGCATGCCGAGTGTAATACGCAATACTTTGCGGTTGATGTCTGGCAACCGGGCAATAATTTGCTTGTCGATACCAATTGACAGTGGCATGCAATCGCGAAAAACTCCGAAATTTTGCTGAAGTTCTTTTAATAAAGCGCGAGCGAGTAAAACAGGATTGGGGGCGGTAGGCGTATTCATCAATACAATCATGCATTTTTTACGGCCGCATAGAATAGCATGTGATGAGCAATATTGATTGATTTATAGGGGAAGATATGCGCTCAAATAGACTTATTATTTGAATTTAAATATGAATCAGGATGTTTTTTTATAGGAAATACTGTTTTTTTATACAGTATTATGATACAGTGCTATTTCTTTAGCGCATTTGAGTATCTTTGTAAGGAAAATTCTTATGATAAATATACCTAATATTTCGAATCTTTCTGCTTTTGGTAGTAATTTCAATTGGGAGTGTGAGCCAGCTTTGTTTCTTGTACGTTTTGGTAGAAGAGAAATCTCAGTTTGTCGTGATTCTCGCAAGCGTTTTTATACACCTAACCCTGTTTTGGATTGTCGCGTCGGTTTTGTGCGTGGATATATTGAGTTATTGGTGTTGCGTAAATGGTTGATTGTTTTTTCAAAAACACGATAGTTTTTTAAATTTTTCTTATGTTGATTACGTTTAAATCTAAGGCGGCAGCTGATGTGCTCATGTATCAAGAGCATGTCAAGCCGATATTTGATTTGTTGAGTAAAAGCCTAGAACGAGGTGTCATTACTCCCGCTGAAATTGGGCGTGTGATTGGGCAATTGGAAGCAAAAATTGTTGCGACCAAAGCGGATTCTATTGTGCAGCAAGAAACACGTGATATCCTTGCGGACTCTGGTGATTTGCCAGATGATAAAGATATGATTGAGGGTAACGCCACTGAATTTGTGAGCTTTGCTACCCGAAGTTACCCTCTGTTACAAATGTTGCGTGCGGCGCAGAAAAATAATGTCGATGTGGTGTGGGGTATTTGATACTTTGCATCTAAAGCGCACTATCTATATCAATTTTTATGGGTGAAAATTAATATCCAATATGAATGTAGTGCCAATTTAGTGTAGAGATAGTGTGCAAAAACGTCCTCTTATTACCGTAAAATCCAAATCATCATCATTCCCTATCAAGTCTAAGTCGGTAGAATCGGCAAACTCAATAAAGTCGACTTTGTTGCAAGATGCGCAAAAAAAACTAAAAGTCGATTCGCTAGGATTTTGCTTGCTTGGCGCGGCACAAGTTTTGACGCAAGTTCTGACAGGTGTTGCCTTACCGTCTGCACTCACAAAAACTTTTCGTGCAATGGATGCGCCATTGCCGGCACGCGGTGCTATTCAGGACATTGCTTATCGCAGCATGCGCCAGATGGGACGAGCGGAAGCTTTGCTGGAGTTGATGATCAGTAAAGCACCTGAGTCTAGGCTTTTGCATGGTTTGTTATGTTGCTCTTTAAGTTTGATGTTGCCTCATGATGATGAGTTGGACATGCCGTATGAGATGTTTACTATCGTCAATCAAGCTGTTTTGGCGGCCGCTTCTCATGTTGATATGGTGTATGCAAAAGGCATGGTTAATGCCGTATTACGGCGTTTTTTGCGTGAACAAGAGAGTCTGACTAAGGCAATTTTGCAACAGCCACAGGCCTTATGGAATTATCCCACCTGGTGGATTAATGCCACCAAACTTGCTTATCCTTCTGATTGGCAAACAATTCTCACTAACGGAAACACCGCCCCGCCATTAACGTTGCGTGTGAATCGTCGCAAGACCACACTTTCTGCGTATTTGGACAGTTTGGCAGAGCAGGGGATTCTCGCTCATCAAATTGGCCCTGATGCATTGCGTTTGGATAAGCCGGTGCCGGTGCAGCATATTCCTGGTTTTGCTGATGGTTGGGTGTCAGTGCAGGATGCCGCAGCGCAATTGGCAATGTCTTTGCTGGATGTGCAGGATGGCATGCGGGTATTGGACGCCTGCGCCGCACCGGGTGGCAAGACTGGACATATTCTTGAATCTGCCAATTTATTGGAATTGACCGCATTAGATGTGGATGCACAACGTTTATCGCGTGTTGCTGAGAATCTTCAACGTTTGCAATTGTCCGCTACCTTAAAAGTAGGTGATGCTAGAGGACAGAATTGGTGGGATGGTCAGTTGTTTGATCGGATTTTGGTCGATGCGCCATGTACTGCATCGGGTGTTGTGCGACGTCATCCTGATATTCGTTGGTTAAGACGTAAAGGCGATACCCTACATTTGGCTGCTTTGTCGGCGCAGATTCTTGATAATCTTTGGCGGATGCTGCGGCCTGATGGTAAATTGCTTTTTGTTACGTGTTCTCTGTGGCCTCAAGAATCTGAAGGACAGGCAGCTGCATTTGTCGCGCGTCATCAAGCACATCGTTTGCCTGCTCCAGGGCAATTATTGCCTACTGTGAATAAGGAGCAAAGCCAGATGCAAGATTATGACGGTTTGTTTTATGCTTTATTTCAGAAACCTGTTAATTGATTAATTAATCTAATTTAAGTATTGCAACGACTCGATGCCACGATTGATAAATTTTCTGCTGCGCTGCTTGATAGCGATATTCATGCAAACATGGATTTTTCTTCCGGCTCAGGCTGCTGATGACATTGAAATTGCGCAAGCACATTTGGAGGGCAGTGATGAGGGATATAAATTATCTGCTAACTTTTCATTCGATCTAAATCATGGCTTGGAAGATGCAATTACGCACGGTATTCCATTGTATTTCACCACGGAAGTTGAATTGACTCGACCTCGTTGGTATTGGTTCGATGAAAAAACGATCAATGCATCACAAACTATTCGCCTTTCTTATAATGTGTTGACACGCCAATATCGGGTCGCAATTGGTGGCAGCCTACAACAGAATTTTAGTAGTTTAGATGACGCCTTATCTTTAATTCGGCGTCCAAGCCGTTGGGTTGTGGCTGAGAAAGGTCGTTTAAAAGCAGGTGAACACTACCATGTCGCTGTCCGCAATCGTCTTGATGTGACGCAACTACCCAAACCATTTCAAATTAATGCTCTAAACAACAGCGATTGGCGTCTTTCATCTGACTGGAAGCGTTTCACCTACAAAGCAGACAAGGTGGAATAAAAGTGAATCGTGGCTTGCGGTATTTTCTGATTGTCGGTGGCGCAGTCATCAGCATATTACTCTTTCTATTGGCATCAGCTTCGGATAATTCAGCTTTTTTTGAACAGCATTACACCGTCTTATTTGCGCTAAATGCCCTCGTTATCATTGCGCTCTTGGGATTACTTATCCTGATGTTAACGCGTCTATATAGTCGTTATAAGCGTGGAAAGTTTGGTTCAAAATTGATGGCGCGCCTTGTTTTATTGTTTGCTGTGATGGGTGTGTTGCCAGGTACAGTCATTTATTTGGTTTCGGTGCAGTTTGTGTCGCGCTCAATCGAATCATGGTTTGATGTGCGAGTTGAGTCTGCACTGGAATCAGGTTTGAGTCTTGGACATACCGCACTGGATGCATTGCTATCTGATTTGCATGTGAAGGCGCAACATATTGCATCGGAATTGTCGAGTTCGCCAGATGAGGTTGCACAAATAACGTTGTTGTCACGTTTGCACGATAAGGCACAATCTCAAGCCATGATTGTGACCGCCAGTGGTCGAGTGGTTGTTGCAGAGGAGCAATCTACGAGCGTGCTTGCTGATGTGCCGACCGCTACCATATTGCGTTTGGCACAAAATAAGCAGGGTTTTTCAATCATTGAGGGTGATAACGATCTGCGCGAAAATGGCATCCAATCAATGGACGCATCTGCTACGACCGTACAATCAAAAGCGAACGCAAACAAGTTGCGCTTGCGAGTTGTATTGCCGATTGCATCGCAAAACCATGGGCCTGATTCTACTGTAATGAATGAGGCCCGTTTTTTGCAATTGTTGCAGGCAGTGCCGGATAAGTTGGCTGAGAATGCTGAATCGTTGGCAACGGCGTATAGCGAATATCAGGTGCGCTCAAAAGGGCGTTCCGGTTTACGTAAAATTTATATTGTCACGCTGACTTTGACCTTGTTATTAGCAATTTTTGGCGCCATCGTGAGCGCGTTTTTGATTGCCAGTCATTTGGCCAAACCGTTGTTATTGCTTGCTGAGGGGACCAGGGCAGTAGCGGAAGGCGATTTCTCACCGCGTCCAATTGTCGCAACATCAGATGAGTTGGGGACGTTGACGCAGTCTTTTAATCTCATGACTAGGCAATTGCATGATGCGCGCAATCTGGTGGAAAAAAATCGTGCAGATTTGGAAAATGCGAAGGCATATTTGGAATCGGTATTGGCCAATATGTCAGCAGGCGTTATGGTGTTGGATAGTGATTTCAAGTTGGTCAGTTGTAATCAGTCCGTTGAGCGTATTTTGCAGCATGATTTGACCCCTTATGTTGGGCAGTTGCTTGCTGCAATTCAAGGTCTGATGCCATTCACGAATGCGATTATTAATGCGTTTTCTGAACAAAGTGCACAATTTGCTGCGGGGGCGATTCATTCTGATGATTTGCATTGGCAGCATCAAATTGAAATCACGTGTTGTATCACGGATGCAGATACGCATTTCTGCTCTGATTCGCGTAGCAAGCAAAACTCCAATCAGGATTTGACTTTGTTGGTGCGGGGATCGCATTTGCCATTTGCAAATGGAAATAGCTATGTCGTGGTATTTGATGATATTTCCAGCATGATTTCTGCCCAGCGTTCAATTGCTTGGGGAGAGGTGGCGAGACGTTTGGCGCATGAGATCAAAAATCCACTGACGCCGATACAGCTTTCTGCTGAACGCTTAAAAATGAAGTTAGACGGTAAGCTCGCACCGCAAGACATGGAAATGTTGAATAAGGGCACAACAACCATCGTGAATCAGGTTTCTGCCATGAAGCGTATGGTGGATGAGTTTCGTGATTATGCAAAAACACCGCCGGCTGTATTGTTGCCGCTGGATTTAAATGCGTTGATAGCAGAGATTCTCAATCTGTATATGATAGGTGATGAGCGTGACATTATTCATCCAATGTTGGCAGATAATTTGCCGCAAATAATGGGTGATGCGACCCAGTTGCGTCAGGTTATTCACAATTTATTGCAAAATGCGCAAGATGCAATGATTGGTTTGAGTAAAGAATCGTTTACTCCTCGTATTGATATCGTGACGGAAGTTATTTCTTATCAGAATGCGAATCGCGATGTATGTACCGCCGTAGGGTTGTCTATCCTTGATCGTGGCGCGGGATTTGCGCCGGGAATGTTGGCTCGTGCTTTTGAGCCTTATGTAACTTCTAAGTCGCGAGGTACAGGTTTGGGATTGGCTATGGTGAAGAAAATTATTGATGAACATGGTGGTCGTATTGATATTCAAAATCGACTCGATGAAAATGGTGCAAAAATATTTATTTTGTTACTTAAATTGGCGAAGTGAAGTGTTAATTGCCTGATACGCATCAATAAAGCATAAAAACTAAGTGGAGTGAGGAAGGCTGTGATACATGGCAAATATTCTGGTTGTTGATGATGAAATGGGTATCCGTGAATTGCTTTCAGAAATTTTGGGCGATGAAGGGCATGTTGTTCAAACAGCGGAGAATGCACAAAAAGCACGTGAGTTACGCGCTTTAGAAGTTCCAGATTTGGTGTTGCTAGATATTTGGATGCCTGATACTGATGGTGTGACTTTGTTGAAAGAGTGGCAGCGTGATGGTTTGCTGATTATGCCGGTTATCATGATGTCGGGCCATGCAACCATTGATACGGCAGTTGAGGCTACTCGCATAGGTGCAATCAGTTTCTTAGAGAAGCCAATTGCGCTACGAAAATTATTAGAAGCAGTGCGGCAAGGTTTAGTGCGTTCTCAAGATGCTGTTAGATTAAATGCTACTTCGTCGAGAGCTGAGGTTGTGTCGACAATCTCACCTGATATTGTTACATCAATAGCTTCTTTGGCTGCTGTGGCGCCATTGGGTTTGTCCACTCATCTTGCAGCAGCGTCTGCGTCAGAGCTTAAGTTGACTCAGTTATCTTTTGATTTGCCGTTACGTGAAGCGCGTGATGCGTTTGAGCGCGCATATTTTGAGCATCATTTGGTCCGTGAGGGGGGCAGCATGACTCGTGTCGCTGAAAAAACAGGGCTGGAGCGTACGCATTTGTATCGGAAGTTAAAACAATTAGGTGTTGATCTTGGTAAAGTATCAAAAAAAAATGATTGAATTGATCATGTATTTTATCTACACGAAACCGCATTTTTATGTAAATAAAGATGTTGTACCACTGGTGATGCATATATGATTTTTGATTCATTTTTTATGAAAATGGTGCATGTGATTTTTTGATGATATAGGGGATGATTATGACTATGGCTGAGCGTGAGGTTCGTTTACTTCAAATATTTTCTACTTTGGTGGAAGATCATCACAAAGATTTCGAGGGTTTTGTCCGCGACGTGGAAAAAGTACGTTATTGTCATGCACCCATGGATAGTCAGCAGCTTGGGCGTTGTGAGTACGCATTGCGCAATATGGAAATATTATTGCTGACGTTACACAGATGTATTCAAGTAGGAAACTATCAAGGTGAAGAGTATGAGGCTTTGCTGCATACTAAAAACTCTTGGCTTGCAATGAAAGCGCGTGCAGATGCGTGCATGCAAGAGATACAAGGGATTATTGATAAGACGTATTTGGCCGTACATACGCGTCGATAGTTAGAATGTCAATCTATTTTGAGTGTTGGGATTGTGGAGTTTTCGTGACAAAATTCGACATATGTCAAAGCTGAAATAGCAGATGGCTAGCAAAATGTATCTTGAAGTTTTTGAAAACAAGATGAGGCATTTCTTCTCGTTTTTTATAAATATTATTCAATACATTTTTGCGAAGGGTTATTGGGTGAAACAAAATTTAAAAAATTGGTATAACCAAATTGGCTTTACATTAATTGAATTAATGATTGCGCTTGCTGTGGTTGGTATTTTGGCATCGATAGCAGTTCCGACTTATCAAGATTACATTGCTCGTGCACAAATGTCCGAGGCGGTAGCTTTGGCAGATGGTTTAAAAACAGCGGTGTCCGAGAGTTATGCGCAGGATGGGGTATGCCCATCAAACACTACTGCTGCTGTGGGCGGGATTGCATTGTCTGCCAATATTACTGGGAGTTATGTGCTTTCTGTTGTGACTGGTGGTACGGGGTCGGCAACAGGTGGTTGCAGCATTGTTGCGACAATGAAGTCAAGTGGTGTGTCAACTGGGGTGGTAAGTAAAACTTTGACGTTAACAATGACAACCGCTGTCGAGGGTGGTTCTAGCAATTGGGTGTGTACGTCCAATGCAATGCAAAAATATCTTCCTAAAGTATGTGCGGGAATCTAATTGGGGTATTTATGTCTACTAAATAATAATATGTGGTGTCGTGTGGTCTATTGATTTTGATATATGGTTCTCAAATAAATTAAAGAGACTGTGCCAATTTTTCCGCTCATTTTAAGCGTGATTTCTTATTTTGGATTTAATGTCTTACTTTGTTTTTGCGAAAAGCGAAGCTTTTGATTGACAAGGACGATTCTCTCAATCATAATCTCGGCTCTTCGTTTGGAGGGGTGGCCGAGTGGTTAAAGGCGACAGACTGTAAATCTGTTCTCTATGAGTACACTGGTTCGAATCCAGTCCCCTCCACCAGTACATTAAAGTAAAAATATAGTTGAGATGGTCGTCTTCGCGGGTGTAGCTCAATGGTAGAGCTGAAGCCTTCCAAGCTTATGACGAGGGTTCG
>CAZCIX010000034.1:11138-19902 GCA_964498835.1 uncultured Burkholderiaceae bacterium | reverse complement strand
TATGGGCTTCAAAGCGGCCTATCCGCCACGCCGGACATAATCAGCAAAATGCCCATTCTGGCCCCCCAACCCTGCCAATATCCATGGCTTGATATGGCGATCATGCAAGCAAGTCATTTCGCTTCACCTTCACGCTGTTCACCTAACTCATTCAATAATGCATCCAACTTATCATTGCTCATCCAGCTACACATGCGCTTGTTGTTTACTAACATAACGGGCGCATCACCGCAGGCGCCCATGCACTCGCCTTCAAGCAAAGTAAATTGACCATCAGCCGTTGTTTCTTTGTAATTAATGCCTAATTTTTGCTTTAAGTATTGCGCTGCTTTTTCACCGCCAGACAGAGCACAAGGCAAATTAGTACAGACAGACAACTTGAATTTACCTGTTGGCTTCAAGTTGTACATATTGTAAAAAGTCGCGACTTCTTGTACTGCAATCGCTGGCATGCCTAAATAATTCGCTACGTCTTGCATCACCTCAGGTGACAGCCATCCTTTTTCATCCTGCGCGATGGCAAGTGCAGCCATGACCGCAGATTGCTTTTGATCTGCCGGAAATTTTGCAATTTCACGATCTATTTTTTTGTATGCCTGCTCTGATAGCAACATTTTTTACCTTATTTCTTACTTATTTTTTTGTTTACTTTTTATCTATCAATCTCACCAAACACAATATCCTGCGTTCCGATGATAGTGACCGCATCGGCGATCATGTGACCTTTTGCCATTTCATTTAGACCTTGCAAATGGGCAAAACCTGGGGCACGAATCTTCATGCGATAAGGCTTGTTAGCCCCATCTGATAACAAATAAATACCAAACTCGCCTTTGGGATGTTCAACAGCAGAATACACCTCACCGACTGGTACCTGAAAACCTTCCGTGAACAATTTGAAGTGATGGATTAACTCTTCCATATTGGACTTCATATCGACACGACCCGGTGGTGCAACTTTGTGATTATCCACAATGACTGGGCCGGGATTGTGACGCAGCCATTGCACGCATTGTTTGATCAAATGATTGGACTGACGCATCTCTTCAATACGTACCAGATAACGATCGTAACAATCACCGTTGGTACCAACTGGAATATCAAAATCCAGCAAATCATAAACTTCGTAAGGTTGCTTCTTGCGCAAATCCCACTCAACGCCAGAACCACGCAACATAGGACCAGTAAAACCCATCGCCTTGGCACGCTCTGGTGAGACCACGCCAATGCCAACCAAACGCTGCTTCCAAATCCGATTATCAGTCAATAAGGTTTCATACTCATCGACATATTTAGGAAAGCGATTGGTAAAGTCCTCAATAAAATCGAGCAAGGAGCCTTGACGATTTTCGTTCAATTCTTTGATTGCTTTGCTGTTCCTCAAGACCGATGCTTTGTATTGCGGCATGGTATCAGGCAAATCGCGATATACGCCGCCAGGGCGATAATAAGCAGCATGCATACGCGCGCCCGAAACCGCTTCGTAGCAATCCACCAAATCTTCGCGCTCGCGGAATGCAGACAAAAACACGCCCATTGCACCGACGTCCAAGGCATGCGCGCCCAACCACAGCAAGTGATTCAACAAGCGTGTGATTTCATCAAACATAACGCGGATATATTGCGCACGCAACGGCACTTCGAGACCCAGCATTTTTTCAATTGCCATGACGTAAGCGTGCTCATTACACATCATGGAAACGTAATCCAACCTGTCCATATACGGTACAGATTGCAAATAGGTTTTTTGCTCAACCAACTTTTCAGTCGCACGATGCAGCAATCCGATATGCGGATCGGCACGTTGTATCACTTCGCCATCCAACTCCAAAACAAGGCGCAACACACCATGCGCGGCTGGATGCTGCGGACCGAAGTTGATGGTGTAATTTTTAATTTCAGCCATTATTTTGATCCCGATTTAATTCCGTAATGTTCTTCACGAATCACACGCGGCACTAACTCGCGTGGCGCAATAGTAACGGGTTGATAAATCACACGTTTTTGCTCAGAGTCGTAGCGCATCTCAACATAACCAGACACAGGGAAATCCTTGCGGAAAGGATGACCAACAAAACCATAATCCGTCAAAATGCGGCGCAAATCATCATGACCATCAAACAAAATACCGAACAAATCAAACGCTTCACGCTCGTACCAATTGGCACTATCCCAAACACTGGTTAAGGAAGGAAGTAAAGGCATCGCATCGTCAAGTGCAAAGGCACGCACGCGTAAACGCCAGTTATGCGTAGTAGAGAGTAAATGTGATACTGCAGCAAAACGCGCACCAGTCCAAGCGCCATCGCTGCCTTCACCATAGGAAGAATAATCAACGCCGCACAGATCGATTAATTCATCAAAAGACAAACTGGCATGATCGCGCAGGGTAAGCATGACTGACAGATATTCAGCTGAAGCAACAACGATTGTCACTTCGCCAAAAGCCACATTGATACTTTGAATACGATCACCTAGAGCGTCGCGCAAAGTAGATTCAAGGATTTCCAATTTCGTCGTCATTTTTTCTAAGAGAATTAACGTGCAATCGTATTAGTACGCTTGATTTTGTTTTGCAATTGCATGACACCGTAGAGCAATGCTTCTGCGGTAGGAGGACAACCAGGCACGTAAATATCGACTGGCACAATGCGATCACAACCGCGCACAACCGAGTAGGAGTAATGGTAATAACCACCACCATTGGCACAAGAACCCATGGAAATCACCCAACGTGGCTCTGCCATTTGGTCATAGACCTTGCGCAGTGCAGGCACCATTTTG
Organism: uncultured Burkholderiaceae bacterium; assembly: GCA_964498835.1. Classification (GTDB taxonomy): domain Bacteria; phylum Pseudomonadota; class Gammaproteobacteria; order Burkholderiales; family Burkholderiaceae_D; genus JAGKXB01. The sequence continues at coordinate 17,118 of CAZCIX010000034.1, read as the reverse complement.
TTGCACAAGGTACCAGCAACAATCATCACGTCAGATTGACGCGGGGAAGGACGAAATACCACACCAAAACGATCCAAGTCATAACGGGACGCCCCAGCGTGCATCATCTCTACAGCACAACATGCCAAACCAAACGACATCGGCCACATAGAACCAGTACGCGTCCAGTTAATTAACTTGTCCGCAGTAGTGGTAATAAATCCTTCTTTTAATACTCCCTCAATTGACATAATTTATTCCCAATCCAGGGCGCCTTTCTTCCAGATATACCAAAATGCAAGCGCAAATTCGATAACAAAACTAAACATAACAAAGAAACCGTACCAACCAAGGTCGCGCATTGCAACGCCCCAAGGAAAGAAAAATGCAGTTTCCAAGTCAAACAAAATGAAAAGAATGGCGACAAGATAGTAGCGCACATCAAACTTCATACGCGCATCTTCAAACGCTTCGAAACCACATTCGTAAGGAGAGAGCTTTGCTGCATCGGGCTTAAATGGTGCCACCAAACGTCCCAAAATTTGCGGAACGACACCAACACCAATACCAACGAGGATGAACAACAAAACAGGCAGGTAATTTTCAAGATTCACAATAAGCTCTTTGAATTCTATTTAAATCTTATTAAAACTCATATTTGGTAAAAAGCCAGCTAAGCAATAATTTGCAGAGCTGGCCATTTAGCCTATTTTTTATTTATTTTTGGTGCCGACGGCGAGACTCGAACTCGCACAGCTTTCGCCACTACCCCCTCAAGATAGCGTGTCTACCAATTTCACCACGTCGGCCGAAGTTCGCTATTTTACCCTGTTTCAGTACTTTTATTCAATGCTAGTTTTAATCAGTTTGTATTAATTTTAATAATTGTAGAATCGCGTAATCCAAAGAAATTTTATCGGTATCGATCATCAAATCCGGGCAATCCGCTGCTTCATAAGGTGAAGAAATACCGCTAAATTCCGGCACTTGCCCATTTCTTGCTTTGACGTACAAGCCTTTGGGGTCGCGCGATTCGCATACGGTTAAGGAAGTGTTGACGTATACCTCGCGAAAGTTACAAACGCCGATGATTTCTTTTGCCATGGCGCGATCTACTCGCAAGGGTGAAATGCAGGCGACAATTGCTATCAGTCCTGCTTTATTCATCAAGCGCGCTACTTCAGCGATCCGACGGATGTTTTCTCTGCGCTCCTGTAGGGAAAATCCTAAATCACGATTCAAACCTTGTCGGATTTCATCACCATCTAACACAGAACACGCTGCTCCAATTTGCTGCAATGACTGCTGCAAGGAAAAAGCCAGGGTAGATTTTCCGGCGGCACTCAAGCCTGTCAACCAGATTGTGACCGGATATTGTGTTTTATTCTTCAATGCTAATTACCCTGCGAATTTCATCGGTTTTAAAACCCAGCGCCATCGGACTACGCACGCCCGGCAGAGTAATCACGTCGTACAACTCATCTACCACGCCTTCTATGCGTAGCCAATGCACAGCATCGCCAGTGCGCAAATCGATGACTTGTATGCCACAACGCGCCTCGGCTTTGCGTGACTTCAAGTTTTCATCCAAGGCTAAACCGCTAAAGGTCTTGTTGTGACGTGGCTTGGATAAACCGATCAAGGCAAAATCACCATGAAAATACAGGCCGCGCATATAACCTGCGCAAAATGCCACGGGGATAAATGCACCGGTTTGCAAATCAATGTGGCCGAATTCCCCCGTACCAGAATTCAGCAACCAAAGTTTGCCCTGATGCCAACGTGGGGAATGTGGCATGGATAAACCACCCGCCACGATTTCGTTACTATTCACATCGATTACTACGCCGCCATTGGCACGATGATCGCGCCAACCGTCTACCACATCTGATTCACCGACTGCTGTGACATAGCCAGCGCGTCCATCTTTCAGAGCCAAGCCATTCAAATGACAACGATCTTCTGCTGCTAATTTACTGATAAAAGAAGGCCGCCACAAAGGTTTAAAGCTATGACTAGGACTGAGCGTGGCCAGGCAACCGAACAAGGTATTGACGAATACCAAACGGCCATTCGCCTCAACTGCCATGTCATGGATATCCAGATCGCCCGTGGTATACCCAACTTGCGGCACGTAAAGCCTGTCATACCCATCTTGTTGCTGACCTTGGACAAACACGTTTTCAAAGCGCCAAACCTGATGCAGGCTGCTCATGTAAAAACCATTATTGTTATTGTTTGGGCACAAGCCCATGCAACGATTGTAGGTGCGCTCAAAGATAGACAATTCACCGTTTGGTTTTAAACCCAAAAGAAACAACTTACCAATTTGATAGGTGGTGAGTGCAATCGATATTTTTTGTTCCGCCATCCACGACAACATCTGACGTGATGTCGTGATTTCCAAAGATTGCGCTGTAGTACTTTCCATATTTCTTCTCAAAACTTTTTTAGTTTTTTGCTATTCAACAACCAATCAAACGCTGTGCACCACCATCGCAATAAACTTGCCACATGCGCTGCAACAATGCTTCAAATTGATGGACATACTTTTCAATATCACACAATGGCGAGTTTGCCATTTTCTGGCGCAACAAGGCTCGGCTATTACGCAGAGTACTGCAATTACGACTCAAAGCCACTGCTTTTCCTACATAGTCGGCGTCATCTTGCGCCACCCAATCAGACTGACCCAATGACTGCATAAAACTGGCACCCATACGAGATACGAAATTACCTCCCACCAAAGTGATGATCGGCACGCCCATCCATAAGGCTTGCAAAGTAGTGGTACCACCGTTGTAAGGTGTTGGGTCGAGTGCAATATCGATGTCGCCGTATTCCTGCATCATGTCCGCCAAACCGCTGGGGCCACGCAATATCAAGCGCTCCGGCACAATGCCATGCTCGGCAAATACCTGACTGAATCTTGATTGCACCGCTTGATCACGTAAGGAAGGAGCTTTGAGCAAAAGCTTGGCGTCAGGCACGGCGTGTAATATTTTTGCCCATAAGGCAATCGTTTTGGGCGACAGTTTCATGGCGTTATTGAACGAGCCAAACACAACAGGCGCATCTGACGAACGCGCTAGCGGAAGCGGATAATCGTCCACCGACGCCCAACAAAACACGCTACCCGGCAATTGCGCGATGCCTTCGCTAAACAAATGCGCATGTTCGACAGGCGCGACGATGGCATCGCCTATCAACCAATCAATCGTCGATAAACCAGTTGAATGCGGATATCCCAAAAACGTTGCTTGCACTGGCGCAGCGCGCATGGCAAATACACCCAAGCGATGGCTGGATGTATGGCCCGCCAAATCCATTAGGATATCAATGCCATCTCCCACAATTTTTTGCTGTAATGCAGCATCATCCAAGGCTGCTGCCTCCAACCACACATCTGTACACGCCTGAGCTCGTCTGGTGTATTCATCTTGCATAGTGCCGGTGTGATAGACAAAAATTTCAAACTGAGCATGATCAAAATGCTGCAATACCGGCAACATAAAAATATTCACCGGATGCTGTCTATGCAAATCTCCCGTCACACAACCTATGCGTAGACGGCGGTTGGTGCTGCGTTGATTAACGAAATCTTTTTTCTGCGCCAATGCTGCTTCAATTGGCGCGCACAAACGGCGATGTAAATCGGCGACTTCCGCTGGTGGAAGCGCATCATGATACAAAGAAGCCATGGCAATACTGGAAGCCAGACGAGAAGTAGGATCATCACTTTCCGCATATTTTTTCTGCACCGCATCCAAATGTCCTTTGGCATCGCCCATGCGGCCTGGCAAAGCGGCCAACATATAAGCAGCGTCTTGATTCGCCGCTTCCAAGCGCAACACCTGGTGGCAAATTTCCTGCGCTTCGCTCAGGTTATAGACTTCCCACTGTATTTTGGCCAATGCCAGCAAAATAGGTACATTGTTTGGTCTCAATGTAATGGCTTTTTGCAAAATCTCTATCGCCTCCTGCCAATAATTATGGGCATACACTTTTGCTGACAGCGTCAGGAGAAAATCGGGATTATTGGATAAAGAAGCACGAGAAAACGCTTTTTCTGCCGCTGCAATTTGATTGCTGCGCAACAATGCCTCGCCCAAATACATCATGGAACCAAAACGCACTGGACGGATGTTCAGCAAACCAGATAAAGCCTGTACAGCGCCCTGCGCATCGCCAGATTGCAAGCGCCACACACCTATCCAGTGCAAGGATTCGCCAGATATCGGCTCCAAATTTTGAGCTTGCTGCAAGGTGGTAGCTTGTGCGGATGTTTCTGCTGTGCTGAATATTTCCTGCAAGCGCGTCAGATATAAGCAAGTTAACCAATCACCCGGACATACTTGCATTTGCGCAGCAAATTGCTCTACCAACAAAGCAGCTTGCGATGGATTCATTCGATTTAGCCAGCTATCACCAACTTTCGCATCTTGCCAATTTTCCACCTTCAAGTTTTGTAGCAATGGTGCTAGCTGCGTCAACAATGTGGCATCAAAACGCAAAGCCTGGCGCGCCGTATAAGCCGCTTGCCAGGGCAAACTGTACTCCGCATAACGGCGCACCAAATTGATCCACACCTGAACTTGCGTAGCAGAGAGGCGTAGCGCCCTCCATTGCGTCGATATCGGGTCTACGCTAGCCAGAATCATCTTAATCAATAACCAACAAAAAATGCATCACACGTCACACATTCAAATCAAATTACATTTTTAGTGATAGCTGTATCAATCAATAGCTGCGCATACAACCCTTGGTTGTAAACATCGTAAGTATGTCCACCATTCGTCACTGTTCCTACCGACGTACCCCATCCACTGGAATTAACGACATCGCCAGCATCGCCATCAATTACCAATTGATGCCGTTGCTCAGGATTGGCGCCATTCAGACCGCCATCGGCTAAATCATAGGTACCATCAGCCCAATCGTTGGCATTGTTAAAACTATTCATCCCAGCTATATCCAGGACATCGTTCAAACTTAAAGTCAACGTATTGTTGCCGCTACCCGTCAAATCAATTTTCTCTATCGATTCAATACGGGAAGCACTACCAGGCGCGCTACCACCCTGGTTGGCAATGGCAGTCAAATCAAAAACAATATCAGCGCCGGACAATTTGATGGTATCCGTCCCACTACCACCATCAATACGCGCTAACTGGCTGGTGTTATCACCTACTCCAAAGTTAGTACTCAGTGCAGTGACATTACTGGCATTGATGACGAAGATGTCATCACCAGAACCGCCATACAACACATCCGCACCACCCCCACCAGTCAAGGTGTCATTGCCAGCACCACCGATTAACACCTGCGAACCCGTGCTGGTGTGTGTGTCATTCGCATCCGTCCCCATCCAATCCACTTCAGTTTGTGAAAACCCCCCCGTGGTTGAACCAAAAATCACGTAACTACGCCCTGCATTGTTCCTTGTAGCAGGGTCACTTCGATTGGCACTAACAATCAAATCCGCCAAACCATCTCCATTGACATCCCCTGCGCTGGCTACGCTGAAGCCACTATAATCAGTCTGGCCCTGGCCATTAATGACAAAACCCCCTATGCCATCAGCAATAGAAGATAAATCAATCGCAGTGGTATCAGTCTTACCAAACACCACATAACTTTTTCCAGCGACATTATTCGAATATGGCGCACCAACAATTAAATCTGCCAAACCGTCACCATTGATATCCCCTGCGCTGGCTACGCTAAAACCACTCCGATCACCCGAACATTGGCCATTGATCACAAAACCACCTGTGCCCTCAGCAACAGCAGACAAATCAATCGCAGTGGTATCAGTTTTGCCAAACACCACATAGCTGCGTCCGGCATTGCTACCATCAATTGGATCGCTATAGCTTGCGCCGATGATTAAATCCGCCAAACCATCACCGTTGACATCCCCTGCGCTGGCTACGCTGGAACCACTGTAATCACCTTCACACAGGCCATTGATCACAAAACCACCTGTGCCCTCAGCAAC
>CAZCIX010000034.1:0-11038 GCA_964498835.1 uncultured Burkholderiaceae bacterium | reverse complement strand
AGACAAATCAATCGCAGTGGTCTCAGTCTGGCCAAACACCACATAGCTACGTCCCGCGTTAATTTGACTGTCTGGATCGGCGTTAATTGCGCCGATAATCAAATCTACCAAACCGTCACCATTCACATCCCCTGCGCTGGCTACGCTGAACCCACTATAATCATTCGCACCCTGTCCATTGATGACAAAACCACCAACACCTTCAGCAATATCAGACAAATTGATAGCACTAGTCGCATTGACACCAAATATCACATAGCTGCGCCCAGCATGATACGTAGTTGCAGAACGGGTACTAGGCCCCCCAACGATCAAATCATCAAAGCCATCGCCATTAATATCGCCTACGCTGGCTACAGTGGTACCAACATAGTCATTGAAGCACTGGCCATTGATGACAAAACCACCCCCCGACCCATCAGCAATCGCAGAAAGATCAATAGCAGTGGTACCAGACTGACCAAACACTACATAACTGCGTCCAGCATTGGGGGCATTATCTGGATCGCTAAAGTTTGCACCGACGATCAAATCTGCAAAACCATCGCCATTCACATCGCCTGCGCTAGCCACGCTACCGCCACTCGCATCATTCTGGCACTGGCCATTGATGACAAAACCACCACTACCTGACGCGATAGCAGACAATTCAACAGCACCCGCAAACGTTGTGAAGCTCACATTACTGCTACTAATAGCACTACTAGAATTACCAGCGGTATCCAAAAAGACACCAGATGCTATTTCTAGGTAGTAATTAGTATTGCTATTCAAATTCGCAGTCGGATTGATGGTAACGGTACTACCATTAATGCTAACCTGGGTGGTATCGGTTACTGTAATCGTCCGCGTGTCGCCATTACCATCGCTGATGATGATGTCGCCACTACCCGACACGACGCTTTCGCTAAACGTCAACACAATATTCGCGTTAATAGCAATGTCCAATGCATCGAAAGCTGGAATATTGGAGGAAAGAGTCGGCACAGTGGTATCCAACACATAAACTGTGTCCCCAGAAATGCTACTGTCATTGCCTGCCGCATCGGTGATTTTGAATACAATCGTGCTGCTACCTGACAAGGAGGCACCATCCCAGCTGATCATTGTACTGTTCACCTTACTGGTGATATCCGTCCAAGTGTCACCATTGTCTACAGAGCCATACAGAATATCGCCCGTTGACAAACTGCCGGATAACGTTGCGCCAATCGTTTGCGCTGCCGTGCTGGTGATAAAATCCGTATCAGACGACCCTGTATCAGCACTCAAATTCACACCCGATACGGTCAATGTCGGTGCCAGCGTGTCAATGCTGATCGTTGGAGTGGTGCCTGCCTCTCCATCATTACTTGCTGCATCTGTATACGTACCACTAGCAACCGTAATACTCGCACTACCTGAATTGACGCCATTGGTTGGTGTAAAGATGGCTGTACGGGTCAGGCCCGTTCCACTGATGGAGCCTAAGGTGCCACCTGTGACAACAACATCACCAGCACTACCATCCCAGGCAAAGGTGCTGTCTGGATCTTCGCTAAACGTAAATGTAATCGTCGCTGTTTCGCCTATTTTGAGCGTAGATACATCGCTGGTAATGACTAGCATGGGAGCAACCGTATCCACGTCGATACTCAACTGGCTCGCAGCTGTATTGTCATTACCCGCCGCATCAGTAAAACTGCCGGCAGCAACATCAATCGTAGCAGTCGTTGTACTGTCAACATCCGGCGTAAATGTGGCGGTGTAAACCGTACTACTAATCGCCTCAAAATTGCTCAGAGTACCACCCGTGACACTGACATCCCCTTCCGTAAAATCCGTCGCTGCTTCGCTTAGGGTAAACGTGATGGTAGTGCTGGCTCCTATATGCAAGGTACTGCTGTCATCACTAGTGATGACAACTTCTGGGGCTAAGGTATCGACACTGCTAGTGAACTGGGTGGCTGCTATATTGAGATTGCCTGCCGCATCGCTGAACACACCCGCTGCCACGTCAACCGTGGCGTCTGTAGTGCTATCGGCGGTCGGAGTAAACTTGGCGGTATAAACAGTAGCGCTCGTTGCGGCAAAATCACTCAGCGTGCCGCCACTGACACTGATACTGTCTATCGTGAAATTAGTCGATGCCTCACTCAACGTAAAAGTCAAAGTCGTCGTCGCACCCGCATGCAAGGTCGTCGTATCACCGCTAATCTGGACGGTCGGTACCAAGGTATCAATGCTGATAAGTGGCGTAGTGCCTGCACTGCCACTGTTGCCTGCTGCATCGCTGTAGCTGGCTGCTGCCACCGTGATGCTGGCACTGCCTGATTCCAGGTCCTCTGTCGGGGTGAACGTTGCCGTGCGGGTCAAACCAGTACCACTTAAGTCACCCAAAGTTCCATTGCTGACAGTGATATCACTTGCCGTAAAACTACTGCCTGGGTCTTCGCTAAAGGTAAACGTAATAGCCGCTGTTTCGCCTGCCTTCAAAGCGCTGACGTCGCTACTAATCGTCAGAGTCGGCGCCACGGTATCAATGCTAATTGTCGGCGTAACGCCTGCACTACCAGGATTGCCAGCTGTGTCGGTATAGCTGGCGTTGTTGATGGTAATGCTGGCATTGCCTGATGCCAGATCGGCTGTCGGGGTAAATGTTGCGGTACGTGTTAAACCGGTACCGCTCAACACACCCAAGCTACCGTTACTGATGGTGAGATCGCTGGCTGCAAAACTACTGCCGGGATCTTCGCTAAAAGTAAAAGTGATAGTCGCCGTTTCACCAATTTTTAATGTGCTCACATTACTGCTAATTGCGACGGTAGGTAAAACGGTGTCGATTAATATCGTCCGTGTGGCTTCAGCTGTATTACCTGTGTTGAACGTAGCGGTCGCCTTAATGGTTTCACCACCCTGACCCATAGCGCTTATATCATCACTAGTGAGTGCATAACTCCAGCTTGTCCCATTCACCGTAGCAGCTCTAACATGGTTGCCGATTTCCACGTTCACACTGGCACCAGCAATCGTCGTACCCGTGATATTGCCTGTTTGTTCGCTGGCATTGATTCTATCGTCGCCAGCCACTCTGTCTATGCTGACCGATGTACTGGTTTGCGCAAGCAAATCCGCGACCACACTAGTTAAGCCCGTTGCGCCGCTACCAACCGTCGTCACCGATGCTGTGTCTGCACCAGCAAGAAGGCTGGATAGGATATCGCTACTTAATGTGCCAACACTCGCACCACTACTATTCCTGCTAATGCTGATGCCATTCGCTATCGCATCAATCGTGCTTTGCATATCGCCACCATTGGCGACATCCATACCAGATAACGCCGCCAGAATGGCACCGTATTTGCTAGCAGCGCTTAAGTTTTGGGGATCGTAATTGCTGTTAACGCTACCGGTCGCATCTACTGTGGTAATAATCTCGGCACCGGTCAAATCCGTCAAACCAAATGCATGTGCAACAGCAGCATTATTGGCTATCGCCGCCTCGCTTGTAATCGTGGTGCTACTCGCTCCGGTAAATACTGCACCCGCTTTGACTGCAGCTATCGTCGTCAATGGATTGATGTTGAGCGTCACAGCGCCTGTTCCGACACCGACAACACCAATCGCCATCAGATTAGCGTTAAGGTCTTTTGCTTGGCCAGTGGATTCGTCCATGAAGTCATTGGCAGTGCTAGCATCTTCCACCTTGGCGATCACAACACCAGTGTAATTCCCGACGTCGATGCTGAACGTACCAATATCACTGAGCTTGCCCGTTCCTAGCAAAGTGGTACCATCGGCTTGGTACAATTTGACAGTCAAACCATTGTCGGCTATTGCGGGCCCTGCCAGCAAAGAACCAGCCACAGTCTGGTGTACATCCTTAACAATATTGGTACCACCATTGCCACCGCCCCCACTCGCCGCAATGCCTATTCCCAAACCAAGTCCTGCCAGCAAACCAAGATTGCTCACACCCTGGGAAGGAGGAACATACGGCACATCGCTGCTACTCCAACCAACTTTTACAGCGTCATACAAGACGTGATTGCCCTGAACCATGCTCATCAATACATCCTGACTACCATGCATATAGACCAGTACAGTCCCATCACCAAGTGACAAACCAGAGGCATAGTCTGTACCGAGTTTGTACTCATCACCATTTTTACCCGGTAATGCAATCTCACAAGATGAAGCAACAGATAGGCACACACTGTAATAATTTTGCAATGTAACTTGGGTTCCGTCGGCATAACTGAGTCGCAAATCATCGCCAGCTTTTTTAATCATCACGTCATCTAACAAAACTTGTTGATCATCCAACACTTTAAGAATGCGATAGTGATCACCTGCCTTCACCTTGACTACATTGCTCCGACCCGCTCTAAGAAAATATGCAGATTTACCGTTATGAGTATTCGATAAAGCAAGAATATGGTTGTTTTTGATTGTCATTAGGCAGTCATTCAATATATTAGTTTCAACGTTCACTCATCGCACCGCCAAACGCCTTAAATATCGGTTTGGCAATATATTGCAATACAGAACGACTATTGGTACGAATATCTACGGTGGAGGTCATGCCAGGCTTAAGCGAGACATGACTGAGTTTTGGATTACTTTTATTAGCATCAGCATCAATTTGCACATGCGCGCGGTAATACGTCATTGATTGACCATTATTACCTTGTTCGACGAGCGTATCGGAACTGATGTAGTTCAACTTGCCATGCAAAGTGCCATAAACCGCATAATCGAAAGCATCAAGCTTGATGCTAGCGGGCAAGCCAAGCTTCAGCTGACCGATATCAGCTGGATTGATTTTGACCTCAATCACCATACCACCCTCTGTAGGGGAAATATGCATCAACTCATCACCAGCACGGAGTACACCACCGACGGTATTGACCTTCAAATATTTCACCACTCCGGCAACTGGACTAACGAGCCTAGTATGTGCCAATACACTTTTTTGCTCCTTCAACTTGTACTGATTGGATGAAAGATCTTCCTCCAGTTTGCTCGCTTCCTGACGCGCATCCTGCAAGTATTTATTGCGCACCGCGTTGATTTTGCCTTGCAATTCACTCACTTGACGCTTGGCACGCATGACTTCAAGTTGGCTGGAATCGCCGGTTTTGAACAAAGATTCATTCATGCTCAATTCTTTTTGCGCCATTTGCAGACCGTCTTTTAAGGTAGCAAGGTCCTCTTGCAAACTACGCTTACGCTGCAAATAAAGCGCTTGCTGCGCAGCGGCAAATTCAGGAAATTCTTTGCCTAGCTGACCAAATTGTGGCGCGTGTTCACTGGCTTCCGCTTTGGCGCGCAATAAAGCCACCGACAGTGCGCCCACTTTGGCGCGACTTTCTTCATGTGCCGCATTGGGCCTATCTTTTTCCAGCAGGGCCAAAACCTGGCCAGCAATAACACTTTGCCCTTCTTGCACCAAAATTTCAGACAACACACCGCCATCAGCAGCTTGAATAATTTGTGTACGTGCGCTCGGCATCAGCTGCCCCTGAGTCCGTACAGTTTGGTCGATTTCAAATAAAGCAGCCCACAGCAAAAAGACGATCAGGCCCACCATGAGCAACATCGTCATCGACATCAAGCCGGATTGCCGGCATTGTGGTTTAACACTCATGCGGCCCCCTCCTGCCCTGATATTTCTTGTATTTGTTGTATCGGTTGCGGCGTATTTTGTAGTTTCTGCAAAACTTGTGATTTAGGACCATCTAACACAATTTGGTGGTGCGCAATGACAATCAAACGATCAATCAATTCCAGCATCTCGGCTTTATGCGTGACCAAAATCAAAGTGTCTTGCGGCTTGATCGCTTGTTTCAACGTCGACATGATGTGCAATTCCAAATTGCGATCCATTGAGGCGGTTGGTTCATCCAACAACCAAATACTAGGCTTGCGTAACAAAGCGCGCGTTAAATTCACCAATTGCCGCTGACCACCCGACAAACCTGTTCCACCCTCAAAAATTGGTTGCTGTAATCCTTTGGGATGTTGCGCAATGACAGCCTGCAACAAACCAGTTTGGCGCGCCACTTGCAAAATTACTTCATCACCTGGATCAATTTGTCCCAAAATCAAATTTTCCCGCAAGGTACCAGAAAACATACGCCCATCTTGCGCAACATAAGCCATTCGCTCAGCTAGCGTCGGTTTGGCAATGTGAGCCAAATCGATATCATCCAATAAGATGCGTCCTTCCTGCGGTTTGTACATGCCGGATAACAAACGCAACAAAGTCGTTTTGCCTGCACCGACAGGACCCAATACACCTACCTTTTCACCAGGCTGAATAGAAAGAGACGAGACCGACAATGCTTTGTTACTACCATAGTAAGCACCCACCGATTCCAACTGATACTGGCCACGGATGTTATCGATGCTGATTGCTTGTTCCTGACCATGATGATCGTCTTGCAAAGACCATAACTTAGCCAATCCAACCAATGCGGCTTTGGCATGCGCCCATTGCATCAATTGAGTCGGAATCGTGGCAATCGGCGACAGTACACGACCAGAAAGAATCGAGCAGGCAATCAAACCACCCATGGAAAGTTCTGCCTTACCAACCAACAAAGCGCCCGAAGCAACCAAAATAATATAAGACAGCTGCTGAAAGCTGGTGCTCAAATGCTGAGCATGCTCGCTGATACTACGCATTTGCAATTCATTCTCACGCGCCTTATCTGTAGTTTGCATCCAACGTGACAACATGCGCCAGCCACCTTGACCGGACTTGATGATTTCTGCACCTTCTATGGTTTCCACCAGCAAACCTGATTTTTGATTATTAGCTAAGGTGGCATGCGTGGCGCAAGTCTCAATGCGCTGGTGATAATACCAACCCATCGCGATAGAAAGAAGGAAAAACCCCAAGGGAATCAAGGCTAACCAACCCGCAATTGATGCAATCACCAGTGTGAAAAACAAAGCGAATGGCGCATCGACCAACAAGTTCGTGGTAATCGATGTCAAAAAACTGCGCACCGTTTCATAGCCTCGCATTTGCGATGCCAAACCACCCACACTTTGCGGCAATTGATCCATCCGAATCGACAAAAAACGCATATACATCGCGCGTGCCAAGCGCTGATCAACTTGATCGATGAGCTTTTCGTACAAACCAGAACGCAGCTGCCTGGCAACCAGTTCAAAGATAATCGCTGCAAATACGCCCAAAGTCAGCACCAGCAAGGTCTGTACTGCGCCAGTCGGCACCACACGATCATAGACTTGCATGCTGTAAAAAGACGTGGTCATAGCAGTGATATTGATGACAACCCCACCAATGACAACATCTCGAATCAGTTTTTTATGCGAGAAAATTTCCTGGCGTATCAACTGATACACTGGGTCGGCACTAGTTTTTGAAATCGCAGGATTACTTAGTTTGAAGGCAGCTAACACATACGTGTTCACCGTATCCAAATCATCGTGCACTTTTTCACGCCAGCAATTGGCGGACTCATCAAACCACACGCTCATCCATTGGTGCTTGGCATTTTTCGCCAGCAAAATACCCCACTGTCCAGCATGTTCGCCATTACGCGCATAGATTAAGGACGGCATCACTGCCGCATCAGGCGCAGCCAACCAACGCGGTGCGGCTACTTGCAGATGTTTGGCGATACTGCTTAATTGTTCTTGCGGCGCCTGTTGCGATACAGTCGTCAAAACAGTTTGGATCGCTTCCTGCAAAGCCAGGCGATCAACAGTTTCATGCTGCAATTGCGCCAATCGCGCCAAGCAGGAATGCAAATTGGTTGGAGCAGATGTTGCAGCGTTCATAATTATTTGTCGTTATTTTTTATCGGCAGTCCTACTTTCAATCACACTTAGCAAACCGGATGTGGTGATCCCCAAACGCCAGCTCACAACAACATACGCAGCCTGCATATCAGCTAGTTGGATTTCAGTTTGAGACAATTCTCGCGCGGCATTCATTAAATCCAACCAAGTTTTACGCCCTGCCAAAAATTGCCGATCATAAGATGCAAAAACCTGATTCACTGCCTCCAACGAGGAACGAACCGCTTTCAACCGACTTTCTGATGAAGTGGCAAGCGCATGATCAGCCAACACTTGCTCGCTGATAGCACGTGTTTCCACAGCAACATCAGCCAAACTTGCCTGATACTGCGCTTTAGCAGCAGCAACACTCGAAAGACTGGAAAGACCAGCACCAAAACGCGTATTCATACCAATAAACCAACGCTTTTCTACCCCAGCATTGGCGTAAGAATGATTACCATACTGCTGTTCAGCGCGTAAATACACATCAGGTGCAAATTCAGCACGACGCTCATCAATCACCGTTTCTTGGAACTTGGCTTGTGCTTGCGCTTTTTGAATTGTGGGATGGATAGCTAACGCCATATCAAGCGCTGTTTGGGCATTAAAACCAATTGGACGTGGTGCGGCAACTACTGTACTGAGCGCTACGTCATCAATTCGGTATCCCAATATTTGTCCTAAACGAGCCAGCGCAGTATCTTTTTGGCTGCGCATAAATGCTAAATCGGCCGCTAGTGACTCTATACGCACAACGGCCAAAGTCACGTCACTGTCAGCAGAAGCGCCTTGTTGCACGCGCCGCTCCACCAACTCACGCAATCGCACATGCGTATTCATACTCTGCTCATAGGCCTGTATTTTGAGATAAGCCGCCAACCAATCACCATAAATCTGGATAATACGAAAAGCGAGTTGTTGACGTATTTCCTCCGATGCTGCTTGACGCAGAGTGAGATTAGTTTCAGCTTTCTTCAAGCCAGCTGTCAAACGTCCCCCCGTCCACAACGGCTGCTGCATACTCAAAGTTGAAACGGTGGCGCTTCCGGGATAAGCACGGTCTGCGCTGCTGGTCTGCGCGTTGTCAATCGCAATCGAAGGTGTGGGATAAAACTGCCAATTTGCGCTGTCAATATTCGCTTGCGCTTCCTGCGTTTGCGCCTGCTGTGCCTGAATGGCGGGATGACTTTTTAAGGCAGAAGAAATCAGCTCTTCCAAAGTAACAGCTAAACTGACGGATGGCGATAAAAAAGCCAAAGCGATAACACATAAGATACCGCGCTTCAAAAAAAAATGCATGGCAAGACTTTCTGCTATTTTATTTTTACTGCTTTGCCAACTATCTAATCAAAACAACATAAAGCAACGAAAACTCGCCACGCATATTTTTTCAATCAAATATGCATGGATAGTATGGACAACATCAACGTGGGATTTGATTTACTTGACCGGACTGACTGGGCTGACCAGATTGAGCCGGTTGACTAGCAGAAGATGAAGAAGCTGGCGTTGTTACTGCAGGCGCAGGTGCCGTAGCTGGAGCGGCCGTCTTAGCTGGCAGACTACCCATCACACCACTATCAGGACCACGCTTATTGATAAAAAAAGAAAGCGCCAATGTTGCAGAGAAGAAAATAACAGCCGCAATACCAGTAGACTTAGACAAAAAATTGGACGCACCAGTTGCACCAAATAAGCTACCCGATGCACCAGAACCAAAAGCAGCGCCCATGTCAGCGCCTTTACCGTGTTGCAACAATACAAGAATCACAATCACCAAAGCTGCCAACACTTGAACAGCCACCACAATATTAAACAAAGTATGCATTACTCTTTTTCCAATCTTTGATATTTTTCAACTAAAAACTATAAATCAACTATTCAGCTATCAATCACCACCTGCGGCATGAATGATAGCCAGGAAATCCACAGCTTTTAACGCTGCGCCACCTATCAAACCACCATCAATATCTGGCATCGCCAACAATTCTTGCGCATTGTCTGGCTTCATACTGCCGCCATACAAAATTTGTACTTTAGCAGCGGCGCCACTTTCTTTTTTTGCCAACGTAGCGCGCAAACTTGCGTGCACTTCCTGCGCCATTTGCGGCGTCGCGGTTTTACCCGTACCAATCGCCCAAACCGGCTCATAAGCCAATACGATGCGTTCAACCTCAGCCACATCAATTGCTTCCAACACTGCATTCACTTGCCGGCTCACCACAACATTGGTTTGGCCAGCCTCGCGCTCCTGCAAAGTTTCACCCACACAAACAATCGGGGTTAAACCAACAGCCAAAGCACGTTTTGTTTTTTGCGCCACCAAATGATCAGTCTCACCATGATAAGAGCGACGCTCAGAATGTCCGACTATCACATAGCCACAGGAAAAATCACGCAGCATTGTAGCCGAGATTTCACCTGTATAAGCACCAGATTCATGGGCAGAAATATCCTGCGCCCCCCAAGCTATTTTGCCATCACCCAAAGCAAGCTGGCACTGCGCCAAATAAGGTGCAGGCACACAAACCGCCACACCACAATTTGCTTGATTCAAACCAGATTTAATATCGTTCAGCAAAGCCGCATTAAAAGCAAACCCGCCATTCATTTTCCAATTACCTACGACCAATTTTTGACGCATGATTATTCACCATTTTTAACAGGCGGCCATTCTAGCCCGTGCTGGCGAACCAGGTCAAACAGACACAAGGATTAATCGTATTAATCCTTGTGCTTCTAAGGCTTGATGATTATCGATTAATTATTAAAAACCGATAGAAACACCAACATTGACTGAACGCCCCATAGCGCGCAAAGCCTGTGGTGCAGTCATCATGCTTGCGCTTGCGTATTCCAATCCACCCAACGGTAAGTTGTATTGGCGATTGAATACGTTGTCCACACCCGCATTCAATTTGACCGATTTACTTAATTGATAAGCCATCCGATAGTTTGCAATCGTGTAACCAGCCGTGGCCAACTCCGCACGAGCGGCGCTCACATCATCTTTCGCATGCACCGATACCACCTCAAACGTGTTAGACCATGCAGCATTGATATGATCAAGCGCGACACGTGCATTGAGCGGCATGATGTTATACAAATTATCGCCACTGATTGTTTTGCCACGGGTGTAGCTCAACGCAGCACGGAGTATCCCCTCACCAGAGTGTTTTTTAATGATACGGCGACCACCGAGATCTACACCGTACAACTGTGCATCCTGATTTGTAAA
>CAZCIX010000033.1:0-20298 GCA_964498835.1 uncultured Burkholderiaceae bacterium | reverse complement strand
TTTCATGTGCATTCTCCGTTTGGCAATGCGCATGTCAAAACGCATTTGATTGGTTTATTCAATGTCAGCAATATCTTGGGTGTGCTGGCGGCTTTGCTGGCAAAAGGCATTGAGTGGCGTCGTGCGATTGGTGTATTGGAAGAATTAACCGCTGCGCCAGGACGGATGCAGCAGTTGGGTGGTCAGGATGCTCCGATGGTCGTCATTGATTATGCGCATACGCCAGATGCTTTGGAAAAGACTTTGTTAGCTTTACGTCCAGTAGCGCAAGAGCGTGCTGGTCAGCTTTGGTGTGTGTTTGGCTGTGGTGGTGATCGCGATCCCGGCAAGCGTGCGCAAATGGGAGCAGTGGCAGAAATGGCGAACCATATTATCGTCACTAGTGACAATCCGCGTAGTGAAGATCCGCAAGTCATTATGCAGCAAATTTTGCAGGGCATGAACAATTCGCCCAATCTACGAAGTACAGCAACGATAGAAGACAGAGCAGCGGCCATTTTGTCTGCAGTCAAACATGCGGCAAAAAATGATGTCATTTTGCTGGCAGGTAAGGGGCACGAAACCTATCAGGAAATCAAGGGTAAGAAATTGCCATTCTCTGATGCTGACCACGCCGCATTAGCGTTGGCAACGCGTGCAACCATGAAGAAGGTGGGTTAATGAGCATGATGAAAATGTCATTGTCTCAATTAATATCCTGCATGCCAGATGCCGTAGTGACAGAAGACGTTGCTTTCACGCAAGTCATCACCGATAGTCGGAAAACTGGATCAAAAGATAGCTTGTTTGTCGCATTGCGTGGTGAGCGTTTTGATGCGCATGATTTTTTAAGCGAAGTGGTGGAGCAAGGTGTCGCTGGTGTGATGGTGGAAAAACTCCCACCAGATTTGAAAGTACCCGCAATCGTGGTGCCGGATACACGCCTTGCTTTAGGTCAATTAGGTCGTTATTGGCGGCAACAGTGTGATTTGCCCCTGATTGCTGTGACTGGTAGCAATGGCAAAACAACGGTTAAAGAAATGATCGCCTCTATTTTGGCGGTAGAGTTTGGTCCCGGGCATTATTTGGCTACGCAGGGCAATTTTAATAATGATATTGGCGTGCCTTTGACCTTATTGCGTTTGCAAGCATCGCATCAAGCGGCGGTGATTGAATTGGGCATGAATCATCCTGGTGAAATTGCTGTCTTAGCTAACATGGCGCAGGCCAAAGTGGCGTTGGTCAATAACGCGCAGCGTGAGCATTTGGAATTCATGGCGAATGTCGATGCTGTTGCCCAAGAAAACGGTGCTGTGATTAGCGCTTTGCCTGCGGATGGCGTGGCAGTATTCCCAGCAGATGCTGCGCATACCGAACTTTGGCGTGATTTGGCCCTTTCGTCAGAGCAAGGAAAAGGGCGAAAAATTCTGACTTTTGGTTTTACTGCCGATGCTGATGTGACGTGTCAGTATCAAAACAAAGGTATGGGGAGTGATTTACAAGTCAAGTTAGGGGCGCAGTATTTTCCCCTGCATTTAAACGTGGCGGGTGAGCACAACGTGCGCAATGCCTTGGCAGCGATTGCTTGTACTCATGCTTTGGGTATCAATATTCCTTCTATCGTTCGTGGTTTGGAATTGTTTACTTCGGTGCAGGGACGTTTGCAATGCAAGTCTGGTCGACAAGGCGCAAAGGTAATAGACGATACCTATAACGCTAACCCAGATTCAGTCCGTGCCGCGATTGATGTGTTGGCACAAGCACCATCGCCACGTATTTTGATTTTGGGGGATATGGGCGAAGTGGGTCATCAAGGGCAGCAATTTCATGAAGAAATTGGCCAATATGCACGCAGTCGTCAGATAGATTGTTTGCTGACTTTAGGGCAATTGGCGTCTTACAGCACGCAAGCGTTTGGTGTATCGGCTAGTCATTACGAAAATATTGATGCTTTGTATGCAGCCATTGATCGCATTGTAAATACGGTAAATGCTGTGAGTACGACGAACGCTGCACCAACAACATCAACACCAACGATATTGGTAAAAGGATCGCGCTTTATGAAAATGGAGCGCGTGGTGCAACATTTAATCAATCAAACTGGTCAGTCGGAATCAGCAGCATCAACATCGCAAGGATTTCATTAATTATGTTGCTTTGGCTAGCGCAATTTTTTAAGCAGGATTTGGGCCTATTGCGGGTCTTTAACTTTATTACCTTTCGTGCGGTGTTTGCCACCATGACGGCATTGGCAATTGGTTTGATTGCTGGCCCGGCGGTGATACGTATGTTGGCCAGATTGAAGGTTGGCCAAGCCGTACGTCAGGATGGCCCACAAACGCACCTCGTCAAATCTGGCACGCCTACTATGGGGGGCGTGTTGATTTTGATTGGGATTGGGATTTCGACTTTGCTTTGGGCAGATTTGTCGAATCGTTTTATTTGGATCGTGTTGATTGTGACCTTGGGTTATGGCGCAGTGGGCTGGGCCGATGATTATCGCAAAGTGGTGTACAAAGACCCGAATGGCATGCGATCGGCAGAAAAATATTTTTGGCAATCTTTGATTGGGATTGTTGCTGCAATTTATCTGGCGTTTTCTGTGTCGGCGCCAACCAATACCAAGGTGTGGGAATTGTTTGCGGCGTGGGTGCAATCAGGCTTCAATATGAATTTGCCCCCCAAGGCAGATTTGATCGTGCCTTTCATTAAAAGTATCAGTTATCCCTTGGGTGTATGGGGTTTTATTGCACTGACGTATTTTGTCATTGTAGGCACCAGCAATGCAGTCAATTTAACCGACGGCTTGGATGGATTAGCGATTATGCCGACCATCATGGTGGGTTCGGCTTTGGGGGTTTTTGCTTATTTGACGGGTAGCGCGACTTACTCGAAATATTTATTTATTCCTCATATTCCAGGAGCTGGTGAGTTACTGATTTTTTGCGGAGCGATGGCGGGCGCAGGGTTGGCGTTTCTTTGGTTTAACGCGCATCCGGCACGCGTATTTATGGGCGATGTCGGCGCGTTGGCGCTGGGAGCGGGTTTGGGAACGATCGCTGTCATCGTGCGACAAGAGATTGTTTTATTCATCATGGGCGGGATTTTTGTAGTCGAAACCATTTCCGTCATGATTCAGGTCAGTTATTTCAAATACACCAAAAAGCGTTATGGCGTCGGTCGCCGTTTCTTTTTGATGGCGCCACTACATCATCATTTTGAGCAAAAAGGTTGGAAAGAAACGCAGGTCGTCGTGCGCTTTTGGATTATCACCATGATGTTGGTGTTGTTCGGTTTGTCTACGTTGAAGTTGCGTTAATGCATTGCATTGATACATTAGGTTGATAGATATTTATTCCATGAATTACCAGGGAAAACATGTGTTGGTGCTAGGGCTAGGAGAATCTGGCCTGGCGATGGCGCAATGGCTAGTGCGTTGCGGTGCCATTGTGTGTGTCGCTGATACTCGTTCTGTGCCGCAGCGTCTGTCGGCATTGCGCACTTTGTTGCCTGAAGTAACTTTTGTCGGTGGTGTTGATGCGGGAATCGTTGACCACATCCAGGCATTTTCTCCTACGTTATTAGATGGAATTGATTTCGTTGCAATGAGTCCGGGTTTGATGCCAGCGCGCGAGTTGGCATTGATTTTGCCAGCGACGAAGCAAAAAAACATACCGGTATGGGGCGAAATTGAATTGTTTGCGCAAGCGTTGACTGTTTTGAAAGCAACGCGTGCGTATGCGCCCAAAGTGATTGCGATTACTGGTACCAACGGCAAAACTACGGTGACACGCTTGACAGGATTGCTATGCCAACATGCTGGATTGACGGTGCAAGTGGCGGGTAATATCAGCCCAGCTGTATTGGAAGTATTACGTAAGGTGTTGGAAGAAGACGCTTTGCCGCAAGTTTGGGTATTGGAATTATCCAGCTTCCAGCTTCATACGACGTACAGCCTAGACGCTGACACAGCGACAGTATTAAATATCTCGCAAGATCATCTCGATTGGCATGGCAGTATGGATGCGTATGTAGCAGACAAAGCCAGGATTTTTGGTCCCCATACAGCGCGTGTGTTGAATCGTGAGGATGAGAGCGTGATGCAAATGGCATCGACCGCATCTTCATTTTCATCTATTACTACTTTTGGCTTACGTGAACCAGCGCAGGTGGGGTGTTTTGGCTTGCGTAACGAAGGTGGTATTGCATGGTTGTGCGTAGCAGAACAATCTGGACAATCCGAACAGGCTGTACAGCATTTAATGCCAGTCGATGGATTAAAAATCCGAGGTCAGCACAATGCTATGAATGCCCTTGCGGCATTGGCTTTGTGTCGAGCCATTGATTTGCCATTTGCGCCATTATTGGCTGGTTTGCGGGAATACCAGGGCGAACCACATCGGGTTGAATTGGTTACAACGATTGCGGGCGTGGATTATTACGATGACAGCAAAGGAACTAACGTTGGTGCCACGGTTGCTGCATTGAATGGTTTAGGCGTGATGCAGAACGGTAGTCGGCAGCGTTTAGTGTTAATTGCTGGTGGTGATGGTAAAGGACAGGATTTTGAGCCTTTGATTGCGCCAGTTCAGCGTTATGTACGTGCGGTGTTTTTGATTGGCAAAGATGCGCCCATCTTGCGAGTGACTTTGGAAAAATCTGGCATTCCTTTGCTTGATTGCACCAATTTAGAGCATGCCGTGCAGGGTGCTGCAGAAATAGCGCAGGAAGGCGATGCGGTTTTATTGTCCCCCGCTTGCGCCAGTTTGGATATGTTTCAAAACTATGTCCACAGGGCGCAGATATTTGTCGATGCAGTCCGTGAAATTGCTTTTTCTCGTGGCGAGGTGATCGCATGAAATTGTCTACGCTATTTTCGTTATCCTCATCTTCTTCTACGAATACTGGCACGTTTAATAGCATGCCTGGTCGTACCCATCGTTCCAGCATGACAGAGCTGGATATGCCCTTGATTTGGGTTGTTGTTTTATTGATGTTGTTTGGCATGGTGATGGTGTATTCGGCTTCGATTGCTTTGCCTGATTCGCCCAAATACGCCAATTACAAAAACTCTTATTTCTTGACCCGGCAAGCTTTGTATATTGTGGCCTCCTTGTTGGTGTCTTTGTTTGCATTTCGCATTCCGGTGCAAACCTGGCAGCGTTGGGCGCCGTATCTTTTCGTCATTACGTTGGTCGTGTTGGCATTGGTGTTGATTCCCGGCATTGGGAAAGGTGTGAATGGCGCTAAGCGCTGGCTGTCATTCAAGATCGTCAATGTGCAGCCATCTGAATTTATGAAGTTGTTTATCGTTTTGTATGCGGCGGACTATACGGTACGTAAACAGCAATACATGCATAAATTGACCAAGGGATTTTTACCTTTGGCCAGCGCTGTGGCTTTGGTGGGTTTACTGTTGTTGCTGGAGCCGGATTTAGGTGCATTTGGGGTGATTGTTTGCATTGCCATGGGAATTTTGTTTTTAGGCGGTATCAACGGTATTTGGTTTGGCGGGATTAGTGCCACGCTGGTGGGGATTTTTAGCTTAGTGATTATTTTGTCGCCATGGCGGCGTGAGCGTATCTTTGCTTATTTGAATCCATGGACGGAAGAAAACGCCTTGGGTAAAGCCTATCAGCTATCGCATTCATTGATTGCGTTTGGACGCGGCGAGTTATTTGGTGTTGGTTTGGGTGCGAGCGTAGAAAAATTACATTACTTGCCAGAAGCACATACCGATTTCTTATTGGCAGTGATTGGGGAAGAGTTAGGCTTTGCTGGTGTCTTGGTTGTCATTTTGATGTTTTATTGGATCATCAAACGCTCCTTCGAAATTGGTCGTCAAGCGATTGCAATGGATGCCATTTTTGCCGGATTGTGTGCGAAAGGAGTGGGTATTTGGATAGGCGTGCAAGCGTTTATCAACATGGGAGTGAATTTGGGTTTGTTGCCTACCAAAGGATTGACTTTGCCATTGATGAGTTACGGGGGCTCTGGTGTTGTGATCAATTGTATTGGGCTCACTATCTTGTTGCGGATTGATTACGAAAATCGGGTGCGAATGCGCGGAGGTCGGGTATGAAGTCGACGCAGCATACAAAGCGATTATTGATTATGGCAGCTGGAACGGGTGGCCATATTTTTCCTGGTTTATCGATTGCACGTGCGATGCAAGCACGCGGCTGGCAGGTTTCATGGTTGGGGACGACGCAGGGAATGGAGCGCGACATTGTGCCGCAACATGGGATCGATATGGATTTGATTCCTCTCGCCAATTTGCGTGGCAAGGGATGGCGTCATGCTTTGCGTGGTGTGTGGCGCTTGTTGTTTAGTTGTTTGTTGTGTTTTCGTTCTTTAGGGCGGAGCAAGCCAGATTTGGTGTTGGGCATGGGCGGCTATGTCACGGTGCCTGGTGGCTTGATGGCGAAATTGCGCGGTATTCCAGTGGTGTTGATGAATGCAGATGCGGCTTTGTTGTTGTCCAATAAAATATTATCCCCGTTTGCGCAGCGGGTTTTGTTTGGTTTTGCTGCTGATTTTGGTTGGGCTAAGAATAAAGCGTTGGTGACGGGCAATGCAGTGCGCCAAGACATGTTGCATTTGCCTACTGTTGCCGAGCGTTATGCTGCGCGTAGAGGTGTGTTGCGCGTGTTGGTGGTGGGCGGTAGTTTGGGAGCCAAAGTATTGAATGAATGCGTGCCAGCTGCCTTAGCTTTGTTGCCTGAGGCGATTAGGCCCATCGTCACGCATCAATCCGGTAAGCAGCATGTGGAGGCCTTGCGTACTTTGTATGCAAATGCACAAGTCAATGCGGAGGTGCTGGATTTTATCGACGATATGTCAGCCCGTTACGCGCAAGCGGATGTGGTGATTTGTCGTGCGGGGGCGATTACGGTATCGGAATTGACCGCTGCAGGTGTGGCTAGTGTGCTGGTGCCATTATTGGCATCGACCACTTCTCATCAACACAACAATGCGGTGTGGATGGCGGAACAAAAGGCTGCTTTGCATTTACCACAAAGTGAATTGAACCCAGCCAAGTTGGCGGATTTGTTGCAAACCATCACGCGCGAGGATTGCGGCACGATGGCGCAAAAAGCCTACGCGATAGGTGTGCGTGATGCGGATCAACGCATTGCGAATGTATTGGAACAAGTAGCAAAAAAGTGAAAACACGATGAAACATAAGGTTAAAAATATCCATTTTGTAGGCATAGGCGGCAGCGGCATGAGTGGCATCGCTGAAGTATTGCTCAATTTGGGTTACAGCGTTTCTGGTTCGGATGTCAGCAGCAATGCGGTGACGCAGCGTTTGTCCAGTCTGGGTGCGCGCGTGATGCAAGGCCATGCAGCCCAGCATGTCGATGGCGTGGATGCCATCGTGGTATCGAGTGCGGTTAAAGCTGATAATCCGGAAGTGGTTGCTGGGCGCGAAAAACACATCCCCATTGTGCCACGTGCGGTCATGTTGGCGGAGTTGATGCGATTAAAACAAGGGATTGCCATTGCTGGGACACACGGCAAAACGACAACGACCAGTTTGGTAGCCAGTGTGTTGGCGCAGGGTGGATTTGATCCGACTTATGTGATCGGTGGTCGTTTAAATAGCGTGGGTGCGAATGCCAAACTGGGTGGCGGTGACTTTTTTGTCGCTGAAGCGGATGAGTCGGACGCCTCATTCTTGAATTTATTGCCGGTGATCGAAGTCATTACCAATATCGATGTCGATCATATGGAAACGTATGGCCATGATTTTGCCAAATTAAAGCAAGCGTTTATCGAATTTACCCAGCGTTTGCCGTTCTATGGTCGCGTGATGTTGTGTGTGGATGATGTACATGTGCGTGAAATCATGCCATCGATTTCCAAGCCGATTACTACCTATGGTTTCCATGAGGAGGCGGAAGTGCGTGCAGTAGATCCGCAGGCGGTTAATGGTTATATGTTGTTTACCGTGCTGCAAGAGGGCTATCCCGCCATGCAGGTACGCTTGAATCAGCCTGGTATGCACAATGTGCAAAATGCTTGTGCTGCGATTGCGATTGCGCGCGAAATTGGTGTGGATGATGCGGCGACGCAAAAAGCACTGGAGCAATTTCATGGTGTGGCACGGCGCTTCACTCGTCATGGTGACATCGCTTTGCCAACGTCATCTAAGTCCGATGCTTCGTTTGCCTTGGTCGATGATTATGGACACCATCCAGTTGAAATGGCCGCAACATTGGCAGCAGCGCGTGGAGCGTATCCTGGGCGACGTTTGGTGTTGGTATTCCAGCCACATCGTTATACGCGTACTCGGGATTTGTTTGAAGACTTTGTCAAAGTGCTTTCTACTGCGGACGCTTTGGTGTTGGCGGAAGTTTATGCCGCAGGTGAGCAACCTATTGTGGCAGCTGATGGACGAGCGTTGGCGCGCGCGGTGCGGGTAGCGGGCAAGGTAGAGCCAGTATTTGTGGAAAATATTGCGGATATGCCGGCTAGTATTTTGAATCTGATTAAGGATGGTGATGTCGTCATCACCATGGGAGCGGGATCGATTAGCGGTATACCTGCCAAATTGATGCAGTAATTGGAATGAGTAAAGATTAATTAGGATGAGCAGGAAAAGTATATGAAACACACGGATCATAATTTTGGCAAAGTGGGAGTTCTGTTTGGTGGCCGTTCTGCCGAGCGTGAAATATCCCTGATGTCTGGCCAAGGTGTATTGCAAGCCTTGCAAAGCAAAGGTATTGATGCGCATGCGTTTGATCCAGCACAACGTGATTTGGCGCAATTGGCTGCAGAAAAATTTGATCGTGTTTTTATCGCCCTGCATGGGCGGTATGGTGAAGATGGCAGTTTACAAGGTGCCTTGGAGCAATTGGGTCTTCCTTACACCGGGCCAGGTGTGTTGGCGTCATCCGTGGCGATGGACAAGGCCATGACCAAGCGCATTTGGCTGGCTGAGGGTTTGTCGACTCCGCGCTTTTATTTACTCAATGCGCAGTCAAATTGGCAAGTAGTTGCCGATAGCTTGGGCTTGCCCTTGATCGTCAAACCTGTACATGAGGGTTCCACCTTGGGATTAACCAAAGTAACTAGTGTGGATCAATTGCCTGCTGCATTTGCCTTGGCCGCAAAGTTTGACAAGGCTGTGATCGCAGAAGAATTTATTGCTGGTATGGAATTGACTTGTGCCATTTTGGGGGATAGCGATCAGGCCAAGGCTTTGCCTGTCATACGCATCATTGCGCCAAACGCCAATTACGACTATCAAAATAAATATTTTTCCGACGAGACACAGTATTTGTGTCCATGTGGTTTGCCGGCAGAGCAAGAAAAAGAAATCCAGGCGTTAGCGTTGGCGAGTTATCGCGCCTTGGGTTGTCGCGGCTGGAGTCGCGTCGATGTCATGGTACGTGCAACCGACAATCGACCATTTTTGTTGGAAATTAATACTTCTCCTGGTATGACTAGTCATTCTTTGGTGCCGATGGCAGCCAAAGAAGCGGGTTTGTCGTATGAGGATTTATGCGTGGGAATTTTACGTTCTGCCGCATTGGATTGGGCTGTTTAGCAATATAGATATATTCAATAATATATTGAATATATATGTAAATTACTTAATTGATAAATAAGCAATTGTTGGGCATAAATGTTATGATGGAAGACTATGTGGCAGGACATTAAAATGCTGAATGCGGCAACGCATGCGGTGTTAGCTTTTCTGACGCTTGCTTTGTTGCTGGCTGGTGGCTGGTGGTTGGTGCAAAGACCTGTTTTTTCCCTAAAGGCTATTCGCATAGAAAGTCCTGCAAACACACAATTACTGCATGTCAATGCATTGACCATCAGAAGCACGGCGATTCCACGCATACGCGGTAATTTCTTTACCGCCAATTTGGATTCGGTACGACTTGCTTTTGAGGCGGTGCCCTGGGTGCGTAAGGCAACTGTACGTCGTGCATGGCCAAATCAATTGATCGTGACGTTGGAAGAACATCATCCTTTAGGTACTTGGGGCGATGATGGTCGTTTGTTGTCAGTGCAGGGCGATGTGTTTACCGCAAATTTAGCAGAGGCAGAAGAGCATGGTCCGTTACAGGAATTTTCTGGGCCGGAGGGACATGAAAAAGAAGTGGTAGCGCGTTTTGCTGAGTTGCGTAACTGGTTTGCGCCTATCAAGTTGGTGCCTGAATCGGTGCAATTGTCGAATCGTTATGCTTGGTCGGTCAAATTGAATAATGGTTGGCAGGTTGAGTTGGGGCGTGAGCAGAGTGCTAGTACTTTGAAGGAGCGGGTCGATCGTTTGGTGGCCATTTATCCGCAATTGCTTACCCGTTTTCAAGACAAGATAGACAGTGTGCGGCAGGTAGATATGCGTTATCCGAATGGCTTGGCTTTGAAAATGAGTCCAACAAATAAAACAAAAAATAAATAACGTCAATAAGAAGTATTGAAATTGATCGAGATAATATGACAAAAGATGTGAAAAATTTGATCGTTGGCCTTGATATTGGCACTTCAAAAGTGGTGGCCGTGGTGGCCGAAGTTATGCCGGACGGAAGGCATGAAGTGATCGGTTTGGGGCAGCACGAATCCAAAGGTTTGAAAAAAGGCGTGGTGGTGAATATTGAAGCCACAGTCGAATCAATTCAGCGCGCATTAGAAGAGGCGGAATTGATGGCAGATTGCAAAATTCGCAATGTTTATGCAGGAATTGCTGGTAGCCATATTCGCAGCTTCAATTCCAGCGGAATGGTGGCGATCAAAGAAAAAGAAGTCACGGCAACCGACGTGGCGCGTGTGATTGAGACTGCCAAGGCCGTGAATATTCCAACCGATCAACAATTGCTGCATACCGTGCCGCAAGAATTTATTGTCGATAATCAAGAAGATGTGCGCGAACCTATCGGTATGAGTGGTATTCGCCTTGAAGTGAAAGTTCATATTGTTACTGGTGCGGTGTCGGCGGTACAAAACATCGTCAAATGCGTGCGTCGTTGTGGTTTGGAAGTGTCCGATTTGATTTTGCAGCCGATGGCATCTGCTGATGCGGTGTTGACGTTGGATGAAAAAGAGTTAGGAGTGGTGTTGATTGATATCGGTGGCGGTACCACTGATGTTGCGATTTTTACGGAAGGTGCAATTCGCCATACCGCCGTGATCCCGATTGCGGGTGATCAAATCACCAACGATATTGCGATGGCGTTGCGCACGCCGACTTCTGAGGCGGAAGAGATTAAATTACGTTATGGCGTCGCTAAGCAGGAGTTGGCAGATGCGACAGAGAATTTGGAGGTTCCGGGTTTAGGTGATCGTGGTCCACGTAGTTTATCCAAACAGGCATTGGCCGCAGTGATTGAACCACGTGTTGAAGAGTTGTTCGCACTGGTGCATCAAGTGGTACGTGAATCAGGTTATGAAGATGTGTTGTCCAGCGGTGTCGTATTGACCGGTGGTTCGGCACTAATGCCGGGTATGGTGGCTTTGGCGGAAGACATTTTTTTAAAACCGGCGCGATTAGGTACGCCAGAATATCGTGGCCAATTGGCTGATGTGGTGCGTAGCCCACGTTATTCCACAGTATTGGGGTTGTTGCTAGAAGCAAAAAAACAATATTTGCGTGGCCATATCGTTATTAGACAGCAAGGTTCAACAGGTGCATTTGTTCAGCGTATGAAAGAGTGGTTTTTGGGTAATTTTTAGCTTTCATATCCCTATAAATAGGGTTTATCGATTATAGTAAAGAGTTTTCTTGCGGCAACTTTTTGTGTGTTCTTTGGATGGAAATTTGGTTTAAGTTTTGTTTTGGATTGGGTTTTTAGTTGGTTTTTTTGTTGTTTAGAAATTATTTTTTGATTTTTTTAATTGGACTGTAGTTTTCAGTCGCTAGCCGTCACATCGCGCGATGCTTAGCGACTGAAATCTTCACATTAGGATAAAGGAGTACATGATGGAATTTGATATGGTAGATAGCGCAACACAAGGTACCGTGATTAAGGTGGTCGGTATTGGTGGTGCGGGAGGAAATGCTGTTCAGCACATGATTAACAAAGGTGTGTCTGGTGTTGAGTTTATTGCGGCGAATACCGATGCACAGGCATTGTTGTTGTCCAAAGCACATAACGTGATTCAGATTGGTGAAACGGGTTTGGGTGCTGGTATGAAGCCAGAAGTTGGTCGTCAATTGGCCGAGGAGTCTCGCGCCCGCATTGAAGATTCATTGCGTGGTGCACATATGGTGTTTTTGGCTGCTGGCATGGGCGGTGGTACTGGTACTGGCGCTGCCCCTATCGTTGCAGAAATTGCTAAATCATTAGGTGCGTTGACTGTGGCCGTAGTTTCTAAGCCTTTTTCTTACGAGGGGCAACGTTGTATGGATATCGCCGATGAAGGTTTGGAGGCGCTATCTCAGCACGTTGATTCTTTGATCATTATCTTGAATGAAAAGCTGGAGGAAATTTACGAAGACGACAGCATGATGGAATGGCTGCAACATGCGGATGATGTGTTGAATAACGCTGTGGCGGGGATTGCTGAAATTATCAATGTGCCTGGTCATATCAATGTTGACTTTAACGACGTGAAAACCATTATGGGCGAACAAGGTAAAGCCATGATGGGAACCGCAACGGCATCTGGACCAGATCGCGCACGTATTGCAGCAGAACAAGCTGTAGCATCCCCATTGTTGGATGGTATCGATTTGTCTGGTGCGCGTGGTGTGTTGGTCAACGTTACAGCTAGCCATGGTTTGAAAGGTAAAGAAATTAAGGAAGTCATGGCGGCAGTGCGGGCTTTTGCTGCGCCTGATGCATCAATTGCACAAGGGATTGCTTACGACGACACCATGGGCGACGATATTCGTGTGACAGTGGTGGCCACGGGTTTGGGGCGCGCTAAAAAGCCGATGCAATTAGTGCAACCTATGTTGCGTACAGGTACTCACAATGAGCCAGTGATGGCAGTGAGTCCATCTGTAGCTTCAACAGGTTTGGGATTGGCAGCAACAGCCGTGGCGTCAGCGCCGACATTTGATGGCCTGAAAGCTCCGGCAGTATGGCGTCGTGAGTCTGCTTCTGATACCGTGCGTGCATTGGAAAAAAATGGCATGGAAACGTATGACATTCCAGCCTTCTTGCGTAAACAAGCCGATTGATTTCTCTCAAGTTATAAGGGGTTTTATGACCATTAAAATTGGTGATCGCTTACCTGAAGCGACGTTGACAGAGTTCATTGACATTGAAACCGAGGGGTGTGCTTTGGGTCCAAATAGTGTCAATGTATTGGATAGCGTCAAAGGTAAAAAGATCGTTATTTTCGCTGTACCTGGCGCATTTACACCGACTTGTTCTGAGAAGCATGTGCCTGGTTATGTGCAACATGCTGCTGCTTTAAAGGCAAAAGGCGTAGATGAGATTTGGTGTGTTGCCGCCAATGACGCTTTTGTCATGGGTGCTTGGGGCCGTGATCAAAAAGCCACCGGCGTTGTGCGCATGATGGCGGACGGTAATGCTACTTATGCCAAAGCATTGGGTCTGGATGTGGATTTGAGCAAGTTTGGCATGGGTACACGCTCACAGCGTTATTCGATGTTGGTGGAAGATGGCGTGGTCACGCAATTAAACGTTGAACAAAGCGGTAAATTTGAAGTATCCAACGCAGACACTTTGTTAAAGCAATTAGGCTGAATAAATTAATTTGACGCATTTATTTAGGTAGTAAAAAACGGTGCCAGTTCACAGATTGGCGCCGTTTTTTTATGGTGAATAAAGTCACAAGTGTTAAATTGCTATAATCCTACGATGTTAAAACAACGAACTATCAAACACATGGTCAAAACCGTTGGAGTCGGGTTGCATTCCGGCACCAAAGTTGCGTTGACTCTACATCCAGCAGAACCAGATACCGGAATCGTATTTCGCCGTGTCGATCTTCAGCCTGTTGTGGATTTTCCTGCTTCTGCAATGGCAGTAGGCGATACCCGAATGGCCTCTACTTTGATGTCGAATGGTGCCAAAGTCTCGACTGTGGAACACATCATGTCGGCTTGCGCTGGTTTGGGTATCGATAATTTGTATATCGATGTCAGCGCAGAAGAAATTCCTATCATGGATGGGTCGGCGTCTTCTTTTGTTTTTTTATTGCAACAAGCTGGTTTGGAAGAGCAACAGTGTGCGAAAAAATTCATCCGCGTCAAACAAATGATAGAAGTATCGGAAGGGCAAGGCGATCGAAGAAAATGGGCGCGCCTTGAGCCTTTTAATGGTTTTAAGCTGAATTTTTTTATTGAGTTCAATCACCCTGCCGTGGATAGTACCGGGCAGTTTGCTGAGATTGATTTCAGTGAAATGTCTTATGTGCAAGACGTCTCGCGTGCACGCACATTTGGTTTTATGCAAGATGTGGAAAGCCTGCGGAATCTAGGATTGGCGCGCGGTGGTTCGGTTGATAACGTGATCGTGATGGATGATTACCGCATCTTGAATGCCGATGGATTGCGTTATGAAAATGAATTCGTGCGCCACAAAATCTTGGATGCAATTGGTGATTTGTATCTAATTGGTCATCCGCTGTTGGCCAGTTATACCGCACACAAATCAGGTCATGGCTTGAACAATCAATTATTACGTGCTTTGCTGGCGCAACCAGAAGCGTATGAAATTGTCACATTTGACAAAGTAGAATTCGCGCCGCCATCTTATCAATCCCAAACTGCGAGAGAGTGGGCGTTGAGTTAGGAGCCATCAACGATGGCGTGACACCATGTTCAAAAGCGCCGCTTTAAGCGCTTCATTACGAGTCGATTTTTCTAATCCATCACTCAATGCAGATAATGCGGTGATGGCCAATTTGGGTAAGACCAAATTTTTTGACGGTGGTGATGCAGGTGTGGCAAAACTTGGCCGCATTTGTATTTTTAACCTTATCGTCTCAACCTGCCAGCCTGATTTCATTAAAGCTTGTTGAAGTTTGGGTAGTTGCTGTTTTAGCTTCGCAGCTAAGGCAGCATTGGGCATAGAAAATACGACGATACCCGCATCAAATTGCTGAACTGTACAGTCGTGAAACATGGCTGGCAAGACAGCATTGCAATCAGCTTGTAACGCAATCAAGCGCTTAACGGTCGGCAAGAGCGTCGCCATGGCGTCGTGCGTGTGTAAAAAATCAGTAGCGCCGGTGGGGGCAAAAAGATGATTGGATGAGGATTTTTTCATTTACTTCAAAAATGTGATTTAAAGCGAAATATAAGCGACCAAGAAGTATAGCTATTTACTTTTGCTTACGGATTCATTAGTGCAATCTGTACAGATGGAAAATTCCCGAATTTTTATGAATTTCTTTGAGCGACTATTGTTTCTTAGCTAATCGCCCAAACTTGGTGGGCACGCGTGATAAAATCTCGCTCTTTTGCCACAGCTGGGCTCTTGCTTTATTTTTTGAGGGTTTCCGGCGCTTTTTTCAAGAATTTACCTATGTCATTACTGACCCAGATTTTCGGTAGCCGCAATCAGCGTTTAATCAAACAATATCAAAAAACCGTGCGCGCAATTAATGCGTTGGAACCGGCGATGGAAAAATTGTCGGATGCCGAGTTGCAGGCTAAGACGCCGGCATTTAAGGCTCGCATTGCGAATGGTGAAACTTTGTCTGACTTGTTGCCAGAAGCCTTTGCTGTTTGTCGTGAGGCAAGTCGCCGTGTTTTAAAAATGCGTCACTTCGATGTGCAGTTGATAGGCGGTATGGTGTTGCACGAGGGGAAAATTGCCGAAATGGGTACGGGCGAGGGTAAGACCTTGATGGCGACTTTGCCTGCGTACTTGAATGCCTTGTCTGGTGCTGGTGTGCATGTTGTGACGGTGAATGATTATTTAGCGCAGCGCGATGCTGAATGGATGGGGACGCTTTACGGCTGGCTGGGATTGACTACTGGTATCAATTTGTCACAAATGGAGCATGCTGATAAACAGGTAGCGTATTTGGCAGATATTACTTACGGTACTAATAATGAATTTGGTTTCGATTATTTGCGTGACAACATGGTGTACAGCGAGGAAGAGCGCGTACAGCGTGGTTTGAATTTTGCTGTGGTTGATGAAGTTGACTCCATCTTGATCGATGAAGCGAGAACGCCGCTGATTATTTCCGGTCAGGCCGAAGATCACAATGCACTTTATCTTAAGCTCAATAGTCTGCCTGCTTTGTTGACTTTGCAGATTGGAGAAGAAACTCCCGATGGTAAGGGTATTATTGAAGTGCCGGGTGATTACATTAAAGATGAAAAATCACATCAAGTCTTGTTGACCGAAGCAGGGCATGACAAGGCTGAAAAAATATTGATGGAGATGGGCTTGTTGCCAGAAGGTGCATCGCTTTACGATGCGGCCAACATTACCCTGATTCATCATTTGTATGCGGCTCTGCGCGCGCATACCCTGTATTTCAAGGATCAGCATTATGTGGTGCAAAACAATGAAATTGTGATCGTTGATGAATTCACTGGTCGTTTGATGACTGGGCGGCGTTGGTCTGATGGTTTGCATCAGGCGGTAGAGGCTAAAGAAGGTGTCAAGATTCAAAATGAAAATCAAACTTTGGCATCGATTACGTTTCAGAACTATTTCCGTATGTATACCAAATTGTCTGGAATGACGGGGACAGCAGATACTGAAGCGTACGAATTCCAGGAAATTTATGGTTTGGAAACAGTGGTTATTCCACAAAACCGCCCCAACCAGCGTAAGGACAAGCAAGATCAGGTTTATAAGTCAGCGCAAGAAAAATACAAGGCTGTACTTGCAGATATTCAAGACTGCTACGATCGTGGTCAGCCCACGTTGGTTGGAACGGCTTCGATTGAGAACTCTGAATTACTCTCTGGAATTTTGACGCAAGCCAACTTGCCTCACAATGTGTTGAACGCCAAGCAGCATGCGCGTGAAGCGGAAATTATTGCACAAGCTGGTCGTCCCAAAGCGATTACGATTGCAACGAATATGGCTGGTCGTGGTACGGATATCGTATTGGGCGGTAACGTTGGTAAGCAGGTGCAAATCATCGAAGCAAATCCTGATTTATCCGTTGCAGAAAAAGAAGCGCAAGCAAATCAATTGCGCAATGAATGGCAATCGCTACATGATGCCGTGGTGGGTGCTGGTGGTTTGCATATTATCGGTACTGAGCGTCATGAATCTCGTCGTATCGATAATCAGTTACGTGGACGTGCTGCCCGTCAGGGTGATCCTGGTTCTTCACGTTTTTATTTGTCTTTAGATGATCCATTGTTGCGCATCTTTGCTGGTGATCGTGTGCGCGCGATTATGGATAGATTAAAAATGCCAGAAGGTGAGCCAATTGAGGCCGGTATCGTGTCGCGCTCAATTGAATCTGCCCAACGTAAGGTGGAGGCGCGCAATTTTGATATTCGTAAGCAATTACTGGAATATGATGATGTTGCTAACGATCAGCGCAAAGTGATTTACCAGCAGCGTAATGAGTTGCTGATGGCGAGCGATATTTCTGAAATGATTACCTCCTTACGCCATGGCGTGTTTACGGACGTTTTCCGTAATTTTGTTCCGCTTGATTCGATGGAAGAGCAGTGGGATCTTGCATCGTTGCAAGATGTATTGGCGAGCGAGTGGCAACTTGACGTACCTTTTGTTGCGATGCTGGAAGCAGATCCAAATTTGGATGAGCGTGAATTATTGTCTAGTTTGTTGACCGTAGTTGATCAGGCCTATCAAAGCAGAGTCGACATGGTCGGTTACGAAGGTTTTGCTGGCTTTGAGCGTAGTGTGATGCTACAAAGCATCGATAGTCACTGGCG
Source organism: uncultured Burkholderiaceae bacterium (assembly GCA_964498835.1). Classification (GTDB taxonomy): domain Bacteria; phylum Pseudomonadota; class Gammaproteobacteria; order Burkholderiales; family Burkholderiaceae_D; genus JAGKXB01. The sequence continues at coordinate 2,504 of CAZCIX010000033.1, read as the reverse complement.
TGAACATTTGGCTGCATTAGATCACTTACGTCAGGGAATTCATTTGCGTGGTTACGCACAAAAGAACCCTAAGCAAGAATATAAACGTGAAGCATTTGAGCTGTTTGCCCAAATGCTGGCATTGATCAAAGATGAAGTCATCAAGACTGTCATGACATTACCTATTCGATCACGTGAAGAAATGGAGGCGGAAGCGGAAGCTGCATTGGCACAGTTAGATGTCTCAAATATCCATTATCAGCATGCTGATTTCAATCCGGAGGAGTCACCAGAGGCATTACTGGCGCCAACTAGTGATGCTCAATCTTCAGCACAAGTTGAGTCAGATGAATCGGATGTGCCAAAAGTGGGGCGTAATGATATTTGCCCGTGTGGTAGCGGCAAGAAATATAAGCAATGCCATGGTCGCTTAGTTTGATGTAGTTGTTTGATTGGGGTTTAAAGAATAAGAATCATGGCAGTTAATTTTCCTTCTTTCACTGTGGCTGATTTACAGCCTGTACCGGGTGTTGAACTAGGTTATGCCGAGGCAGGCATTCGTAAGCAGAATCGTAAAGATTTGCTAGTGATGCGTTTGGCACCAACTGCAACAGTTGCAGGTGTTTTTACCGCTAATCGTTTTTGTGCTGCTCCAGTGCAGGTCTGTAAAACGCATTTGGCGCGCACCTCTGTTACTAAGCCCGTGCGTGCTTTGGTGGTGAATACTGGCAATGCTAATGCTGGTACAGGAGCGGCAGGTTTAGCGGATGCGGAAGCAACTTGTGTGGCCTTAGCCGAGTTATTGGCTTGCGATCCATCCCAGATCTTGCCGTTTTCCACCGGCGTGATTTTGGAGCCTTTGCCGATTGCCAAAATCACAGCTGGTTTGCCACAAGCAGTCGCTAATTTGGCCGAAGATCATTGGTATGATGCTGCCGCTGCGATCATGACGACGGATACTTTACCTAAAGCAGCATCGGATGCAATTCAAATTAATGGTACGACTATTACGTTGACTGGTATCAGCAAAGGTGCGGGCATGATCAAGCCGAATATGGCGACCATGTTGGGTTTTTTGGCGATGGATGCACAAGTGTCGCAAGCCGTGTTGGATCATTTGATCAAACAGGCTGCGGATGCCTCTTTTAATTGCATTACAGTGGATGGTGATACATCAACGAATGATTCGTTCATGCTGATTGCTAGCGGCGTGGCAAAACTGCGTATCGATAGCATAGATAGCCCAGAATATGTGGCTTTATCAAAAGCAGTCATCGTCTTGGCTCAAAAGCTGGCGCAAATGATCGTACGTGATGGCGAGGGTGCGACTAAATTCATTACGGTGAAAGTGGAAGAGGGTAAAAATAACGAGGAATGTCGCAAAATCGCCTATTCGATTGCCCATTCTCCTCTAGTTAAAACCGCTTTTTTTGCTTCTGATCCCAATTTGGGGCGTATTTTGGCGGCGATTGGTTATGCCGGCGTAGACGATCTTGATGTCGGTAAATTGAACTTATATTTGGATGACGTTTGGGTGGCCAAAGATGGCGGACGCCATCCTGAGTATCAGGAATCAGATGGTCAGCGCGTCATGAAGCAAAGTGAAATTACTATTTCCGTCAAACTGGCGCGTGGTGACGCTTCAGCGACTGTTTGGACCTGCGATTTGTCCACTGAATACGTGAAGATCAATGCGGATTATCGCTCTTGATTGATCAGTGTCGTTAGGCTGAGCTTGCACGATATGTCTTTATCTTCGCCGATTGATGTAGCGGTCGGCATTCTCATCAAACCGAACGGTGACGTCTTGCTGGCGCAGCGCCCAGCTGGTAAACCATATGCGGGCTATTGGGAATTTCCTGGTGGCAAAGTTGAACCCAATGAAACCATTTTGGATGCGTTAAAACGCGAATTCCTGGAAGAGTTGGGCGTACAAATTCTCTCCGCACAAGCCTGGTGCGGCGTCGCGTACGTGTATCCGCATGCGCACGTGCACTTGCATTTTTATATCAGTCGAGAATGGCAAGGTGAACCACAAAGCTTGGAAGGTCAGGCCTTTGCCTGGCAGGGCCAGGTATCGGTTAGCCCATTGTTGCCAGCCACTGTTCCTTTGCTGGAGTGGATTGCCTCGGCTTAGCCCAGAGTGTTTATTGGCTTTTGTTGCGGGTACTATTTTATTAAGAATCACCTAATTAACCGTACCATCGCTTAGACGTGCTTGTCACCAGCTTTGTAGTGTTGATGAAGCTCATTTGCTAGATAACTACATCGGTAAAACTCACATCAGAAATAAATTGAAAATGTGCGCCAATAGGTTTTATAATTGACAACAATATTGTCAATTTTGCATTCATATATTGCAACAAATAAAGTCAATGCCAATGATTTCTGCCGCTGCTATCAGTTTCTTGTCAGTTTCAAATAATTTTGTCAATCCGGATTTGAGCGAAGAGCCAAAACATGTGGCATTAGCACAAGCAATCAAAGAGAATTCTTGCACTCCCATTCAATCAGATCAACTAGAA
>CAZCIX010000032.1:0-21064 GCA_964498835.1 uncultured Burkholderiaceae bacterium | reverse complement strand
ATGTGGAGGATATGCGCTTGACGTATGGGGTCGATACGAACGGGGATCAGGTTGCGGATTATTTCGTCAGCACCGCGACTGGTATCGATTTCAAAAATGTCGTCAGCGTGGCGATATGTCTGCAAATCAGCAGTGCCAATTCGATTGCGCCGGTTGCCTCTCAAGCATCCAAACCGCAGGTTTTTACCGATTGCAATGGCACCCGGCAAACCGCATCCGCTACAGATCGCAAATTGCACGCTGTGTTGAGTAGCGTGTTCACCTTGCGCAATCGAGCGGCCAGCAGTCTTTTGGCCTACTAATCATACGAATAATGCGCGATATGCAAACCACACAAAAAGGCGTGGTGCTGGCCATGGTGCTGATTTTTCTCGTCATCTTGATGGCGTTGGGCATTGCGGCGGTACGTAATGCGACCTTGGAAGAAAGAATGGCGGGCAATTTTCGTAGCCAGCAACTTGCTTTTCAGGCCGCCGAGCAGGCTTTGCGTTTTTGTGAAAATTACATTCAAGCCGGTTCTGCCATCGCATTGGCGGCTGGCGTGAGGTTTCATGATCCAGGGCCGATATCTGGTGGAACTAATGATGGAAAGAATTATTGGGAAGTTGAATCTTTTTGGAAGGATGATGCTTTCTCTACTCAATCACCTGTATTACCTGCCTTAGTGGTGCAAAATTTAAACGCAATCAGCGATCCGCTGGATGCACGTCCGCGCTGCATGGTGGAGCAAATGGATGCGTTATTTAGCCCGTTATCGCCTGATGAAAAAGATGCGAAATCGCAATTTCGTATCACCGCGCGTGGTGTGGGTAGTCATTCAAACAGCGTCGTATTGTTGCAAAGTTATTTGGTGCTTTGATGTACCAAGATTACCTATTAACCTCAATTTCCCCGTCGTTCCCGCTGGTTTAGGCGGGAATCCAGCGTCTTTCGTTGTTTGTAGCTAAAAGACACTGGATCCTCGACTAAAGCACTCGGGGACGACGGTGTTAATAGAAAATTTTGGATAAATGATGATGTGCAAAAAAATTATCTTGAATCAAATTGTTAAGCGCATTGTTTTTTTGATGTTGATGCTTTTGCTTGGCTTACTTAGTTTCCTATCCAATTTCTCTCGCGCTGAGTTATCGCAAACTCCAATCACATGTAATAGCGTGACAGCGACTGGTATGGCGCTTTATTTCAATCAGTCAGCGCAAGCGCAATCTTTCAGTTACGTCTCAAGTTTTGAATCCAATAATTGGTCGGGGCATCTAAAAGCGTATTCCGTGAGCGCCTCTGGTGTGGTGAGTACGACGCCATCATGGGACGCAGCCACCGTTTTACCAGCGTGGGATAAACGTAATATCGTGACCTGGAATGGCAGCAATGCGGCAGTCATTTTTGATTGGGCTAACTTAAGCGAAGCGCAAAAAACAGCTTTGGGATCGGAAGATGTGTTGCGTTATTTGAAGGGATACGCTGGGCAGGAAGTTGGGCAAACCAGCGGGATTTATCGTACTCGCACCAATAAGCTGGGTGACATCGTGCATTCATCACCTGTTTATGTGCAGAAAAGTAATTTCGCCTATCAAGCCATCCCCAGCGCGCAAGGTGGCGGGACGCTGTATCGCGCTTTTATGAAAACCAAGGAATCGCGCAGTCCCATGGTGTACGTGGGCGCTAATGATGGCATGTTGCATGGTTTTGATGCCGCAACTGGCGTGGAGCAATTCGCTTTTATCCCGAATGCGGTGTATCTCAATTTGAAAAAACTAAGCGATCCCAACTATGTGCATCAATATTTTGTTGATGGGCAATTGAGTGAGGGGGATGCTTATTTTTCTAACGGTAATAGCAATGGTTGGAAAACCGTGTTGCTTGGTTCGACCGGAGCCGGCGCCAAAAGTGTATTTGCGCTGGATGTGACGACGCCAACTGGCATCAACGTGTTATGGGAAAAAAGCGCCACTAGCGATGATGACCAGGGATATGTGCTGGGCAAGGGCGTGGTGGTGCGCTTGCGCAATGGTGAATGGGCTGCCATTTATGGCAACGGCGTGGATAGCGTGAATAAAAAGTCGATGCTTTATTTGGTGAATATTTTTACCGGCAATCTCATCGCAAAAATCGATACCGGCAGCGGCAGTGTTAGTGCTAGCGCTAGCGAACCCAATGGCTTATCAACACCAGCCTTGATATTTAACAATGAACGTGAATTGATCGCTGCGTATGCCGGTGATATGCAGGGAAGGTTGTGGAAGTTTGATTTGAGCGATACCGACAAAACAAAATGGAAAGTGGCGTACGGTGGCAGTCCCTTATTCATCGCAAAAGATAGCAATGCGCAAGCCCAGTCCATTCTGCAAAAACCAGCGATTGCTTACCATCCCAAGGGTGGTTATTTGATCTTGTTTGGGACGGGCGTTTCTGAAGAGTTCGCACTGAGCAGTAGCAATAGTAATACTTCAATCAACAGCATTTACGGCATTTGGGACAAACCGAGTGCCAATCCCATTACCGCTTTCCGCACGACGGCATTGCAGGAACAAACGCTGACTCCTGCACAAGGTGGCGCCAGCCTGAGCAATGCCACCGTGGATTGGGTCAATCAGCGCGGCTGGTTTATCGATTTGAAACTGAGTCCGGGCGAGCGTGCAGTAGGTGAACCTGCGGTGACGGACAATATTTTATGGCTATCAACTTCGGATGCGACAAACACAAATTGTGGTGATGCCAGCCAATCGCGCTTGATGGGTGTGGATTATCTAACCGGTGGTGCGATGAAAACGCCCGTGTTTGAATTGTCGTCATACAGCGTCATGAATATGCAGAGCTCGGTTGCTGGCATCAGCAATATGTTGACGATTACATCGGCTACATCTTCTACATCTTTACAATCTGGCATGCCAATCCCAAACAAAACCCAAAAAGTCGTCGCCCTTCATGCTGATGGCAGCACAGAAACGCAGGCCCTAAAAATAAAACCCAAACCGCCGTTACGGGTTTGGCATCAGTTGTTTGTGAGTTAAAGGCAGCCTATGCATGAAAAAAAGACGCTAGTGCTCGGCTACACACTAGTTGAACTGCTCATCACACTAGCCATGGTAGCTATTCTCAGCTTGACTGCGATGTTTCATTACCGCGAATACGTCCAGCGCACCGCTCGTATGGAAGCCAAATCTGTCTTATTACAGGCCCAGAACTGGATGGAGCAGCAATTTACCTTGAACAACAGTTATTTGAATGCAGGACAAGAACCCGTGCTGCCGACCTCTCTGTCCAAATCACCCATTTCCGGCACAGAAAAATATCGCCACAGCGTCCTACCAGGCACAACCGCGACCAGTTACACCTTGCAAGCAGTACCGGTGCAAACCGATCAATGTGGCACGTTGACCTTGGATCAAACCGGATTGCGTGGTGTAAGCGGTACGCATACAGCAACTGTTGAATCATGTTGGGCCAATTAATAAAGTTGAAGGTCGGATTACAATACGGCCATGAACTCTATCCACGAATACGAATACATGCAGCAAGCCCTAAAGCTTGCCGAATGCTGCACCCCCGATACCGCACCCAATCCCAGAGTCGGCTGCGTCATCGTCAAAAACCACACCGTCATCGGTGTTGGCTACACCCAAAAAGTAGGCAGTGATCATGCTGAAATCCAAGCGTTAAAAGACGCCCGTGCCAAAGGACATGATGTGCAAGGAGCAACGGTGTACGTCACGCTGGAGCCCTGTAACCACTTTGGCCGCACGCCGCCTTGCACCGAGGCGTTGATTCAAGCGGGTATCGCAAAAGTGGTGGCCGCCATCGAAGACCCGAATCCGTTAGTCGCCGGAACAGGCTTGGCAAGGCTGAAAGCCGCTGGCATAGACGTTGAAGTCGGCGTGTTGAGCGAAGCCGCACGGGAAATGAATCTCGGATTTCTCTCACGCATGCAGCGTGGCAAACCTTGGGTCAGGATGAAAGTCGCCGCCAGTTTGGACGGCAAAACGGCTTTGCTAAATGGCCAAAGTCAATGGATTACATCGCAACAAGCGCGTGAAGATGGGCACGTTTGGCGTGCGCGTGCTGGTGCTATTTTGACGGGGATAGGGACGGTCAAAGAAGATGATCCGCAATTGACCGTGCGACTTGATGTGAGTGCACAAAATACTTTGTCTACCCCACAACCACAGCGCATCGTAGTCGATAGCCAGTTGAAAATATCGCCCAATGCGCGTGTATTGCTTGGTGGTAATACCTTGATCGTCACAGCAATCAACGACGCAGAAAAACAAGCCGCTTTAGAAGAGCCGGGTGCTGAAGTTATCGTGCTACCCAATACGCATGGCAAAGTGGATTTACCGCAATTGATGTTGGAATTGGGCAAGCGTGCGATTAACGAATTACACATTGAGGCCGGTGCCAAATTAAATGGTGCCTTGCTACGTGATGGATGCGTGGATGAGTTGTTGATTTACCTTGCGCCCAGTGTGTTAGGGCCGGGGCTTGGCATGTTTGATCTGCCGGAGATTGCTAGCCTAGAAGATAAGTTGTCGCTCAATTTTCACGAGGTCAAGAAAATCGGGGAGGATATCCGTATACTTGCGCGCCTTCATCCGGGGTTTTAAATTATTATTTTTATAAATCTCTTTGTTTTTAAATAATCTTATGTTTACAGGTATCGTCGCAGCCATTGGTCAGATCATTGATGTTCAAATTTTAGGTGGCGCCGCAAACGCTGGTGTCCGCCTTTCCATCGCAGCAGGCAGTTTGCCTATGGACGATGTGCGTTTAGGCGATTCGATTGCCATTAACGGCGCCTGCATGACCGTGGTGGAAAAAACTGCTCAAGGTTTTATCGTCGATGTGTCACGTGCCAGTTTGGGTTGCACTGTGGGATTGGATCAGCTACATGAAGTCAATCTCGAAAAAGCATTGACCCTAGCCGACAGGCTGGGCGGCCATTTGGTATCTGGTCACGTCGATGGCTTGGGTAGAGTCCACAAATTCGCACCAGTGGGCGAGTCATGGGAGTTAGTCATTGATGCTCCGCAATCGTTGGCGAAATATCTGGCCTATAAGGCTTCTGTCGTGGTGAATGGTGTCGCGCTGACTATCAATCACATCCTGGATATTGATGAATCCTCAACGTCGGAAAATGCAGTAAATGTGACAAATGCGGTTTGCCGTTTCTCCATCAACATCATTCCCCACACCATGGCTGTTACTACGTTAAAACATCTGCAATCTGGCGATTTGGTCAATCTTGAAGTGGATTTGATTGCTCGTTATGTGGAGCGGATGTTGTCTTTGTCTATGACTGAAAATGATTGATTTTCAGTATTAACGTATTTGCGTGGAAATTAACAATACGTCATCTTGGTCCCTCCGACAGGAATCGAACCTGTATCCCACGCTTAGGAGGCATGTGCACTATCCATTGTGCTACGGAGAGGGTGACGTTAGTGTTCAAAAGTTAGAACGAGTGGGAATTATAACTGAGCTTGGCGGTGGATAAAATCCGATTTCCGTTCTAAAGTCATCTGTTGTCGCGGCATAGACTTGCATCTTGGCATGCCCGTACAATGCGGGCTTTCTTTTTCCCTATCCAAATATTTAAATTTTATGGCAGTCATTTCTCTTTCTGATGCACAACTGGCGTTCGGCCATGTTGCGTTGCTTGATCACGCTGATTTTTCATTGGAAACAATGGAGCGCGTTGGTTTGATTGGACGTAACGGCACGGGCAAATCTTCTTTGTTAAAAATTATTGCCAAAACATCTAAGCTGGACGATGGTTTGCTGGTCATGCAGCAAGGAGTCAAGATTGCATATGTGGCGCAAGAGCCACAATTTTCGCCAGACATGTCAGTGTTTGATGCTGTTGCGGCGGGTATTGGGGATTTTCAAGCTTTGCTGAACGAATACGATGCATTAACCACGCAGTTTGGCGGTGACGATGATGACGCTTTGATGGACAGGATGCATGAAATCCAAGTCAAATTAGACGCCGCCGATGCCTGGAATATTAAGCATCGGGTGGAAACGACATTGGATCGGTTGAATTTGCAGGGAGCCGCTTTGATGGGCGCCTTGTCGGGTGGGATGCAAAAACGAGTGGCATTGGCTTGTGCACTGGTAAGTGCGCCGGATGTATTACTGTTGGATGAGCCGACTAACCATTTAGATTTTAGTTCGATTCTTTGGCTGGAAAATCTGCTGCGCGATTACAGAGGAAGTGTCCTGTTTATCACGCATGATCGTAGTTTTTTGGATAATGTGGCAACCCGTATTATTGAGCTTGATCGTGGCAAATTGACCTCTTTTCCAGGTAATTTCAGTACTTATCAAACTCGTAAAGCAGAACAATTGGTGAACGAAGAAGTCGAAAATGCCAAGTTTGATAAATTTTTAGCACAAGAAGAAGTGTGGATACGTAAAGGCGTTAAAGCCAGGCGCGTGCGTGATGAAGGACGTGTTAAAAGATTAGAAGCGTTGCGTGTCGAACGTGCTCAGCGTCGTGAGCGACAAGGCCAAGTCAAACTGGATGTGTCTGCGGGAGAGCGTTCAGGCAAGATCGTCGCTGAACTGGAAAATGTCAGTAAGCATTATGGGGAAAAGAAGATTGTGCAAAACTTTACCGCCACGATTTTACGTGGCGACAAAGTTGGTTTGATCGGCGCCAATGGGGTAGGGAAGACTACGTTACTGAAGTTGATTTTAGGACAAGAACATGCCGATGTCGGCACAATCAAGTTAGGCACCAAGTTGCAAATTGCGTATTTTGATCAAATGCGTATGCAATTAAATGAAGAAGCCAATTTGCTGGATACCATTTCGCCTGGAAGTGATTGGGTGGAGATCAATGGTCAACGTAAGCACGTGATGACTTATTTGAATGATTTTTTATTTGCACCAGAACGCGCTCGCTCGCCAGTGAAATCGCTTTCTGGTGGGGAGCGCAATCGTTTGCTACTGGCTCGTTTATTCGCCAAACCTGCCAACGTGTTGGTGCTAGATGAGCCGACCAATGATTTGGATATTGAGACGCTTGAGTTATTAGAGGAGTTATTGGAAGAGTATGACGGCACCGTGTTTTTGGTCAGCCATGATCGTACCTTTTTGGATAACGTAGTCACTCAAGTGATCGTTTCTGAAGGGAATGGTGCATGGCGCGAATATGTCGGTGGTTATACAGATTGGGAGCGGATGCGCCCAACGAATACTGTACAAGTAAATGCTACCCAGGGAACGGTAAAGACGCCAACACCAACATCAACTAAGACACCAACGACAATCAAGCAAAAAAAGTTGAGTTATAAAGAGCAGCAAGAGCTTGTGCAATTGCCAGTATTGATCGCCAATTTGGAAGCAGAGCAAAAGGCGATTTCTGACAAGTTATCCGATCCAGATTTGTATAAAAATCAGGCTAATGAGGTCAAACAACTTCAATCTCGATTTGCTGAAATTGATTTGTTGTTATTGGAAAATTTAGAGAAATGGGAGTTAATTGAAGCACGTGGCAAGGATTAGTTCTATTGGTTTAATATGATTGACAGTTTTTTATTGCTTTTAATAAATATTTCTCTTGACTATCGAAAGAGTTTTTTGGATACTTTTGGACAAGATGTTCGATAATAAATCGATAATGAGATTGTTAATATGATTGAATGTGTCAAAATTAGATTGAATTTCCAAAAGAAATTTTATCGTTATGTTTTTCCTTTTGTTGCCTTGCTTTCTGTTCATGCTCTTCCTGTTTGGGCTGGCAGTGAAGGGGATTTCCGTAATAAATTGATTTCATTGGGTACAGCATCGGCTAGCGGTAGCTTTTATCCTATAGGGTCTAAAATCTGCGAGCTAGTTAATGAAGAGAGAAAAACGAGTCTGTTACGCTGTGTGGCATATCGTACTGTAGGGGCTGAGTATAATCCTAAGGCAGTTTCCCATGGTGAATTAACAATGGGAATGACGGGTTCAGATATCGCTTATGCAGAATCTATGGTTAAGAATACTGACGCTAATCCAGATAATGATTTGCGCGCAGTCATGTCTTTGTATGCCACCCCAGTTCTCATCATTTCTAGACGCGAAGCAAAAATAAGTGATACATCGCAGTTGGCTGGACATACTATTAATTTTGGTAATCGTGGTTCTGGGCAGCGTACTATTGTTGAAGGATTGTTAAAAAATTTAGGATTGAAAGAGAGCGATTTTTCATCGGTCAGCCAATTGGGAACAGCACAAGTAACGGATGCTTTTTGTAAAGGAAAAGTTGATATCGTAGTTCAGGCCTTAGGGAACGGTGCACCTTTCTATCGACGTTTGATAGAAGAGTGTGGTGGCCGTATTGTCCCTATTTCTGAGTCTTTGGTGAGTAAGGTTATTGCAGCGAATCCACTAATGACTCGTCTTTCCATACCGGGTGGAACGTATTTCGGTCATCCTGATAGCATCGTATCTTTTGGGTATAAGGCAATGCTTGTGACACGTAAAAATGTGAGTGATGAATCTGTTTCCCGTTTTGTGTCTATTATCATGAGTAAGCTTGATGAATTAAAAAAATTTGATCCTGCATTACGTGATTTAAATCCAGATGACATGTTTAAGGATGGTATTACTATCCCTTTACATTCTGGCGTACTTCAATATTTAAAAACTAGAAGCTTAGTTCTCCCTTATGCTGATTAATCCAATGAAATCTGTTTGTGTTAATAAATCACTAATGCGTATATTGCCAAAGAAATCTATTTTGCAACTTGCGGTGGCAGCTGCAGTATTGACTTTTACGCAAATTCCTGTGGGTGCATCCAATTGGTCTTTTGATTCGGGTTCAAATTTGGGTATTGTGCGTCCTTTTGGTGCAGATTTTTCTAAATTGCTGGCTTCAGTGCCTAAAGATCGCGTTAATAGCGAACATAAGGTGAAAGCAATAAAAGCGATTGAATTGGTTAGTCAAGGTCGTCTTGAAGAGGGATCATCTCAAATGAATGCGGCTCTTCAGTTAGATCCAACTAATTCGTATTTGCAATTTTTTAATGCGTTTGTCTATCACTTGATGGCTCAAAATGGTGATGCTCAAATGTTGGATTTGGCAGAGCAAGGCTATGGTCTATCGATAAAATTTGACCAGTCTAATTGGATTGCCCATTATTTTTTGGGTTTGTTGCATTTTGAAAAGCGCAATTATCGTGCGGCCAAGAAAGAATTAGCTGAAGTTTTGTTGTTTCGGGAAGATGATGAGGAAGTGCTGTTTCGTATGGTTGCAGCGTCTTACTATTCCGGTGATCCAGTTACTGCGGCAGTGTGTATTGATCGTTTGCGTCGTTTAAATCACAATGATCCGCAGATTTTGCGTTTGTCGGCGATTATTTATGCCGCACTTGGTCGACCTAATGAGGCCCAAGACTCGCTTTTATTGTATCAAGCAACTAATCCTGATCCTGATGAATTTAAACGTACCAAGGAACGTGTTCGGCATTGGGCGGTTGTGCGTGGAGAATCTAAAGCCCAGGAAGGTTCGACGGTTCTGATGAAAGGAACGGCACCCTTATCCACGCCAAGGTTTATTAAAACACAAATGCCTGCAGATGCTAATGGTGTGGTCGCAGGCGGTGTCGTGGCTCCGATTGGTGACATACCACCGGACGGTGATGGGGGGCGGCCGGGAGCTGGTGCTGATGTAGCACAAAATATTAGCGCAGTACCAGTTGCTGCCGCGCCAGATGTGCAAAATTCAGCATCTTTACCGCCTACTGTTGTGCCACCAACGCCGGTTTCTGCCGCATCAAGTGTGCAAAATTCAGCATCTTTACCGCCTGCTGTTGTGCCGCCAACGAATGCGATGGCTGCAACCAATGATGTACCGTCTGGGATAAAAATTCCTAATGATCAGCGAATGGTTTTGGTTGATGTCGTGATCATGAAAACAGAAGATACACTTGGGACCCGTAAGGGAGTGAATTTGTTGAGCGCATTAACATTGCAGTTTGGTACTAAAGATGGGACTGCTGGTTTTTCTAAGACCTTTACTTCGACTGAAACTGGTGGGAGCAGTAATGAGAGTAGTGTTTTGACACGTGCTATTAATATTCCCGCGCTGACTTATTCTTTAAACATTGCCAATTCCAATAGCAATTTGAATGAAGTATTGGCGCGCCCGACATTGGCGGCATTGCATGGCGTTAAATCTGAATTCTTTTCTGGTTCGCAGTTAAGTGCTGCCGTGGTGTCTTCGGGAACATCTGGTGGTAATCCCGTAGCAATTGAGAAAGAAATCGGTGTTAAGTTGGCAATTACGCCGACTTTTATGGATGGTGGAAAAATAAAATTAGTCGTTGATGCGCAGCGTACATATCTAAAGGCACCTAGCCCAGACGTTCAGTTTACGTACAAAATTGATATGTCGAAAATTATGGTTAATGCTAATGTGGTTATGAATTTTGGCGAAACTTTGGTGCTGGGTGGTTTAAGCGAAAAAGAAGTGTCTAGAGTACGCGATGGTGTGCCAGGCTTGCAAAGTATTCCTGGTGTGCAATATTTGTTTTCGAATCAAAATACTTCTGATTTTCAGCGTTCTGTCTTAATGCTCATTACGCCAAGAATGCCTCAGTATACGTATCGCTCCGATGAAATAATAGCAAGCGAAGGGGAGATGGGTGATGATTCTGCGAGCATGAAGGAGTTGCGAGCACGTTATGGTGATTGGTTTAAACCTTATCCAAATATGGCTTCGGTATTTAACCATTTAAATGTCTCTTCAATTTATCGTGAGTTTAGAACTGGTGATGTTACATTGGAAAAATGGGATAGGCAGGAAACGGCTCTTGATCGTCTAAAAATGGCGCTTAATTTCCTTGTTTATTGATAAATGATATTAAATATTGTGAGTAATGAAATGCTTACCAAAAAGTGTTGGCTTAAATGTATTGCTTTATTTTTGGCATTTTTCCCATTTCAAATTACTGCTGCTGTTTTATTAAAAGCGTCAGTTGGTGATGGTAATGCGGAGACTTTTAAATCAACACATCGTTGTGTTCAGTGCAACTTACGTTATCAGTCATTTGCTAATCTTGATTTTCCGGGAGCAAATTTGACAGCCGCCTATTTGTTTAATACCAATTTTAATAACAGTCAGTTGATTGGTTCATCTTTTGAGAGTGCTATTTTAATTAATGCTCAAATGAGGAATGCTGATTTAAGCGGTGCAAACTTATCTAAAGCGTCTTTGCAAGATGCAAATTTGCAAGGAGCAACTTTACTTGGTGCTGATATGTCTTTCGCTAATTTGAATAATACGTTGTTGGAAGCAGCTGAATTGTCAGCGGCTAATTTAACTGCAGCATCTATGGTGGGTGCAATAATGCCGCGTGCGTTTGCAATTGATAGCATATTTCGTAGTGCTGATATGCAACGTGCTAATTTGCGTGAAGCTAATTTTAATGGCGCAAGTATGCCAGGAGTCAATCTGAATGGCGCTAATCTGAAAAGTATTAATTTGACAGGTGCTAATCTACGGGGTGCTAAATTGGTTGCTGCAGATTTATCAGGCGCAGTGCTTGAATTAACAAATCTGCGCCAGGCGAATTTACATAATGCGATACTAGTTGGTGCTAAGTTAAATAGTGCAAATCTCGAAGATACCGATTTATCTGGAGCAGATTTGACAGGTGTTGATTTGGGTAGTGTTTTTAATGAAAACACTAATTTTTGCAATGCAAAAATGCCAGATGGTTCCTTAGGCTTTTGTAAGTCTAATAAATAAGCTTAGTCATATTGCTCATCGTTTTAGTTCTCTATATTGTTTATTTCAATATACGCGAAATATAGTTCTTTATTTTTTTGATTTATTTTTACTTTATATGATGGGACACCAGTAATGTCATCCAAAACAAATGTAATAGAAACTCTTGTCAATGATGATATTCTTTCTAAAAGTGATGCATCTAGTTTGGCCCATTTAATGTCTCATGTTGTTGAGGAGCGTTTTAACGCTGGCGATAAAATTTATCAAACTGGCGCTTTAGCGGAGAATTTTTATTTGTTGCTAAGTGGACAGGTTACGCTTATTACCCCGCAAGGGCGTGAATTTGACTTAATGCATGGCCGTTTTGGTGAGGAAACAGCTTCTGATAGCGAGTATTACCTAACGAGTGCCATTGCAAAATCTGCCGTAACGGTCTTGTCTATACCTCGTGAAGCCATGATGGCTCTGGTTGCATCTAGTCCGATGCTAAAAACCGACTTTCTTTTTTCTTTGACTAGCCACTTATCCGGTGAAAAATTAGAAAGACATGAGAAGGTAGTGCCTGTAGTCGAAACAACTAAGCGTGATTCAATTCATATTTTGGGTTGGCTGTCGACATTGATTGCTCCTATTTTGGTATTGAAGTTTGGGCATAATTTGGCTTTGGAGCATAATGCGGTTATGTTTTTGGCAATTTTCTCTAGTACTATTGCTATGTGGATGTTTAATCTGGTCGATGATTACATACCGGGTATTTTTGCATTGACTGCTGCTTTTATTACAGGTCTAGTGCCGGCGCCAGTTATTTTGTCTGGTTTCGCATCTGATGGATTTTTAATGGCGTTAAGTACACTGGCGTTAGGTGCAGTTGTAGTTAGTTCGGGACTTAGCTATCGTCTTATGCTTAATTTACTGATGCGCTTGCCTAACACTCAGTTTTGGCAGTTTGTCGGTTTATTTATGACTGGTACTGTTTTGACTCCGATTATACCTACAGCTAATGGTCGGGTTGCTTTAGTCACCCCTTTCTTTGCGGACATGGTAGAAAGTTTGCATTTTAAGAAACAAGGTGTGGCAGCAACGCGCTTAGCAATTGCTTGTTTTGGTGGTATTAGTTTATTTTCTGCAATGATTCTGACTAGTAAATCCGTTAACTATGCAATTTATGGATTGTTGTCACCACAAGATCAAGATCATTTTCAATGGATGACTTGGTTAATGGCCTCAATAGTGGCGGCTGTTGTATTGATCGCTATTAATGGTTTGGGTGTCATGTTTTTGTTTCGTAGTAAGGAGTTGCCAGTATTACCTAAAGAAAGGGTGGCTGATCAATTAGCGCTACTTGGCAAACTTAACTCACGGGAGTGGTCTGCGATCGCTGGTGTACTTTTTATGTTTTTCGGAATTGTTACCAGTTCAATACATAAAGTATCCCCGCCATGGTTAGGGTTCGCTATGATGTTTGGTTTGTTATTGTGTGGAACATTACACAAAAAAGAATTAAAAGAAAAAGTAGACTGGACGTTTTTACTTTATTTATGTGGTATTACTGGAATTATTGCTGCTTTTAGTTACCTGGGTTTAGATAATATTCTGGGAACAATGTTGCCGGGTCTTGGCGATTATATGCGTCAAAACTTTAAGTTGTTTATTTTGATACTATTTTTTGTTATCAGTGTCCTTAGGTTGGCCGTACCTTTAAATGCCACAATCGTTATTCTCGGAGCACTGTTGATGCCTTTAGCGGCTGCTAGTGGTATCAATGCTTGGGTGATGGGATTCATTATTCTTATTTTTTGTGATGGTTGGTTTTTTCCGTATCAATGTACTTATTACTTACAATTACAAGAGGTCAATCGCGAGACTCCCTTGTATAACGAGAAATCATTTTTACTTTTTAATGCACTGCTTAACTTTGCCAGATTGCTTGCAGTATATGCATCGTTACCTTATTGGAAAATATTAGGATTGTTATGAAGAAGATTAGTATAGAAGGGTTTATTATCGCTTTGTTTTTGATCCTGTCACTAGGGTGGTTTGGCTGGTTAAATATGACCAGGCCTACTATTTTGATTTTGCATAGTTATGCCACTGATTATTCTTGGGTTAAAGACATTAATATTGGTTTAAACCGTGTATTGAATAGTAAATATCAATATCAAGTACGTTGGTATTACATGGATACTAAGCGACATCCATTTCCAGATTATAAAAAGAGTGCAGGTATTGCTGCCCGTCATGTTATTGAAAAAATAAAGCCTGATGTCATTATTGCTGTAGATGATGATGCCCAGGAGTATGTAACTAAGTATTTTGTTAATGATCCGAAAATAAAGATTGTTTTTACTGGCGTCAACAAAGAAGCAAAAGATTATGGTTTTGATAAAGCGAATAACGTCACGGGTTTGTTAGAGCGTCTACCTCTTCCTGCAATACGTGAGGCGCTTCAAGTCGCGGTTAACTTCAAGTCTCTTGGACGTCCTGTAAGGCTTTCTTTTATAGGTGATTATTCTGCTACTACGCAGGGTGATATTAAACAAGTCAAAAAATTTGATTGGGGGCCGGTCCAGTTTTTAGGTGTTACGCAAGTTGAAACGTTTGCTGAGTGGCAAGAAGCTATCAAAAAAATGGGTACAACATCTGATGTCATTATGTTGACAAATTATCGCCAATTGACTCGTCCAACAACTGAGAAAACATCGACTAAGAACTTGGTTTCAGTAAAAGAAGCGGTAAGCTGGACTGAAAAAAATTCTAAAGTTCCTGTTTTTTCTGGTAATGGATTTTACTCTGAGGAAGGTGGAATGTTAGCAGTTGGAACATCACCCTATGAGCAAGGGGAGGTGCCAGCAAAAATGGCATTAAAAATAATTTTAGAGGGTGTTCGCCCAAACCAAATACCAATAGTGTCTTCTACACAATTCGTTCTTACTATGAGTGAATCAAAAATGAAAGCGCGTGGGTTTGAATTGCCAAAGGTTTATGAAGCAGCCGCACGTACTGGGAATAAATTTTTTCCTTAAACTGATTATTTGCGATACGTAATTTTTAAGATTGTAAGGATTTTTATGTCATCTAAGTGTTTGACTTTGTTAATAACATCTCTGTTTGCGAGTGGTTGTTTTGTTTTGGATGCGAATGCTGGTTTGGATGATGATGCTCCTTTTTTGAGTGATGGTAAGACACGGAATGCCGTTGATCCAATTTACTTTGGTAATAAGCTGGCTGATTTTGTGATGCATGCTGAGCCAGAAACTGGTTTGCGTATTGCTCCACCACAAAATACAAGTTTGTTTGCTGGCCAACGTTTTGATCTTCGTATTGAAACTCAGATTCCTGCGCAATCCCCACCTGAACTTAAACGTTTGTTGGTGAACGGTAAAGATTTTACATCTGCATTCTTGCAGCGTGTTGCAAGGCAAGGTCAAGGGCCGGAATCAGGGACGCCTCAGAGTAACTTGTTATATGGTGCTACTGCTCGTAATTTGAATTTTGATAAACAAGGTCAGTACAAAGTTGAGGCTACGGTATTGGTTGACGGAGTGGAACGGACGATTGTGAATTACTACAATGTTGCTGCTGCCCCCGATCCTAAAGCCCATGGTGCCGCAAATAAGCTTGTATTTTTCTTGGCTGACGGTACAGGATTGCCAATGCGAACTGCTGCGAGAATTGTCGGAAAAGGCGCTTTTGAAGGGAGAGTAAAAGAGCCCCTCGCCATAGAAAAAATGTCTTTTCATGGCGTTAGTCGTACAACTGCTTTTGACAGTATTATCACGGACTCATCTCCAGGGATGGCAAGCCCTATCAGTGGTATGAAGCAATCAAATAATGCTGTTCAGGTTGCGGTTGATAATACACCGGAAAATTTGGTAGACAATCCACGTATTGAGACTATATTTGAGTACATGAAGCGTGTACATGGTTGGAAAATTGGTGTTGTTACGGATGCGTTTTTAGTTGATGCTACGCCGGCCGTTGTGCAGGCGCATAACCGCTCACGTCGTGACTACGTAAATATTGCTCAGCAAATGATAGGTTATTACGATGATAATACAGCACTCAAAAAGACTGGTTATACTTCTTTGGCTGAATTGTCCAAACCACTTGATGTATTAATGGGTGGCGGGGCTGCGTATTGGATGAGTGAAAAAAACCCTGATCTGAAAAATTTTTATCAATACGAAAAAGGTGGGCGTAAAGATGTCGACTTAATGGCTGATGTTGCACCTGCTAAAGGTTACAGTGTCGTCCATAATGTTGATGAATTGCAGAATGCGCCTAATGACAAAAAGATACTTGGTATTTTTACGGGGGAGTTTCGTACAACTTCCAGTGGTTTGGGGCCAGATAATATACCTGGTGTAATTGATCGTTTGATTGCTCGTGGAGCCGCAAAAATTCGTGGTAAAGGTGTTAATGACACCGAAATTGGTATGAACGTTACTCCTCCAAAAGGTACCGGCTGTGGAGCATTGATTGCTGATTGTTTCCGTAAGGTACCAATGAAGGCTGAGATGGTTGAAAAAGCAATAACTGTCCTTGATACTTTAGCAAAAAAGGACAATCCAAAGGATCCGGGTTGGATGTTATTAGTTGAGCAATCGCAATCTGATAAATTTGGACACATGATGGAATATGATCGTGCCATTTTTGAAGTGATTGAACTTGATAATACCATTGCTGCTACGACGAAACGTTTTGCGAATGATAAAAAAGCATTGGTGGTCATGACATCTGATCATGCACAGCCAGAAACGATTATCGGGGTGGCATTAACTGATGAATTGGTAAAAGCGAGTGCAAGTGGTACTTGTTTCACTACTACTGACGGTAATTATCCTATTATTTTGGGGTCAGCGGCTGATAAAGATAGGCCTTGTGCTTTACAAGATGCAATAGGTACTTTCAACGATGCGACTTTCCCAACTTATGCAGACAAAAATGGCGATGGTTTCCCTGATGATCCAGATCCTGCCATTAAATTGATTTTGGGTGGTGGTGCACATCCCACTTATAGCACGACCTTTTTGACCAATTATCAGCCATTGAAACCTAATCCTTCTGGTATAAATGAAAATGGTAAGAAAGTCGTACGCACCGCCATACCTAGTGCTAAGCGTCAACCAGAAGGTTTATTAATGACAGGTAATATGCCTACTCGTAGTGTGAAAACTGGAATAAATAAAACTAGTGGTGCGGTAGAAATTGCACCGCATGCTGGTGATGATGTATTGATTTCAGCTGAGGGTGCTGGTGCGAATAATTTTGCTGGTTACTACGAAAATACAGATATCAATGTGCGTTTGTCAAAAGCCTTAGGTGGTGATAAGTCTAGTACAGTTTTTTCTAAAGTACGCCAATCTGGTGCTTTGGCTGGATGGTAGTCGATCATGGAACTGAGCAGATTGAAATTGATCCTGAAAATTTATTTAGTGGCCCTGATGTTGCCATGGATGCCAGTTCGTGCTGCTGAATTGGTGGGGAGAGTCGTTGATGCAACGAATGCCCAGGTATTCTCAGGTGCTTTGATTCGTGTCCGTGGGCATGAGATAGAACAAAGTACTGATGCTAATGGTTTTTTTCGTGTCCCCGATATGCAACCAGGGTCTTATTTGTTAGAGGTCAGTTTGCCTGATGATCGTGATTTTGTTGCGCGCTTGATATTATTGCCAAATCATAAAAAACAATATATTGAATTGGACTATAGCCGTATTAATCCACCAGATGATGATGAGGAATATTAAGATAAATTGAATCTTTATCTATACTAGTACTCATTTTGATGAATAAAAAAGCAACTAGCAACTTAATAGTTGCTTTTTTATTTTTACTTTTAGCTAAATTGGTTTGCATAAAACAGCAAAAATTTTCTTTTTAAAATTTCTTTCTTTTCCCTGATATGATTAATCGCATTGTTCTGTCATGGAAAGAATGAGAGGAATTTCATGCAAACTGCTTTGGTAAGAAAAGATAATTTGACTCAAATTGAGACTTTGGGTGATTTATTTGCCTGGCGCGTTCATCAAACTCCATGTGTCGAGGCTTATCGAGAATTTGATCAAGATTTGAATGAGTGGGTGAGCTATACATGGTTGCAAATGGCTGCTCGGGTTGAACAATGGAGGAGTGCGCTTGAGAGGTTGAATTTGCCGCAGGGGGCGCGTGTCGGAATTTTGTTACCTAATAGTACAAATGCAGTTTGTATTGATCAGTCTAGCCTTGCTTTGGGGATGGTGCCTGTTCCTATGCATGCGATTGATAATCCGGAAAGTATTGCTTACATTTTGCGGGATTGTGATGCATCAGTGTTGGTGTTATCTACTCGTGCTCAGTGGGATGCAATTGCTAATGTTGGTCAGTCTATGCCTGCATTAAAGTTAGTCGTTATAGCGATCAAAAAAGAAGGTGAACTTTTACATAAGCCGCCAACATCACCAGCATTATCAACATCGCTAGTATCGTCTTCAGTTTCTGTTGTTACCTTAGATAATTGGTTAACTCCGAAAAACATATCGAATGTCTTGCAAAAAGCAGATGATTTTGATTCATTGGCATTGTCCGAGCTATCCGGCGATGCTTTAGCAGCGATTGTCTACACTTCTGGAACAACAGGAAAGCCTAAAGGGGTGATGCTGACTCATGCCAATGTTTTGTCGAATGTCAAAGCAATTTTGGCTTTGGTTTCTGTTAATGAAAATGATGTGTTTCTTTCTTTTTTGCCACTTTCTCATACTTTTGAACGCACGATTGGCTACTATCTCGCGATTGCAGCCGGTAGTTGCGTCGCTTACGTTAGGTCCGTGGCGCAAATTGCCGAAGATTTGAAGTTGATTAAACCAACTATCTTGGTATCTGTACCAAGAATTTATGAGCGTTTTTATGCGAAGCTTAAGGAAATGTTGGGGCAGTCTGGTTGTCTGACGCGGTTAATTTTTGCTGGGACGCAGAAAGTAGGCTGGCGTCAGTTTTGTGATAAACAAAAATATTCTGAGTTATCGCCATCATCACAATTATTACCATCTGTTAATGATCAAAAATCATCCAATCATCAAAAAACATCTTGTATTGTCGATGTTTTATTAAAGCCTTTTTTTCGGTTATTGCATCCGTTGATTGCACGTAAAGTATTAGCACATTTTGGTGGTAATCTGCGCTTTGCTGTGTGTGGTGGCGCCCCTATTCCTGCATCCGTGGCGCAGTGTTTTCTTAGTTTTGGGCTGCCTTTAATACAAGGCTATGGCATGACAGAGACTTCGCCTGTGGTGTGTGCGAATAATATCGATGACAATTGGCCAGATACGGTCGGTCGGACGATACAAGGAGTGCAAGTCAGAATAGGGGAAAATCGTGAATTGCAGGTGTACGGCAACGGCATCATGAAAGGGTATTGGAAGCGACCACAAGACACGGCTGCAGTCATGATGGAGGATGGGTGGCTAAAGACTGGCGATCAAGCTGTGATCCAGGATGGGCGTGTTCGTATTATTGGTCGGATTAAAGAAATTATGGTTACTTCGACTGGGGAAAAAATTGCTCCTGTTGATTTGGAGCAGGCTATCATGGCCGATACCCTATTTGAACAAGCTTTTGTGGTGGGTGAAAATCGCCCGTTTATTGCGGCTTTTGTTGTGTTGAACCAGAATTTCTGGGAAAAATTGGCGCAAAATCTAAAAATTGATGCAGGTGATCATGCCAATCTGCATAAAGAGTTGGTCCGTGATGTGATACTGAAAAGAATCCAACAAGTGACTAAGAATCTACCGAGTTATGCTATGCCACGTGCTGTGTGGGTGACATTGGATGTTTGGTCAATTCAAAACGGCTTAATTACCCCTACCTTAAAACTCAAGCGCCATGCTTTGCATGCGTTTTTCCAGCGTGCAATTGACGAAATTTATTTATCGCGCTCTCATTAGAAATTTAAATTAAATTTCCAGATTGTCAATCAAACGTGTTGTGCCTAGTTTGGCGGCTGCCAACACGACCAATGGTGTGCCTTGCGCCAAATCATCCATAGACGGTGCATGTAGATTGCTGCGTTTGCGAATGGCAATGTAATCAGGTTGCCAGCCACGTTGCACTAGTTCGATCATCGCTTCCTCTTCCAGTGCAGCGATATTGGGTAACGTATCTGGATTGTGCGTATTAATCGCCTGCGCGATTTGTTGTAATGCCGCAAACAAAGCGGGTGCTTCAGCGCGCTCTTCCTCGGATAAATACATATTGCGTGACGACAACGCCAAGCCATCTTGGGCACGATACGTGTCGGCAGCGATGATTTCAGTTGGGAGCGCGAACTGTTTGCTCATGTTGCGTACGATCATCAACTGTTGATAATCTTTTTTACCAAAAATTGCCACGCGTGGTTGCACACAGGCAAATAGTTTTAAAACCACAGTGCTGACGCCATTGAAAAAGCCGGGGCGAAATTCGCCTTCTAGCATGTTGCCCAATGTCTCTGGTGGTGTGACACGGAATTCCTGCGGTTCGGGGTAAAGGTCTTTTTCTGTCGGGGCAAATAAGACGTATACGCCTTCTTTTGCTAGTTTCTCCACGTCTGCTTGAAAGGTACGTGGATAGCGATCAAAATCTTCGTTTGGGCCAAATTGCAGGCGATTCACAAAAATCGATGCCACTACCGGATCTCCATGCTGACGTGCTAATCGCATTAAGGATAAATGTCCTTCATGTAAATTGCCCATAGTGGGGACGAATGCGGTGCGCAATTGGCCGCGTAATTGCTGGCGTAATTCTTCAATGGAAGAGATGATTTTCATGAGTGATGTGATTGAGACAGTCGTACGTAAATAGGGGCGAAAGCAGCAGTTTGGGTAATATCGATCAGGGTTTCTTTGGCCAATTCAAGCAGTGCGACGAAATGCACAACGAGTACTGGCACACCAAGAGCAAGGTCAAATAAATCGTAAAACTCGATAAATTCCTGCTGCTGTAGTTGCCGCAAAATGCTGGACATGTGTTCACGTACCGATAATTTTTCACGGCTGATCTTATGATGGGCAACCAATTTGGCACGTTTCACCATCTCGTTCCAGGCTGCTTGTAAATCCAGCACATGCACGATGGGCCAGCGTGGCTCCAGGCTTTGCTCAATAAAAACACGGGTTTGAGCAAAATCACGCCCGAGCTGCGGCAAGTGATCAATTTCTTGCGCGGCACGCTTGATTTGCTCATATTCCAGCAAGCGACGCACTAATTCGGCACGTGGATCAAGCGCTTCTTTATCGTTATCTTTTTTGATGACGGGCAACAGCATGCGCGATTTGATCTCAATCAGCATGGCTGCCATGAGCAAATATTCTGCGGCCAACTCCAAATGATGGG
>CAZCIX010000031.1:3601-21863 GCA_964498835.1 uncultured Burkholderiaceae bacterium | reverse complement strand
GGCGAGATTATGAACCACCTCAATAAACTCGTCAACAACTTTTTGCAAAAAAGTTCTAAATTCTTAGATTTTTAAAGTTGCCCATAAGAATGCAGGCCTGATAAAAACATATTGACCCCTAAAAATGCAAATGTCGTCACCAACAAACCAATTAGCGCCCACCATGCAGCGACTTGTCCACGCAAGCCTTTCATTAATCGCATGTGCAGCCATGCTGCGTAATTCAACCAAACGATTAATGCCCATGTTTCTTTAGGATCCCACGACCAGTATCCACCCCAAGCTTCCGCAGCCCACAATGCGCCTAATATTGTAGCGATGGTAAAAAACGCAAAACCAACCGTAATTGCCTTGTACATCACATCATCTAGTATTTCGAGTGATGGCAAACGATCAACCAATATACCTCTTGATTTCAAAAGATAAGCAACAGCAACCATTGCCGCCAATGAAAACGTGCCGTAACCGATGAAATTAGCCGGCACATGAATTTTCATCCACCAACTTTGTAATGCGGGCACCAAAGGCTGAATATCCGCAGCCTCACGCGTCACCATGTACCACAGCAAAAAGCCCACCGCAGCAGCAATAATCAACAATACAAATGGGCCCAACTGACGTGTTGCGTAATGTTGCTCGTAATACAAATAAAACAAAGCCGTAATCAAACAAAAGAGGATAAATACTTCATACAAATTTGATATAGGGATATGTCCTATATCGGCGCCAATTAAATATGACTCATACCAACGCACGAACATAGCAACAAAACCCAACAACACGGCAGACCAACATAAGGCAGAACCAACAGCCAAACCGGATTTAAAACGTGCAATCAAACCCAACCAATAAAACAACGTGGACAAGAAAAATAAGACACTCATCCACAAAACGGCTGATTGACTAGATAACAAATATTTCAACAAGAATTTTTTATTGCCCATCTCCAGCACACCACCATATTGAGCAATAGAAAACAAAGCGCACAAGGCAACCAATGCGATCAACCAGCGCATTGGCTTCCAATGCCACCCCAACCAAACAAATGTTGGCGCGGCCAACACCAACACAGCTTTTTCGTAGTAGTCCATGAATGCACCATAACGTCCAAGCGCAAACAGCGAACCCACTACCAAGGCCACTGCATACAGCCAGTCAAATAACCCCAATCGCTCAAAAAATCCAGGTGCCTGCATAGACGTTTGCTGCATTTGATTTGACATATTTCACTACTCTCTTGTTTTCATTGCAATTAAGATGCAATGCTAATCGGTTTGTGTTCGCCAGCATCTTGAGTTGATTGCATCAACCTCTCACTCAAAAGCTCAAATTCTTTCTCAAAGTCCAAAGTTTTACGCTGCGAGCTCATCGCCATCAAGACCATGCTTCCAACATTCGCATCCATTTCATGCACCCAGAGCCATAAACGGCGCTCACGTATGTAAAACATTGAAAATACGCCCAAAATCAACAAAGCGCAGCCCAAATAAACCACCGCTTTGCCAGGTGAACGTGTCACCTGAAATACAGATGCTTTTACCTCCTCAAATTCATCTAATTGCAAATAAATCGGCGCTTTATAGAAAAATGCATCAGATAAAGCATTAACAGCGAGTTGTAAAAAGTGTTGATGTTTTTCATCCAACGCAAGCGCTTTTTCACCGTCTTTTTCACGTGCGGCTTGCCACAATTCCCAAAAAGTACCGTGTAAAATTTTCATAAAAATGTCGGCAGCTTTACCTTGTTCGGCAGCCGGTATTTTTTGTAAAAATTTCGACACCGCCAAATAACCTGCTTCTTTTTCATCACCAACAAAAATGGACAAACCTCTCAAGGCGGATTGCTGCAATTGCGCTCGCAAGGCAAGGGCTTCAGGCTGAGTGCTGAGTATGGCGCGTTCTGCATAACGCCGTGTGGCAAGCACACGTAACTCTGGTTGCATGAGAGCAGCACGCAAACGCATCCACTCTTTCACACTGCCGGTGTCATCAGCCGGAATGCGTAGGTAACTAAATAGATCACTAGGCGCTTCACGTACGCCGGCCAAAAACACAGCTGCGCCATCCACCTGAACAGGCAACATATAGGTTTGAAATTCTCTCGCCTGTCCAGATTTATCACGCAATTTATATTGAAAGTTTGGGCCTACATTTTTCAAATTTTTATTATCTGCATTCTTAGCTGCAGAACCTAAGCGCCTGTCTAAATTGGCCAAAAATTTTTGATCTGAATTTGCATTTGTATTCGCGGCATTTGTACCCACGGCCACATTTTCAATATTAAATGGGCGAAAATCAGACCATTCAATCGTGTAATCACCACTACTCGCTAACGGGGCTGAATTGCCAATCACAGCCTGCATAGGAAATGTTTTATTTTGCGCACCTTGCATGGAATACGCCGTCAATCTGAGTTTGCTGCCACCATCTTCGAAACTGGATTGATAGATTGCAAGCCCTTGATAAATCAAGGGTTGATTGACTTTGATGGTTGCTGGAAAAGTTTTCCCCGTCGCATGATCCTTAATCACCACTTCACTAGCAAAAAGCTTGGGCATACCAGTGGAATAAAAATCAACAACAAATTTCTTCAACTGAACAGTAAAGGGCAAATCCTGAATCAAGACGCCTTTTTGTCTTGGAATAATAGCCGTATTGCTCCCGCTGCCTTCGGAAATCATCATATTTCCTCGAAAGCTGGGATTATTCAAACCCAAACGATATTGCTGGGGTATTTGCGCAATGATGCCATTGCCAACAAAAGGCGTTTTACCGCCAAACCATTGATAAAAACGAATAGACAAATCTGAGTCTAATAAGCCACCCACACAGATAATCACGATGGCGCTGTGCGCAAAGATGTAACCCCATTTATTGGCAGCACCTTGCTTGGCTGCAATCAGGGTGGCATTGTCTTTTACTACAATTTTGGATTGATAGGCATGTGCAGTAATTACGTTAGTTAATTGCTGCACCAATGCAGAATGCGGCGCAGTTGAGGTCCACTCTGCGCGATGGTGAAAATTGCGCAATGATTGCTCGCGCACGTTTTCACGCCAGCTGCGCATGTCTTTCAGCATTTTCGGCCCATTTCGCACGATGCAAAAGGAAGTCGACAACACAAGAAATCCTAGAGTCAGCAAAAACCACCAAGCCGAATACAAGGAATAGAGACTGAATTTATCGAATATTTCGAACCAGAATGGTCCAAATTGATTGACATAGCTTGGCAGAGACTCATTTTGCTTGATGATGGTACCAATTACGGAAGCAATCGCAATCAATACCAACAGGCTGATCGCAAAACGCATGGAGGATATCAATTCAAACGTACGGACAAATCGCCGACGCCTGGGTCTGGTTGCTACACTGCTGCTTGCGGCCATGATCAATCATCATTCCAAGATACAACCCCATAGTGCCAAGGTTAATAACACTATGGGATGAAACTACCTGCCATTTTGTTTGAATAGGCAAATTTACCTATTTTGCCTACTCTTACTTATTTCAAACCTGCGATGTAATCTGCCACAGCTTTGATTTCATCATCTGACATACGCTTAGCGATTGCGCCCATTTCTGCACTATTGCTACGTGCACCGGTACGGAAATTTGTCAATTGCATCACGGTATAATCCTGATGTTGCCCAGCAATACGTGGATATTGCGCTGGAATGCCAGCACCATTTGCACTATGGCAAGCCGCACAAGCAGGTACGTTTTTATCCGCAATACCGCCACGGAAAATCTTTTTACCCAAATCTATCGTTTCTTTATTTTTGGCAGCACCAGATTTTTGTGTTTGCGCCGCTAAATAAGCCGCAACATTTTTGATCTCAACATCGGTCATGGCCTTGGCATATGGCGTCATCACAGCGTTATTGCGATTTGCACCCTTAAAATCCATTAATTGCTTGGCGATGTACGCTTCTTGCTGCCCAGCCAATTTTGGATTCTGTACGATGGTGGAATTGCCTCCTGCACCATGGCAAGAAACACACGCTGGAATATTACGACCAGCATCGCCATTAACGAACAAAGCTTCACCTTGAGCCAAATCTGGCTTGGCTATTTTCTTCTCTTCAGATGCAATAGCAAAAGTGGACACGGCCAACATTGCAAGAACCAGAAACTTCAAAAACGATAAAAACATACGATTCATCCCAACACCCTGAAACTGATTATTAATAAAGATAAAAAACAAATCCGAAGCGAATCTAAAGTAAAGGTTGTTACGCACTACTCACTACAACCATTACCGTATTACTTATTTCTTATTGCCTAAAAAATACTTTTCATTTTTCATTTTGTTTCAACGCAACAATGCTTAACCCACCATTGTACAATATGTATAAGATGTACAATCGCTTTTTGGCGTTTCGGCCTCATTTTCTTCCATTTTCATACATCCCATGTCCAAACTCTGGCAAGCCCGTTTCTTCACTACCGTAAACCATCTTCGTGATTTACCCTCTACAAAAGTACCTGAAGTCGCCTTTGCCGGACGCTCCAATGCAGGTAAATCCAGTGCAATTAACATTTTGTGCAATCAAAAAAGCCTGGCATTTTCATCAAAAACACCTGGCCGCACGCAACATATCAATTATTTCTCGATTGGCGGTGCTCTAGTCAACCAACATCGAAAAGATGAAACCAAAGTGGATGAAATTCAAGCACTATTGGTCGACTTACCGGGTTATGGCTACGCTGAAGTTTCTGGTTCGGCCAAATTGCATTGGCAGCAGTTATTGAGTACGTATGTACAAACACGCCAACAATTGGCTGCCTTAGTTCTCATCATGGATGCTCGCCGCCCATTTACGCCACTAGATGTACAAATGCTGGAATGGTTCGCGCTGACTGGCAAGCCGATTCACTGTATTTTGAGCAAGGCAGACAAACTCAACCGCAACGATTGCATGAATGCCTTGCGCCTGGCACGCACCATACTTTCCAGCTATGTGGATGAAACAGGTCATCCTTTTCCTTTTACGGTACAACTTTTTTCCGCTCAAAAAAGAATAGGATTGGAAGAAGCCAATGACAAAATTTTAAGCTTGGCGGGACTATCCGAGCCATTCGAAACAACCACATCCGATAAGGAAGCAAACAATCGCACTACCTCGCAAGAAAACTAAGATCACCCATTCATTCGCCTCACTTTACACAGGAGCGCTGCCATGTCAAATATCGCAAAAACTGCATCATTCCCAGCTACACGCATGCGTCGCATGCGCAAAGATGTTTTTTCACGCGCATTGATACGGGAAAACATCATCACCACTAGTGATTTAATTTATCCAGTATTTTTATTGGATGGTAAAAACCGGCGTGAAAACGTGATCTCCATGCCTGGCGTAGAACGCTTGTCACTCGATTTATTGCTAACCGTAGCCGAAGATTGCGTGAAATTGGGCATCCCAGCGATTGCCTTGTTTCCAGTCATTGATCCAAGTCTCAAAACACCCGACGGCATCGAGGCAATTCACCCCGATGGTTTAATCCCACGCGCGATCCGTGAGCTCAAACAACGATTCCCAGAGTTAGGTGTGCTCAGCGATGTGGCATTGGATCCTTACACTAGCCACGGGCAAGATGGCTTAATTGATGAACATGGCTATGTATTGAATGACGAAACCTGTGAAATATTGGTCAAACAAACTTTGACGCATGCGGAAGCCGGAGTCGACATTGTGGCGCCATCCGACATGATGGATGGGCGCATCGGTGCAATCCGTACAGCCCTAGAAACGCATGGCCACATCCACACTCGCATCATGGCGTATTCAGCCAAATATGCTTCGGCATTTTACGGCCCTTTCCGCGATGCGGTGGGTTCAGCCAGCAATTTAGCCAAGGCGAACAAAGCCAATTATCAAATGGACCCCGCCAACAGCGATGAAGCCTTGCGCGAAGTCGCAATGGATATCGCTGAAGGCGCTGACATGGTGATGGTCAAACCTGGTATGCCTTATCTAGATATCGTACGACGCGTGAAGGATACTTTTCAGGTGCCAACTTTTGCCTACCAAGTCAGTGGCGAATACGCGATGTTAAAAGCCGCCGCTCAAAACGGTTGGCTAGATCACGACAAAGGCATGATGGAAGCCATGCTGGCATTCAAGCGCGCTGGCGCTGATGGCGTATTGACGTATTTCGCGCGAGATATTGCGCGGTTACTCAAACAACAACATTGAGCACGGCGAACCTTGCAAAAAAATTGTGTGCGATTATCAATGAAAAACAAATTAACTCGTATCACATAATCGTTCCTGGCAGATCTTTTCCATCAGGAACGACGCTTTCCCTACCTAGTGCAATTATACTTCTCAGATGCGGTACTTTCTGGACATAGACATGCGACCTGATCGTTAACCGGAAACAACGATGCCTTTGCCCACTTATACCCTGTGCCAGCTTTGACACAGACGCCTTTAGAATCAGATTTCCACTTGCCATTCGCAAAGATCTGCTTCCAATACAAATTACACAACTGGGTACCAGTACAAGGATTTGACAAACCAGCAAATGCCGTTGGAGCGCCCCCTAACAATACAAGCGCAGCCCCCACCATTGCAATCAACTTTCCTAACTCTTTTGCTGTAATTTTCATGACAACACTCCTAAAATTTAGAGTTAAACTTCGTCTTCAAGACATCACTACAATAACACCGACTATTACTTTAGGGCACCACAATTTTTATAAACTCACGCCTTACCTTGATTGAATCATTGCCTCTACGAGAATTATAGTACCTGTGGTTCCACCCAAAAGAACAACAAATGCCCTACACTAATGGAATGACACAAGAATCCTTCAATTCGCTGGTTACTCCAAGTAGTCCGCTCGAAACCCTAAAAACAAAATGTGCGACATGCAGCATGCATCAACTATGTTTGCCGATGGGACTAGACAATAATGACATGGATCGTTTGGATCAGATTATCGGTCGTCGTCGCAAAGTAACACGCGGAAGTACTCTGTTCCGCATAGGCGACTCCTTCCAGAATTTGTATGCTATTCGCCTAGGACACTTCAAAACCTATCAACTCAATCGTGAGGGAGAAGAGCAAATCACTGGCTTCCAAATGGCAGGGGAACTCATTGGTATGGATGCTATCAGTACCGACTTGCACCATTGCACCGCTGTGGCATTGGAAGATAGCGAAGTATGTGAAATACCGTTTGGCAGCCTACAACAATTACTGGCTGACATCCCAACGCTACTGCGTCATTTTCACCGCATGATGAGCCAGGAAATTACCCGCGAGCAAAGCGTGATGCTATTGCTTGGAAATATGCAAGCGACTCAACGCTTTGCTGCTTTTTTAGTCAACCTTTCATCACGCTATGAAGCACGCGGTTACTCACCTCACAGATTCCAACTTCGCATGTCACGTGAAGAAATCGGCAACTATCTAGGGCTGACCATCGAAAGTATCAGCCGCCTTTTATCGAAATTCAAAAAAGAAGGTTTGTTACGTGTTAACAATCGTGAAATAGAGTTACTTGACACAATACGTCTAAAAGCCATTACAGCCGGCACCTATTCTTATGCGTAAATAACGGAAGAAAAGGCCAAACTATTCAAATTTAATCTTCTATTGATTTAGGTAGATCCGCCTGCAAAGTGACGGCTTGTTGTTTTGGCCAAGACCAACTACCCGCCAAGCGCCATTCACGTCGCTCACCTTCCAACAACACAACCCAGCGACTGCGCTCAAGCATAGGCAGACGTATCGAGAAAACACCCGAAGCATCAAGCTGTGCAAATAGATTGATATCTTTTTCTGGTTGCGTCGCGTGCGATAAATGCACAAACAATTTTTTTTGCCGTGGCAAATCTTCATCAGATTGTGTCAACTTGCCAACCAACATGCCACGGTTAGCATCATAAGTCAGCTCTGCAGAGACTCCCAATGCAGCAGCACGATGATCACGTCGCAAATCCTGATTGATCGCCTTACCTTGTTTATAGTAGTCACCAACAACCAGTGCATCTTGCTGTGTATACGCCAAGTAGCAAAAATAACTACCCGCCACAACGGTAATAGCAGGGCCCAACATTAAAAACCATGGCCAACGATGTTTCCACCATGGTGCTACAGATGCTTGCTTTAATGTCGAAACATTCATGGCGACTCCTTAGCGTGGAATAATGAAAACCGCATGTTCTTTTACGTGCACGGCAGAATCATCGACTGCGGTCAGTTCTATATCAATCTTATTGGAACCCGTCTTCCCAGCGCCGCGGGCGGCACGCAAACGAATTGGATAAGCCTTTGTTTCTGTCGCAGCCACATTCACCTGCTCTGATGTCACTTGCGCTAGCGTGCTCATTCCCCCAACACGAATGCGATAAGTGCGTGCTTGCTCTGAAGTATTCATAATTTGCAAACGATAAACATTTTCTATCATTCCATCTTCTACTTCTCGCCCCATTGCACCGCGATCACGGATGACATCAAGCTTAAGTGGAACACGCAGGTACAAAGAGGTGCCCACAGTTACAAGAAGTAATAACAAAATGCCAGTATAAATACGTACCCGTGGGCGCAAGACACGTTGACGGATTTGGGCAAGAGTATAGTGATGAAGCAAAGCATGTTCGGTTGTATAACGCACTAAGCCACGAGGCTGACCGATCTTATCCATCACACCATTACAAGCATCAACACAGGCAGCGCAACCAATACATTCGTACTGCAAACCATTACGAATATCAATACTGGTAGGACAAACTTGCACACACAATGAACAATCAATACAAGCACCATTGCGAGTATCTTGGTTAGATTTAGAAATAGGCGCGCGCGGTTCACCACGCGCTTTGTCATACGAAATAATTAACGTATCGCGATCAAACATGGCGCTTTGAAAGCGGGCATAAGGACACATGTACTTGCATACCTGCTCGCGCATCCAACCAGCATTGCCATAAGTGGCAAAACTGTAGAACACCACCCAAAACCACTCCCATGGCCCAAAGTTTAATGAGAGCACTTCCTTGCTCAATACCTTAATCGGTGTGAAATAACCGACAAACGTATAACCAGTCCACAAAGCAACAATCATCCAAGTGACATGCTTACCCGTTTTTTTGGCGTACTTTTTTAGAGAAGGCGGCTGCCGATCCAATGCCATACGGGCACTACGATTCCCTTCGAATTGACGCTCGATCCAAAGAAAAATTTCAGTGTAAACCGTCTGCGGACAAGCAAATCCACACCACACCCGTCCGGCCATCGCCGTGGCCAAAAACAATAGATACGCAC
The DNA here is from genome assembly GCA_964498835.1 of uncultured Burkholderiaceae bacterium. Taxonomy (GTDB): domain Bacteria; phylum Pseudomonadota; class Gammaproteobacteria; order Burkholderiales; family Burkholderiaceae_D; genus JAGKXB01. The sequence goes on along the minus strand of CAZCIX010000031.1, from coordinate 12,588 downwards.
AAATGATGAGTAAAGCGGCCAAGTAAATGAAGTCCTGTGGCCAAAAAATCATCCCAAAGATATAAAACTTGCGCGCACCTAAATCAAATAACAGTGCCTGACGGCCATTCCATTGTAGCCAAGGGCCACAATAGAAAACCAGCTGCGTCAGCCAAACAAACAACCAACGCAACTTAACATAATGACCTTTGATTTCGCGAGGATAAACTTCCTCGCGAGCTGCGTACATCTTGATCACTTGTGGCTCAGATTGATTCATTGCGCTGCTGGGCTAGTTTTTTGAACCGCCGTAGCCGGTTGAGTAACATCGTTAGAAAGACTCCAGACATAAGCTGCTAAAACATGGGCCTTGGCATCGCCAAGAAATTCACCAAATGCTGGCATGGTGGCCTGACGACCTTTACGAATAGTTTCCATGATGGTTTCCACACTCCCACCAAATAACCAAATCTTATCGGTCAAATTAGGCGCCCCGATGGTTTGACTACCTTTTCCATCTGCACCATGACAAGCCATACAAGCAGAAAACTTGCTTTTACCGAGAACTGTTTTGATTGGGTCAGAGGTTGAATCAGACAAACTACGCACATAATGGGCAACATTCTCTATATCTTTTTCAGAGCCCAAAGTAGCACCCATCGGTGGCATCATGCCATTACGACCATGCAAAATAGTTTCTTTGATCACTTCCGGTGTGCCGCCAAATAACCAGTCTTTATCCGTCAAATCAGGAAAACCTTTATTCCCACGTGCGTCTGAACCATGACATTGTGCGCAATAAGTTAAAAACAAACGCTCACCAATAGCATGGGCTTTGGGATCTGCGGCTACAACTTTTAGATCTTGTTTTTGGTACTTTGCAAACAAAGGATCGTATTCAGCTTCTGCAGCTTTTACTTCAGCCTGATACTGTGCCGATGATTTCCAACCCAACTTGCCAGCAAAGCTGCCCAAACCTGGATACAACACCAAATACACGATAGCAAACACGATCGTGATGTAGAACAACCACATCCACCAACGTGGCATCGGCGTATTTAATTCGGATAAATCCTCATCCCAAACGTGGCCCGTGGTTTCACCCGGTTTGCCACGGACAGTAGATTGCGAATACAACAATATCGCGCAACCCACAATGCCCAGGATCGTCAGCACAACAATGTACAGATCCCAGAAGCCATTCGTAAAATCAGCCATGTGGCCCCTCCATTTTTTCGTTGTCGTTGTCTTTGTCATCAAACGGCATGCTCGCTGCCAGATTGAAATCTACTTCTTTGTGGTAAATGAATGTCCACCACAAAATGCCGACAAATGTGATGAAAGAAATCACCGTCATCACGCTACTGGCACGCTCCAACAGGGTTTCGATCATGCTAGTTCCTCGTTTTAATTAAAGTGCCCAAACCTTGCAAATAGGCAATCAGGGCATCTTCTTCTGTTTTATCTTTCAATTCTTCTGGCGCAGCAGCAATTTCGGCATTCGTATAAGGATGACCTAAACGTTGCAAAGCGCGCATTTTAGGAATGACTTCTTCCGGCACCAATCGTGTTTTCGCTAGCCACGGATAATTCGGCATATTCGATTCTGGCACCACATCACGTGGATTATTAAGATGCGTACGGTGCCAGTCATCGCTATAACGGCCACCCACACGAGCCAGATCTGGTCCTGTGCGTTTGGAACCCCACTGGAAAGGACGGTCGTAGACAAACTCACCCGCTACCGAATAGTGTCCATAGCGCTCTGTCTCAGCACGAAATGGACGCACCATTTGCGAATGGCAGTTGTAACATCCCTCGCGTACGTAAACGTCACGTCCCACTAAACGCAACGGCGAATAAGGCTTCAAGCCAGCTATCGGTTCAGTCGTCGATTTTTGGAAAAACAAGGGCAAAATTTCTACAGCACCACCAATACTAATCACCAATGTTACCAAGGCAATCAACAACCAGGGATTTCTCTCAATCCAATCATGTGAAAATTTCATAGGTGCTCCAAACTCAATTGTGGCCGCCAATAGGCGCAGGAATGCGTGCTACGGCGGTCTCGCGGTTACGTAAGGTCATCCACGTGTTGTAGGCCATCACGCACATACCAGACAGGTACAACAATCCGCCGATAAAGCGCACCACGTAATACGGATAAGTCGCCTTCACACCTTCCACAAAGGTGTAAGTCAATGTGCCATCTGGATTAACTGCACGCCACATCAAACCTTGCATGACACCGGCAATCCACATTGCAGCGATGTACAAAACAATTCCGATGGTCGCCACCCAAAAGTGCAAGTCAATCAATGCGGTACTGTGCATTTTTTGTTGACCAGCCATACGCGGCAAAATGTAATAGATCGAACCCATGGTGATAAAACCCACCCAGCCCAATGCACCACCATGCACGTGGGCAATGCTCCAATCGGTATAGTGTGACAAGGCATTCACTGTTTTGATCGACATCATTGGACCTTCAAAGGTTGCAATGCCGTAAAACGATAACGATACGATCATGAATTTCAGAATAGGGTCGGTACGCAATTTGTGCCAAGCACCCGACAAAGTCATAATCCCGTTGATCATACCGCCCCAAGATGGCGCCAAAAGAATGAGGGAGAACACCATACCAAGTGACTGTGTCCAATCAGGTAATGCGGTGTAATGCAAATGATGCGGACCAGCCCACATATACGTGAAAATCAAGGCCCAAAAGTGCACAATAGACAAGCGATACGAATACACAGGACGCTCAGCCTGTTTAGGGATGAAGTAGTACACCATGCCCAAATAACCGGCAGTCAAAATAAAACCCACTGCATTATGGCCATACCACCACTGAATCATCGCATCCTGCACACCCGCATAAGCAGAATAGGATTTGAACAAGCTCACAGGCATGCTGGCACCATTCACCACATGCAAAATCGTCACTGCCAAAATGAAACCAGCGAAGAACCAGTTCGCGACATAAATGTGCTTCACTTTACGCTTCAAAATAGTGCCGAAAAACACGACGGCATACGCAATCCACACGACTGCAATCGCCAGCGTAATAGGCCATTCCAACTCAGCGTATTCTTTACCTCGGGTCATCCCCATCGGCAAAGTCACCACGGCACTTAAAATCACCGCCTGCCAACCCCAAAAGGTAAAAGCAGCCAACTTGTCTGAAAACAAGCGAACCTGACAAGTGCGCTGTACCACGTAGTACGAAGTGGCAAACAAGCCACAAATACCAAAGGCAAAAATTACTGCGTTGGTGTGCAAAGGTCGTAAACGACCGTAAGTTAACCATGGAATATCCAGGTTCAATGCCGGCCATGCTAATTGGGCGGCAATAATGACGCCAACCAACATACCGATCACTCCCCAAACCACAGTGGCGATTGCGAACTGCTTCACAATCTTGTAGTTGTAATTTTGTGTGAGGTCCAATTAAAACTCTCCTAAGAACACTTTGACGATGTAGACAAAAGATTACTTAGTTGAGACTTAAAAAACCTTGATATGGATCAAAATATCCAGGATGAGTTGTAGCAAAGGGATATTTTATTTACATGACCAAAAATAAGAATGCCAACGACAATGGCAATAAGACTACCCAGCCAATACAGGCTAGTTATTGAGAAGGCGGCTCATCCAAAGGAGGCTTATCATCATCTTGTAACACGCGCAGGGCAGGGCCGACCAGGTCATCAAACTGACCATCATCAGAGGCGCGAAAGAAAATCCATAATCCGACGAATACTAACAATACGCTAAGCGGTATCAGCAGATATAAAGCCTCCATCATGCCGCCTTTCTCAGACGTAAAGCATTCACCACAACCACCGCCGAGCTCAATGCCATGCCAACACCAGAAATCCATGGATTAATCAAACCTAATGCTGCAGCAGGAATGGCAAGCGCATTGTAGAGGCTGGCCCAAATCAAATTTTGTCGAATAACCAACATGGTACAACGCGCAACATGCGCACTATTGCACAGGGAATCAATGCGACCATTCAGTAATACTGCATCCGCATGTGCCTGCGCCAAAGCAGCACCCGTTCCCATTGCAAACGACACATCCGCTGCGCGCAACACGGCGGCATCATTAATCCCATCCCCCACCATGGCAACCACAGCACCTGCCTCCTGTAATTGTTTTACGAAGGCCAACTTCTGATCTGGCAAACACCCACCCACACTCGTGGCGATCCCGAGTTGCTGCCCTACCTTATGCACTAAGGCCTCATGATCACCACTCAGCAATGCAACTTTTTTGCCTCTTTTATGAAAATAATCGACTGTTGCGACTGCTTCGGGCCGCAATCCATCATGCAAGGCAAAACAAGCCAACCACTGCCCACCTGTTCCCAAATAAACAGGCGTCATGCCATCAGGCACAGAGTGTGTAGGAGATAGGCCACTTAGCTCACCCACAAAACTCGCACTGCCAATGCGATATGGTTGTTTATCCAGCACACCTTCGACACCATGGCCAGGCAACTCCTGCACATGCTCAAGCTGCCAGTCTAGCTGCGCGGCATTACTAAGATTTCTAGCCGCTTGCACGATGGCGCAAGCCAATGGATGCGCACTAGATGCATCCAAGGCAGCAGCCACTTGCAAACACACCGCTTCTTGCATCGTCCCCAGCACAACAATCTGTTGCAACACAGGATGCCCATACGTCAATGTCCCCGTCTTATCAAATACGATGTGCGTAGTACGGTGCAATGTTTCTATGGTCTGCGGCCCAGTCACCAATACCCCCTGACGTAGCAAATTGTCCGTTCCGGCAGCCAATGCCGTTGGGGTCGCAAGCGACAGCGCACAAGGACAAGACACCACGAGCACCGCAATCGCAATTGACCAAGCGCGTTCCGCACTACCTCCATCCAACCAGTACCAGACACCAAAGGTCGCCACTGCCAACACCAACAAAGCCAGTACAAACCAGGCTGCTACCTTATCGGCCCATTGTGCAATATGCGGCTTATCACGACCTGCTCGGTCTATCAATTTGATTAAATTCGATAAAGTGCTGTCCTGCGCACGTTGAGTGATACGAGCAATGATGCGATTGCCCACATTGATTGCACCACCTGGCAGCACATCGCCCACACGCTTCGCTACTGCAGCACTCTCACCACTCAGCAACGAAAGATCAAGCATGGTGTTGCCTTCCAATATCACACAATCGGCTGCGACCGCCTCACCAGGTTTAATCATCATCACCTGACCCGCTACTAATGTGCCAGCTTTTACCAGAATGCCATTTTGGCTCGCTGGGTAATCGTCTAATACAGTGGCTGAAGCCGGCAAACCATGCTGCAAGCGCTCCAATGCCGCCCCTGCTTTACGCCGTGCCCGCAACTCCAGATAACGACTACACAACAACAGAAAAATAAACATGGTGACGGAGTCGTAATACACATCGCCGCCTCCTTGAAAAGTGTTCAACACACTCGCCACAAAAGCAGCTGCAATGCCCAATGCAACTGGCACGTCCATACCCAAAACACGACTGCGCAAGCTCACCCAAGCACCACGCCAGAATGGCAAAGCAGAATAAAAAACAGCAGGTGCCGTCAGTAACAAACTCGCCCAACGCATGAGCTGAGCCATGCTGTCATCCAATGTGCCATCCTTGGCCATGTAGGCAGGGGCCACATACATCATGACTTGCATCATCGACAAACCAGCGACAAATAGCTGACGCCCCAAAGTACGCGACGCCAAATTTTGCTGTTCGTTATGCCGATGAATATCATAGGGATAAGCTGCATAACCAATAGTATGTAACGCAGCCAAAATATCGCCAGGCCGACATTGTTCCGCATGCCAGCGAACATACAAGCGTTCAGTCGCCACATTAAGATGTGCACCTTGCACACCCGGCAATTGATGCAAGCGTCTCTCAATCAACCAAACGCACGCAGCACAACGAATGCCATCTACAGTAAAGGTGGATTCACGTTCTGTTTCGCTGAGTGCAAAACGTGGATCAGCATTGTCGTATAGCTGTAATTCAGGTGGCAGCACTTGCGCACCTTCAGCCGTGGTCGCATAAGCTGAACGATGCACATAATAGGACTCTTGCCCCAAATCCATAATCGTTTGGGCCACAGCCGTGCAACCAGGACAACACATGGCTTGCTCAACACCCGCAATACGCACTCGCCATTCTGGCTTTGCCCCTGATGGTATTGGCAGGCCACAGTGGTAACAATCCGTTGATTGTGCAGATACAACAGTAGATGGCTCCACCACAAGATGATTCGTATCAGGCGCAAGGGGATTTAATGCTGTGGTGTCAGACATAGGTTACTCATCCAATGAGGTGTCAAACCACCAATGGCACGATACAGTCCTAACAAGCCAAAAGCGAGTACCAACAACCCACACACCAATCGCACAGGACGACGCTGTAAAGTACGTTGTAAGCGATCGCCCACCAGACCTAATCCCACCAACATAGGTAATGTACCCAATCCAAAAGCCAGCATAACCAGCGTACCATCAGCGGCGGAACCACTGAACATCGCTGTCAACAACACACTGTAAACCATACCGCATGGCAACCATCCCCACAAAGCCCCTAAAATAAAAGCTTGATGAAGATGGACAGTCGGCATCAATGATTTCATCATCGGCATCATGATAGGTTGGGCTAGTTGCCACAATACACGTCCACCGCGCTCCAACAAGGTCACTCCCTGCCAAACGTTCATGAGATACAGGCCCAGCGCTACCAACATCAAATTAGCCAGCCAATATAAGCCCAACTGCAGCCCAACTAGTGCACTCAAGGCCTGTGCCCAACTTGCCAAACCACCCGCTAATGCGCCAGCCATCATATAACTACCAATACGGCCCGCGTTATACGCCAGCACTTTGCTCAAAGTATGCGCCGGCGCTACAGCAACAATAGGGATCACCGTCTTATTCGGTGTAGTCATTTTGCTCGACAAAGCACCAACAATCCCACCGCACATCCCAATACAATGCACGCTGCCAGTGAGTCCAACAATCAGTAGCGGAATCAGTTGTACAGAATTCATCACAGACTCAATCAATCACGCGTTCATATCGTTTTGGAATAACGCAATGGACGAACCTCACCACCATGTGCAAGATATAAGTAACGATCAAACACCATACAAATGTTACGGATCAACAAACGCCCTTTGGGACTCACCGTAATCCACTGAGAATCCACCTGTAACAAACCGTCATCCTCTAAGATTCTCAGCTTTTCCAATTCGGAAGCAAAGTAATCCGTAAAAGAGATAAGAAAAGACTGCTCAATAGAAGTAATCGACAATTCAAAATTGCACATTAGCTTTTGAATCAGAATACGCCGCAGCAAATCATCATTTTCCAACTTAATGCCACGCACTACCGGCAAACGGCCTTGATCCAGTTTTTCGTAATACCCTTCCAAGGTTTTTTCATTTTGACTATAAGTCGCTCCTACAGCGCTAATGGCGGATACGCCACAAGCAATCAACTCTGATTCAGCGCGAGTGGAATAGCCTTGAAAATTACGCTGCAAACGCCCCTGACGTTGTGCAATTGCCAATTCATCATCCGGCTTAGCAAAATGATCCATACCAATATAAACATAACCCGCTGCGCACAAACGACGGATACACAAAGCAAGAAGATCAAGTTTTACGGCTGGAGTAGGCAGATCTGCTTCTGCAATACGGCGCTGCGGCTTGAATAAATGCGGCAGATGCGCGTAGTTATACAAAGCAATACGATCTGGGTTGGCATCAATCACCTTATTCAGAGTCTGCTCAATACTGTACATAGTTTGCTTGGGTAAGCCATAAATCAGATCAATACTAATCGAGCGAAAACCAGCAGCACGTGCTGCCTCCATCACCGCACGTGTTTCTGCTTCTGGCTGAATGCGATTAACTGCTTTCTGCACGTCGGGATCAAAATCCTGTACGCCCAAGCTGATACGATTGAATCCCTGATTACGCAATGAATGCACGCGCTCTACACTAACAGTACGGGGATCAATCTCAATCGAATATTCACCCTGCTGATCCGACACAAAATCAAAACTGGCACGCAAATGCGCCATCAAATCTGACATCTGCGTATCGCTTAGATAAGTAGGCGTCCCCCCACCAAAATGTAGTTGCTCCAATTTGCCCATACCAGCAAACAAGCGCCCCTGCATATCGATTTCCTGTTTCAAATAATCAATATATTTGGCAGCCTTACTGTGATCTTTGGTAACAATCTTATTGCAACCACAGTAGTAGCACACCGTATCGCAAAATGGAATGTGGATATACAACGACAAAGGACGGACACTACGCCGCATACGCAAACTAGCCACCGCCTCCAACAACTGACTATAACCAAAACCTGCCTGAAAATGATCAGCTGTCGGATAAGACGTATAACGAGGCCCAGACTGACTCAGCTTACCAATCAAGGCAGCATCGAATTCTACGGACGGGAAAGCAGAGCCAGCACTACTTAAAATAGTATTCATGATCAAGCTACGATGCACTTCAGTGTGCTGAGGTTGACGGACGGCGAGATCACTGAATGATGACGACACATGTTATCTCTCCAAATAGGGAATTGCTCCGCTGCAATGAGAGCTATAACAGTGTACGAAGAGTGTGCCTGATTTTTATTGATCTAAATCAAAAACCACAAGATTGCTTATTTTTAATAAATCCCAAATAAAAATCATTGCACTCTATTACGGCCTTCAATACAACTAATAATCACTATTGAGTTCGCAGATTCAAAAATTACGGAAAGAAACTTTAAATCCATTCAACTGCCCAATATCAAATTGAAATTTAGGATTGTTTTAGCCAAACTCGCAATCCCATCTAACATTGCTGCCTCATCTTTCGACGGTAAGACATCGGCAATGTTCAGCGAAATGGAACCTCTCTCCATCACCCCAAATTCGGCCCCAACCACCGCTCCACCTCTTCCTTGCTCACCCCACGCCGCGCCGCCAT
>CAZCIX010000031.1:0-3501 GCA_964498835.1 uncultured Burkholderiaceae bacterium | reverse complement strand
CGTTTTTCGTATTTTTCTATGCCTAACCCAGCGGTGACGGCGAATAGGCCGATATAGTCTTGAACGCCGGATGCTTTGGGAGCGATGAAGTCGGCCAAGCATTGGTTAGGACGAGCGACGCCGTCGATGACGGGTTTTTCGGTTTGCTGGCGTACGCCGTAGTAGGTGAAAGCGACCGTGGTTCTGCTTTCGTCAGTGTAAATTTCAATATCGTCATCGTTGACGGTGTTGGCAGGGAGTAAGGCGATGACACCGTTGGCGGTCAACCAGCGACCAGCGATGATTTTTTTTAGCAAATCCTGGCCTTCTGCGAAGACCTTGCTGGCGGCTTCACCCACCACTGCATCGGTCAAAATGGCGGGGTAAGGCCCGGCTAAATCCCAAGTTTGGAAGAATGGGCCCCAATCGATGTATTCGGCGATGGTGGCTAAATCCACGTTTTTAAATACGCGACGACCGATAAATTTGGGTTTGACTGGCGCTTGCTGACCATCAAATGCCAGTTGCATTTTATTCTTGCGTGCTGCGGCCAAAGTCAGCATGGGCGTGGCTTTTTTGTTGGCGTGCTGTTCACGAATGCGAACGTAATCAGCCGCAATTTCTGCGATGTATTGATCTCGGGATTCTGGCGTCAGCAAGGATTGCGCCACGGATACCGAGCGCGATGCATCGGGCACGTACACCACTGGACCTTCGTAATTGGGCGCAATTTTGACCGCGGTATGCGCACGTGAGGTGGTGGCGCCGCCAATCAGCAAAGGCATTTTCAAACCACGGAAGTAAGGATCGCGCTGCATTTCTTTGGCGACATAAGCCATTTCTTCCAGCGATGGCGTGATCAAGCCAGACAAGCCAATGATGTCAGCCTTTTCCGCTTTGGCCATGGCTAGAATTTCCGAGCACGGCACCATCACGCCCATGTTGACGACTTCAAAGTTGTTACATTGCAAGACGACCGAGACAATGTTTTTGCCGATGTCGTGTACATCGCCTTTGACGGTGGCGATCACCATTTTGCCTTTGGGTTTGGCCACGATGCCAGTTCTTTTTTCTTCCTGTAATTTTTCTTCTTCAATATAAGGAATCAAATGCGCGACCGCTTGCTTCATGACACGAGCGGATTTCACCACTTGCGGCAAAAACATTTTGCCCTGGCCGAACAAATCGCCGACGATGTTCATGCCATCCATCAACGGGCCTTCAATCACGTGGATAGGGCGACCACCGCTACGGAGCAATTCTTGCCGGGCTTCTTCGGTATCTTCGACTATCCATTGCGTGATGCCATGCACCAGCGCGTGCGCCAGGCGTTTTTGGACAGATTCGTTGCGCCATTCCAGGTTTTGCTCTTCTTTTTTGCCACCCGCTTTCAAGCTGCTGGCGATTTCTATCATGCGCTCGGTGGCGTCAGGACGTCGATTGAGCACCACGTCTTCCACTCGTTCGCGCAGCTCGGGTTCTAATTCGCTATACACGCCGACCATACCCGCATTGACGATACCCATGGTCATGCCGGCCTGAATGGCATGGTACAAAAACACGGTGTGAATGGCTTCCCGCGCTGGGTCATTGCCACGGAAAGAAAAACTGACGTTGGATACGCCGCCAGAAATCTTAGCGTAGGGCAAATTCTCTTTGATCCAACGAGTGGCATTGATGAAATCAACGGCGTAGTTGTTATGCTCTTCAATACCAGTGGCGATGGCAAAAATATTGGGGTCAAAAATAATATCTTCCGGCGGGAAAGCGATTTTATTTGTCAACAAAGTGTATGCACGCTGGCAAATTTCAATTTTGCGTTCATACGTATCCGCCTGACCTTTTTCATCAAAAGCCATCACGATCACAGCGGCGCCATAACGACGACATAGCAATGCCTGGCGTAAAAATTCCTCTTCACCTTCTTTCAAGGAAATCGAATTGACAATCGCCTTACCTTGTACACATTTCAAGCCGGCTTCCAACACCGACCATTTAGAAGAATCCAACATGATGGGCACGCGTGAAATATCGGGCTCCGAGGCAATCAAGTTCAAAAAGCGCGTCATGGCAGCCATTGAATCCAACATGGCTTCATCCATATTGATATCAATGACTTGGGCACCATTTTCCACCTGCTGACGCGCCACGCTCAAAGCCTGGTCGTATTCCTCATTCAAAATCAAACGCGCAAACGCTTTTGAACCCGTGACGTTGGTGCGCTCGCCTACATTCACAAATAACGTTTCAGGATTAATGACGAAAGGCTCCAGACCAGATAACTTCATGTCATGGTCAGCAACAGGCAACGCACGCGGCGCAATGGTAGAAACCACATTGGCAATGGCCCGAATATGGGCAGGCGTGGTGCCGCAACAGCCACCAACCATATTCACAAAACCGCTTTCTGCAAAATCCTGTAGCAAGGAAGAGGTATCTTTAGGCGTTTCATCAAAGCCGGTATCCGACATCGGATTAGGCAAACCGGCGTTGGGATAAATGCAGACAAAAGTATCAGCAATTTTGGACAATTCTTCCGCATAAGGCCGCATCAACGCTGCGCCCAAGGCGCAATTCAAACCGATGGTCAAAGGCCGCGCATGGCGCACTGAATGCCAAAATGCTGGCACAGTCTGGCCTGACAAAATACGCCCAGAAGCATCGGTCACCGTACCGGAAATCATCAGCGGCAAACGTGCTTTGTCTGGATTTTCAGCAAAGTAAGTATCAATCGCAAACAAAGCCGCTTTGCAATTTAAGGTGTCAAAAATCGTTTCCACCAGCAACACATCGACACCACCATCGACCAAACCACGGGTTTGTTCTAAATAAGCCGCCACCAATTGATCAAAAGTAATATTCCGCGCTCCCGGATCATTCACATCCGGTGAAATCGACGCTGTCTTAGGCGTAGGCCCCAATGCCCCAGCAACAAAACGTGGCTTGTCTGGCGTTGAATATTTATCGCAAGCAGCACGCGCCAATTGTGCTGCCACCACATTCATTTCATAAGCCAGATGTCCCATGTGGTAATCATCCTGCGCAATGCTAGTGGCACCAAAGGTATTGGTTTCAATTAAATCCGAACCTGCCGCCAAATATTGCTCATGGATTTCACGAATGATGTGCGGTTGGGTCAGGGTCAGTAATTCATTATTCCCCTTAACAAACAACTCGCGCGAACCCGCTGATGCGGGTGCCACAAAATCAGCAAAACGCCCATTTGGGCCACCGCGATAATCCTCTTCGGTCAATTTGTATTGCTGGATCATGGTTCCCATCGCGCCGTCCAATACCAAAATGCGACGCGACATAGCGTCGCGCAACAGTGCTTCAGTTTTGGCAGGATCAGTAGGTGTGGGAGATACGAGGGAAATGGCTGGCTGTTTCATATTGATTTGATTCGACTCAATTCATGCGATGCGATTCTTTGCGTTTTTTACTCTTCAAGAACAAAAAACCCGATCAAGCCGGAAAGCTGTCGGGTCTTTCTTCCGTATTACCGCATTATGCCATTATGTG
>CAZCIX010000030.1:20254-22736 GCA_964498835.1 uncultured Burkholderiaceae bacterium | reverse complement strand
AGTGACTCACTTTAAATTTCGGATAGTTAAATCGTCTTTTCTTTAATCAAAGGCCAGGCACGACGTAAATAATAAAACATCGACCAAACTGTCAATATGGCAGCCACGCCCAGTAACCACGTTCCAACAATTTGAGTATGCATCGTGCCGAACAAAGGAGCGGAATACAACAACATCGGGATCGCAGCCATTTGTGCGGTTGTTTTGATCTTTCCAAGTGAACTAACAGCAATCGATTTCGACGCACCAATCTGCGCCATCCACTCACGCAGAGCAGAAATAGTAATTTCACGGCCGATAATAATAAAAGCAATCGCGGCATTCACGCGATCAAACTGCACCAAGACTAATAATGCGCCAGCCACCATCAACTTATCTGCGACTGGATCAAGAAAAGCGCCAAATGCTGAAGTTTCATTCCAGCGCCGTGCCAAAAAGCCATCAAACCAATCCGTCACGGCGGCAACAATAAACACAGCGGTCGAAGCAATGCCTTTTTCATGCAGGGATAGCCATGTATCAGGCAAATAAAATACGCCAACAACCAAGGGAATCAATGCAACGCGCAGCCATGTCAGCAGAATGGGAATATTAAATAACATAATTATTTATAGGCTCATTAGATTTTTACAAAAATTGCAGTAACGAAATCTAACGTACTTTTACGTACTTTTGCGCTACTTTAATGCAATTGTTTATAAATTTCTTCAGCCAACTGGTGTGAAATCCCATCAACCGTCACCAAATCTTCCACACTAGCATCAATTACACCGCGCAAACCACCAAAACGGGTTAATAATCTTTGCCGTCGTTTGGCACCAATGCCTTCAATTTCTTCCAATTGCGACGTCTGACGTGCCTTGGCGCGTTTTGCACGCATGCCGGTGATGGCAAAACGATGGGCTTCATCACGAATTTGCGCAATCAACATCAATGCGGCGGATTCCTTGCCCAATTCTTTGGCTGCACGGCCATCCACAAATAGCAAGGTTTCCAGTCCTACTTTGCGGTTTTCACCTTTGGCTACACCGACGATAGTACTGATATCCAAGCCCAACTCTTCAAACACTTGTCGAGCAACTTCCACCTGCCCTTTGCCACCGTCGATTAAGGCAATATCTGGCATAACGCCATCACCTTGCGCGACTTTTTCATACCGACGCGTCAATACCTGGCGCATAGCGGCATAATCATCACCCGGCACAATATTGTTAATATTATAACGTCTATACTCGCCAGACTGCATCGCATGATGATGGAAAACAACACACGATGCCTGCGTCGCTTCTCCTTGCGTATGGCTGATATCAAAGCATTCAACGCGTAACTGATCGCTATCAGCAAGCTCAACTTCCAACACTTCCATCAAGGCACGCGTGCGCAATTGCTGTGAACCTTGCTCGGACAAAAAGCGTATCAATGCCATTTCCGCACCTTTAGACGCCATGTCTAACCACTGACGGCGTTGTCCATGCGGTTGCTGCACGATATTGATGCGATGCCCGCACTGCTCAACCAAGGCCAGGATGAGCGCGGGTTCGTCCAATGCGATATTCACAATAATGGTATTGGGAACAAATTTGTCTATGTAATGCTGCGCCAGGAAAGCTTTTAAAACGACGTTTTCCATCGTTTCTACGTCCGTATCCATGCTTTCCATCCATTTTTGCGCATCACTCCAATGGCTAGGAAAATAAGCGCGATCACCCAAATGCCGTCCGCCCCTAACCATAGCCACATTGACGCAAGCCTGGCCACCTTGGGCGACAACGGCAATGATATCGACATCGGTTTCATCACCAGTTTCCATACTTTGTTGATGCAATACTTTCGATAAAGCCGCGATTTGATTGCGCACTAACGCTGCTTGTTCGAACTTGAGTTCTTGCGCGTAGGCATGCATATCTTTTTCCATCGCCGCCAATACTTCCGTCTGGCGGCCACGCAAAAACTTAGCAGCATTTTCTACATCCTTCGCATACTCTTCTTTACTAATCGCCTGCACACAAGGCGCGCTGCAACGATGGATTTGGTGCAGCAAACAAGGACGAGTACGATTAGCAAACACGCTGTCTTCACAGGTGCGCAATTGAAATACTTTTTGCAAAATTTGTAGCGATTCCTTGATCGCCCAAACGCTAGGAAACGGGCCAAAATACTGGTTTTTTTTATCCACCGCACCACGGTAATACAACATTCGCGGGACTTCCTGGCCGGTAATTTTGAGGTAGGGATAAGATTTGTCATCACGAAACAAAATGTTAAAACGCGGTTGCAGCGCTTTAATCAAATTGTTTTCCAAAATCAGCGCTTCAGCCTCGCTCTGTGTCACTGTCGTTTCCAAACGAGCAATACGCTCGACCATCATGGCAATACGAGGACTGGTGTGGTTTTTCTGGAAATAGCTGGAAACACGCCTCTTCAAATCACGCGCTTTTCCCACATACAGCACCACATTGTCTGCATCAAAATAACGATAGAC
>CAZCIX010000030.1:3176-20154 GCA_964498835.1 uncultured Burkholderiaceae bacterium | reverse complement strand
CACGCGCTTTTCCCACATACAGCACCACATTGTCTGCATCAAAATAACGATAGACGCCAGGTAGGTGAGGCAACTTTGATACTGTTGCCAATACGATTTCACGTGAAGTTGGCGGTGACATTTTTAATGTAAAGAGTTAATCAAGAAAATTTGATCATCAACATTCAGCCAAATAACAATTTGCGAACAATCACGTCAATTAATGACACAACAACCTTTATCACTTAATACAACAGGGGTCGAACTCATTCGGTTTCCTTGCTCGTATTCTTGATTAAAAGATCTTCCATCGCTCGTTGTAAATACACCAAATCCATGAGGAAGATTGTCATAGAACTGCCCATCATAAACATCACCATTGGGATAGGTGAGTGTCCCGCTTCCGGACTTTTTGTCGTCCAAGAAACCACCCTTATACACTTCCCCAGATGGGTTTTTTTCACAATCACATTGGCCATGCTTATGCCCCCTGAAGAAATCACCCTGATATGTTTCATTGTTAGGATGGGTAACTACACCCTTTCCATGAGGCTGTCCTTCGGAAAAATTTCCTTCATACTTCGCGCCATCCAGCCAAGACATGGTCCCTCTTCCAGAGTAGTGACCACCCTTGAACTGACCAACATAATGATTGCCGTGCTGATCCAGGTGCTCCCCGGTAACCAATTCGCCATCTTTAAAGGTCCCGAAAAATACTTGATTGTCTGTCCGACTCCAGATTCCTATTCCATTCGTATCACCTAGGAATATTTCAGTTTTTCCAGATTGCTTAGCCAACTCAAGTTCAGCCAAATAACGTAAGAGACGAGAATCTTTGGAGTTGACATATAACTCTTGCGCTTTGCCAAATAAACTTAACCCAAACTCAATCGCCGTATGCATATCACCACCATTGGATTCGAGCAATCCGTCAGCAATTAACTTTATCTTTTCATCAGCGATATCGGACTGATCAAATTGACCGAGCCCGGACGGATTGCTCCCCACAAGCTTGCCAGTGACAGAAGGAAGAGGAACGTAAGGTCCAACATTAAGAAAAGAAGACGACAATATCATAAGCACCTCAACAATATGATTGCAAAAATGTCATTTTAACATCACGAATAGTTAACGATTGAATAATTTCAACGTAATTTTGGACCACTAATCCAACAAACAAATGATCGTCTAACCCCTCTCGTTACGGGTTTGACTTTGTGCAATATATAGCTAGGGAACATAATCAACGAGCCTTTTTCCTTTGGCAATATGGTCTCATCACGATGGGTTTTGATACAAAACTCCCCTCCCTCGTATTCACTTGGATCTGATAATTGAATCACTACGCTCAATTTGCGAGGAGAACTATTCCATTGACTATGTGCATCAAGATGCCAATCATAATGACCAAGCTGGGCGGCATCATAAACAGTGTACTGACAAGACTCAACAAATCCTGTCAGGTCAAAATTCCAATTCAACGCATTAAAATAAGCAATGTTGTCTGACAACCTTTTAATCAGCCAATGATGATCAGCGTCATGCGGATCAAACCATGCGACATTGGATCTACGATAATCGCTGACAATATTTTGATCGGTAGTAGCTTGCGTATTGGAATGTGATTGAATTAACCGATCGCCCACTTCTCGAATCAATGCTATCTCTCGATCCCCAACGGAAACGCTATCATTTTCAGCAAAGTTGGAAAAATCAAATAATGAATGACATTGAATAAAATACGTCGATGCCGACAAATCTGGACCGGGATTAATAAAGACTGTCATATTTTTCACATTCAGTGTTTTAGTTTTACCCTAAAAAGTACCGCACGCTTTACTCACACACTCTTTTCTCAGTTACTCATGTATTCAGTTGCTGAATTGCTGAGTTGCTGTATCAACAATTTTGCAGATTGATACGTATTATTCTCTTGCAAATCATCCCAACTTAATGCCTTGTTTTGTGGCAACAAAGCTTGCAACCGGCTTAAGGATGAACGCGCAGTTTCTGTATTGCAATCAAATTGCAAGGTGTTGAGCAATTGGTCGGCTTTATTCGGTGAATTGCAAATCAAGACCATGTCGCATCCTGCGGCCAATGCAGCGTGCGCACCGGCGGTGACGTCACCAGCGACACTAGCGCCTTCCATGCTTAAGTCATCGCTGAAGATGACGCCTTGAAAGCCCATGTCATGGCGCAATATGTTCAACCATTTTTTGGAAAATCCAGCCGGATGCGCATCCACTTCGGGATAAATCACATGCGCTGGCATGACTGCGGACAAACTCATGCCCAAGTCGTCGTAAGGAACCGCATCTTGCGCCAGGATCTCTTGCAAACTACGGGTATCAACCGGCACGGCGAGGTGAGAATCGGCTGCGACAAAACCATGGCCCGGGAAATGCTTGCCGCAATTTTTCATGCCGGCTAGCAATAAACCGTGATTTAAGCTTTTTGCTAATGCACTCACTATTGATGCATCACGATGAAATGCTCGGTCACCGATCACGCTGGAGGCGCCGTAATCCAAATCGAGTACTGGCGTGAAAGATAAATCTACACCACAAGCACGCAACTCCGCCGCCAAAACATAGCCAACCACAGTCGCCGTCTTGCTCGCTTGCACAGGATTTTGATCCCACAATGCGCCCAAGCTGCGCATGGTTGGAAGCTTGGTAAAACCATCAGTTTTGAAGCGCTGTACACGCCCACCTTCATGATCAACCGCAATCAAAATCCCAGGCCGCGCTGCATGGATCGCTGCGGTCAACGCTGTTAATTGCGCACGATTTTCATAATTGCGGGCGAACAAAATGACACCACCGGTTAAGGGGTGTTGAATCCGGCGAATGTCGTCGGCGTTCAGTACGGTGGAGACCACGTCCAGCATGACTGGACCGAGGTTGTGGGTTGTATGGCTCATATCCTTTATGTCCTTTTTATTTTTTAGAATGATTTAGTGCAATTACCTTTATTACCGTCGTTACCGCCTAAACCCATGGGAACGACGAATTAACGGTTACTCATCGTTTTAATCGCACTCATTTTTGACTCTTTTCCACAATCACAAAAGCCACCGCGTATTCCGCCTCATCACTCATTGACACTTGCACCGTCAACGCGTGCTGCGCCATCAACTCAGCCAGTGCGCCATTAGTCGCCAATATTGGCCGACCGCTAGGTTCGCTCAGTATTTGCATCGCATGCCAATTCATGGGAACCTGAAGATTAATGGCTTTGAGGAATGCTTCTTTAGCCGCAAAACGCGTGGCCAAAAAACGAATAGCGCGGGCGGGGACTTTTTCCTGGCGTTGCTTGTAAATTGGTAGTTCTAAAGGGCCGAGAATTTTTTCTGCCAAGCGCTCGCCATGTCGCGCATACGCTGCTTGTATGCGTGAGATTTGAACGATGTCCGTGCCTATACCGAAAATCATTGTGCGCTATGAAACATGATTAAGCATGATTGAGCGCTGCCAAGCGCGCTGCCCACATCAGTGATTTCATTTCCCGCACCGCTGCTTGCCAACCGACAAATACCGCATGCGCCACGATAGCGTGACCGATGTTTAACTCAGTGATATCAGAAATCGCCGCAATCGCCTGCACATTGGTGTAATGCAAACCGTGCCCCGCATTGACGATTAATCCACGCTTCACGCCATCTATCGTGCTTTGCTGCACTCGCGCCAGTGCAGCCTGTTGCTTTTCAGCATCATCAGCATCGGCATAAGTACCCGTATGCAACTCAATCACTGGCGCCCCCGCTTCCGCCGCCGCTTGCACTTGCAATGGATCAGGATCGATGAATAGGCTCACCCGAATGTTTTCTGTTTGCAATTGTTTAATCGCCGCCTGCACTTGCGGGAAAAGACGCACCACATCCAAACCGCCTTCTGTGGTGATTTCTGCACGTCGTTCAGGTACCAAACATGCATCTTGTGGTTTGATACGACAAGCAAAATCCAGCATTTCCGCCGTGATTGCACACTCTAAATTCATACGCGTCTTTAACAATGGACGCATTGCAATCACATCCGCATCCTTAATATGACGACGATCTTCGCGCAAATGCAGCGTGATCGCATCCGCCCCCGCCTCCTCCGCCAACAAAGCGGCACGCAAAGGATCGGGATACGTCGCGGCACGCGCATTGCGCAGCGTGGCGACGTGATCAATATTGACCCCCAGAGCGATTTTTGGTTGATTCGCTTGCAAAAAATTCATCGGAATGTGCTCCTATAACTGCATTAAATCTAACAAAATTTGCCGTGTATTCAGCGATGCGTTACCCAAATGATGAGTCAGCAAAGCACGCATCAAGAACTTGCTTTGCATCTGTGTCGTCACGTCGGCATAATCTTCGCGCTCAATATCGAGCAAAGTTTTACCGGATATCGGCGGCCAACTATCGACTGGCTGCGCTGGGCGTGGACCGTGCTCAGGGTCAACCACATAAAGTTGCAAAGGATCAACCGCTTGTTTGCTAGCGGTACATATTGTGAAATCGCTTAATACGCCGATTTCTTTCAGCAACGCACGCTCAAATTTGCGCAATACAATGGAGACGGATTCATCATGCGCCAATTGATTCAGCGTACTGACGTAATGAGCAAATAAAGCAGGATGTGGATCATCGCGCGCTAGCATCTTTACCAATAATTCATTGAGATAAAAACCACACAACAAAGCGGATTTTTCCAACGGCAAAAGACCACCTACCCATTCTGCTGCGTGTAAAGTACGCAATTCAGATTTACCACTCCAGGTAATAGAAAGCGGCTGAAAAGTTTGCAACACACCACGCAAGGTTGAATGTGGCCGCTTAGCTCCCTTGGCAATCAAAGCGATACGGCCATAATCACGTGTAAATATATCAACAATTAAACTGGTTTCTTTGTAGGGATAACTGTGCAACACAAAGCCAGGTTGATGGACGATGCGATGTTCTTTTTTGTAGTCTTTTTGGCTGTTTTTATTAAGCACTGGTGAAAGAAAGACTGTGTGAAGATGGTTGAATATTGATGAATAATCGCGTCTTGGTTACGGCATTTTAGTTAAATTACTCATAACCATAAGCACGCAAACCGGCTTCGTTATCCGCCCAACCTGATTTCACCTTCACCCAAATCTCAAGATACACTGGCGCGTCGAATAACTTTTCCATATCGAGCCGCGATTGCGTGGAAATCTCCTTCAACCGACTCCCTTTTTGCCCAATCACCATCGATTTTTGCGTGTCACGCTCAACCAAAATGGCAGCAAAAATACGCCGCAAATTACCTTCTTGCTCAAATTTTTCAATCACCACCGTGCTGGTATAAGGCAATTCATCACCGACTAGACGAAACAGTTTTTCCCGCACAATTTCTGCAGCCAAAAATTTTTCACTACGATCAGTAATGTCATCTTCCCCAAAAATAGGCGGATTTTCAGGTAAGACGCGTTTGATTTCAGTCTGCAAATTATCTAATTGAAAACGCAGTTTGGCCGAAACAGGCACAATCGCGAAGAAATCACGCTTAGCGGCTATCTTCTGCACAAATGGCAATAGTATGGCTTTATCCTTCACATGATCAGCCTTATTAATCACCAAAATGCATGGCACATTATTTGGAATTAAATCTAACACTTGCTGATCAGCCGTACCAAAAATACCCGCTTCGATGACAAATAAGACAACATCAGATGAAGTCAAGGTGTTATTGACTGTCTTATTCAAAGTTTTATTCAAAGCATGCGCATGACGAGTCTGGAAACCCGGCGTATCCACATAAATAAATTGTGCATCAGCGACTGTATTAACACCAGTAATACGATGACGCGTAGTTTGCGCCTTGCGCGATGTAATGCTCACTTTTGCGCCAATCAAGGTATTCATCAAAGTCGATTTGCCAACATTTGGACGACCAACAATCGCAACATAACCGCAGCGAAAAGGGGTATCTGAACCTGGCGTTGCAACTGTTGCGGCAGACGCTGGAATGAATTCTGTCATACGATTTTGGGTATTCAATAAAAAATGGAATTTTAATGAAGTTAATTAACTTCTTCGGCCTCATCCGATTGATCGGATTGAACCGTCGCAATCCCAATCAGTTTAAGTTGTGCAGGATGAGGCACTTGTTTTTTACGAGCAGAGCCAGGCATTTTTAACAGAGCAGCCGGCACAGCGTCCAAAGCTAACTGCGCGGCAGCCTGCTCGCCAGCACGTCGGCTAATGCCACGACCATAGACACGGATAGCCAATTTGGGAATCACACATTCGACTTCAAATTCTTGACTATGCGCTGCACCACGCGTCGCAACTACGCTATATTGCGGCAGGGAAATTCTTTTACTTTGCAGATACTCTTGCAACAAGGTTTTCGCATCTTTCCCCAAAGCATGAGGATCAATTTTGTCTAACATGGAAAGATATAAAGTGCGAATGACTTTCTGTACAACTGGAAACCCTGCGTCCAAAAACACAGCACCCAATACAGCCTCTAATGTATCTGCCAAAATTGATGGGCGACGGAAGCCACCTGATTTCAACTCGCCCTCGCCCAAACGTAAAAATTGCGACAAACCTATATTTTGTGCAATTTCATACAACGCTTGTTGCTTAACTAAATTAGCGCGCAAACGGGATAAATCCCCTTCATCAAGTTGGCTGTATCGCTCATACAGAAGATCGGCAATCACACAATTTAAAATGGAATCACCGAGGAATTCAAGCCGCTCATTATGCGAAGCACTATGACTACGATGCGTCAAAGCCTGTTGTAATAATGCAATATCATGAAAGGTATGGCCCAGCCTGTTTTGCAATAGCATAGGATCCATGTGTATTGATCGCCTTGAACTGTGTTAGTTTATTAATTAATGAGTGCTTTTGGTAACGGGTTTAGCAGTGGAGCCAACATAATCAAACACCAGGCTAACCGGACCAAATAAGGGATATTTCTTTTGGTAGGCAAAACTCACGTCAAATTCGCCACCGCGCTGGATAATTTCCAAATCCCGACTCGAGATGGATGTAATTTGATAAACACTGACCTGCTTATCAAAAGAATCCTGAATTTCTCGTGCGCTATTACTCGACATCTTGGCAGCCAGAATTGCCCGCTGAACAGCATTGTATTCAATTGCTGCCGGCACCACTTTCACAGCCACAACCAGAGCCACAAACATAATAGCCAACGCAAAAATCAGACTAGATAAAGCGATGCCTTGCTGCCAAACTCTTGCCCGGTACTTCATTAAAACGACCCTAGTTTTACTAAAAATTATTGAAATTTAAGGATTATTGCAATTACTTAAACTTAAGTTACTTAAAGCCACCAATGCGTTTGATGTTACTCAAATTCATCCAGACAAAAAATGCTTTACCGACAATATTTTTATCTGGAACAAATCCCCAATAACGGCTGTCCGCACTATTATCCCGGTTATCACCCATCATGAAATAATGCCCTGCCGGAACGGTACAAGCAAAACCTTCCGCATTGTAGTTACATAATTCACGCTGAGGAAAGTCATCAGGATTGCGTACAAAACTTGGCGCCTGCTCATCATTCAAAATTTTATGTTGTACAGAACCAAGATTTTCCACGAATTGTTTGGAGTAGGTTAAATTCTCTTCATTCAAATAATCTGGCAAAGCTTGATACGACACTTCTTTCCCATTGACCGTCAAACGCTTATTTTCGTACACGACTCGATCGCCAGGTACACCCACCACACGCTTAATGTAATCTAGCGACATATCCTTTGGATATTTAAAAACCATGACATCGCCACGTTGTGGATTATTTATTTCAACAATTTTCTTATTGATAATTGGTAATCGAATACCGTAAGTAAACTTATTAACCAAAATCAAATCACCAATCACTAAAGTAGGAACCATAGAACTCGATGGTATTTTGAACGGTTCGAACAAAAACGAGCGCAAAAAGAACACCAGTGCAATCACAGGGAAGAAGCTACCTGAGTATTCCACCCAGGTTGGCCGCTTAAGCAAGTTAGCTTCTATTTCGGCACGATTGCCCTCTTGAAGGCGCATCCCTTCGGCCTGTAATTTTGCATTACGTGCATCAAACTCACGCAAAGCGGCATCCGCTTGAAGACGACGTTGCTTTGCTAAATAAAACACGTCCAGAAACCAGACTATGCCAGTGGCGATAGTCAGGACAAATAAAATCAAGGCGAAATTGCTTAATATATCTTGCATGTTTATTGATCATCCACTTGTAAAATTGCCAAAAACGCCTCTTGTGGAATCTCAACAGAACCCACTTGTTTCATGCGTTTTTTACCTGCTTTTTGTTTTTCTAGCAATTTCCGCTTACGACTAATATCGCCGCCATAACACTTCGCCAATACGTTTTTACGTAGTGCTTTGACATTTTCACGAGAAATAATATTGGAACCAATTGTTGCCTGAATCGCCACATCAAACATTTGACGCGGAATCAATTCACGCATCTTGCTAGCTATCATACGACCACGATATTGGCTATTAGAGCGATGCACAATCATGGCCAACGCATCAACGCGCTCGCTATTAATCAACATATCAACCTTGACAACATCGGCTGGCTGATATTCTTTAAATTCGTATTCCATTGAGGCATAGCCACGGGAAGTTGATTTCAACTTATCAAAAAAATCCAGCACGATTTCCGCCATCGGCATTTCATAAGTCAATTTGACTTGCTTGCCGTGATAACTCATATCCAGCTGAATACCACGCTTTTGAACGCATAAGGTAATGACTGAGCCAACGTATTCCTGCGGCATGTATAAACTGACAGAAACAATCGGTTCCCGTACTTCTTCGATCTTGGAAGGATCGGGCATTTTGGATGGATTATCGACTTTAATCAGCGTGCCATCGCGCTGCAAGACTTCATAGATTACCGTTGGTGCTGTGGTAATCAAATCCATATCAAATTCGCGTTCCAGACGCTCTTGCACAATTTCCATATGCAACAAACCCAGGAAACCGCAACGAAAACCAAAACCCAAAGCTTGTGATACCTCAGGCTCATATTGCAGAGCAGCGTCGTTCAACTTTAATTTTTCCAACGAATCGCGCAAGGCATCATATTGATTGGCTTCTACTGGAAACAACCCGGCAAACACCTGTGGTTGCACTTCCTTAAAACCAGGCAAAGGCGCAGCAGCAGGTCTATTCGCCAAAGTGACGGTATCGCCAACTTTTGCCGCTTTGAGT
Organism: uncultured Burkholderiaceae bacterium; assembly: GCA_964498835.1. Taxonomy (GTDB): domain Bacteria; phylum Pseudomonadota; class Gammaproteobacteria; order Burkholderiales; family Burkholderiaceae_D; genus JAGKXB01. Next base: position 10,952 of record CAZCIX010000030.1, on the reverse strand, counting down.
TCTTTAATACCAGCGATGATAAAGCCAACTTGACCAGCGGTTAATGCCTGGCGCGGTACGGATTTAGGCGTAAATACACCAACACTTTCGACTAAATGCTGGGACCCACTCGCCATTAATAAAATCTTATCTTTAGGCGACAACGTGCCATTCATGACACGTACCAACATCACCACGCCAACATAATTGTCAAACCAAGAATCCACTACCAAGGCTTGCAAAGGCGCATCCACATCGCCTTTTGGAGGCGGCACCTTACTGATCAAGGACTCCAACACATCCAGTACACCAAGACCAGTTTTGGCAGAACAATGCACTGCATCTGCTGCATCAATACCAATCACATCTTCAATTTCAGCAATCGCGGTTGGTGGATCAGCATTTGGCAAATCAATCTTGTTTAACACTGGCACAACTTCCACCCCCAGATCGAGAGCGGTATAGCAGTTAGCAACGGTTTGTGCTTCCACACCTTGCGATGCATCCACGACCAACAGTGCGCCTTCGCAAGCGGACAATGAACGGCTAACTTCGTAACTGAAATCGACATGCCCCGGCGTATCGATCAAATTCAAGTTATAAATTTGACCATCACGGGCTTTATAGGAAAGCGCGGCTGTTTGTGCTTTGATGGTAATTCCACGCTCACGTTCCAAATCCATGGAATCCAAAACCTGCGACTCCATCTCGCGCTCAGATAAACCGCCGCAAAGTTGGATGATACGATCGGCTAACGTTGATTTGCCATGATCAATATGAGCAATGATGGAAAAATTGCGTATGTTTTTCATTAAAAATGCGTTTATCTAAATACGTCAAATTGCGTTAAATGGAAAACGCATTCCCAAAAAACGATTGAACTTAGAGGATGGAAACAAACGATGCGCCGACTAATCCGAGCAATTACAAATGTTTAATTTTTTGCATTATTCGGGGGGCTTGTACAGTTGATTACTTTGATCCCAGCTCGGCAAAATCTACTATCAGGGCGGCATTCTACCGGATTTCAAAGAAAAAAATCATGAATTTTTGTTATCCAAAATTTTAGAAAACCCAACTATCAAGCTATTGCAAGAAAGCTCTGACTGCCGCCTCATCCAAATGGTAGTAACACAACTGTACGACAACACCATCATCGCGCGATCCCAACAATACTGGCACCAGCTCATCATATTTCGCTAATAATGGATCGTTCGCATTTAAGTCTAAATCGATGTCTAATACCTGCACAGTAAACGTGTATTCACGCTTTAACCCCTGCAAAGCCTGCAACATATCGTCACAAAGATGGCAGTAAGAACGAGAATAAAGCGTGAAAGTAACCACAAAACAACACCATTAATTATTGAAGATTAGGACGGATGGGCACAAATTGTGATGAGTCGCCTCGACGGACTAACAAGGCAGCCATCTTTTTAGCTTCCAATTTGGCAACTAACGCATTAAATTGCTTCACATCGTGCACGTCAGTATTATTCAAACGCAAAATCACATCACCAGCGCGCAATCCTGCGCGTAATGCACTTCCTTCAACAGCATCAATCGCAATACCAGCGTCAATTTTCAACTCTTTTTTCTGCGCATCCGTTAACTCACTCACGATCAGACCTAAGACATTGAATGCTTGCTCTTGCTTAGATTTTTTATCTTCTTTTTTAGCAATTTTGTCTGCCTCCATTTCAACAATCGTCAAATTGATTTCACGCATAGCACCCTTGCGCAAAAGAGTGACTGTGGCATGCACCCCAGGTTTGACATTGCCTACTAAACGCGGTAAATCCGTTGATTTTTCAATCGTCACGCCGTTAAATTTAAGAATAATATCGCCAGCTTCTACGCCACCTTTTTCAGCGGGACTACCTGCATCAACACGATTAACCAAGGCACCTTGCGCTTTAGACAAACCCAACGATTCAGCGACGTCTTTCGTGACTTCACCGATTTGAACGCCAATACGACCACGTATCACTTTGCCACTCGACTTCAATTGATCAGCCACACGCATGACTTCATCAATCGGGACTGCAAACGAAATCCCCATGTAGCCACCAGAACGACTATAAATTTGCGAATTAATGCCAATCACTTCGCCGCGCATGTTGATCAAAGGCCCTCCTGAATTACCTGGATTAACGGCCACATCGGTTTGAATCAATGGCAAATAATCGCCTGTATCACGTGCTTTTGCCGAAATAATGCCAGCGGTCACAGTATTCTCAAGATCGAATGGCGAACCAATTGCAATCACCCACTCACCCACTCTAATTTTATTAGGATCACCCATCGTTAAACGAGGTAGATTATTTCCATCAATCTTGACAAGAGCAACATCAGTACGCTTGTCCACACCTATGATCTTCGCCTTAAATTCACGTTTATCCGTCAATTTGACGTACACGTCATCTGCACCATCCACCACATGTGCATTAGTCAACACATAACCATCGGCAGAAATAATAAAACCGGAACCAACACCACGCTGCACCTCTCCATCAGGCTGTTGCTGTGGAGCAGGTTTGCGACCACGCGGGGTGGGATTAGGTTGTGGCGTTTGTTTCGGCGTAGGCACACCGAAAAATCGACGAAAAAACTCTTGCACATCCTCATCATCACCGCCCAAACCAAATTGATTAGTAGGAGCAGATTTTGCTTTTTCAGTCGTACGAATATTTACCACTGCAGAACCAGTTTTATCAACCAAATCAGCAAAATCAGGCAAAGCTGCAGCGGCCGTTGAAATAGGCGCAGCCACTGCAGATGATGACTCTATACCGACTAAAGAGGGCACAAAAAAAACACTTGCCACCCCCATGACCCAGGCTGAAAACGTTTTTTGTATATTGCTTTGACTTTTGATTCGGCTTTGACTTTGACTAATCGAAACTTTCATTTTTATCGCATTCCTAATATCTTAATTATTCCAATAAAGAAAGTACTGAGCTCACTATGTTAATCCAAAATTTTTCCCATTGCTTGCCTATAATATTTGCAACATTTTGTTACATTGAGCTTCCCCTGAAATTTAGTCAGCCACAAGTGTGACCAAACGCTACACAACTAGACTAGATCAAGGCAGCAGCAGAAAGGAAACTCAAAGCTGCTGGCAGCAAATATCTACCGATTCAAATAACCGAAGTGCCGTGTCCATTTGCATAAGCCTTTTCCTTAAAACAAAATAGCAAACCGCGATGATACGCGTGTTGTTAGTGTTGCTTTTATCACAAGAAAATGCAAGTCGATTATTTTAAAACTGCGTTACCATCCTGACGCTCACGCCTACGCTGGGTTTGGCATCAGCATCGTTATTAGGTTGCCGGCGATAGATCCCGGCTGCAGTGAAGGTGGAAGATTTATCTATATAGGCAGAATACGATAATTCCATATTCATTTCGGTACCGGTTTGGCTTAAATTGACTCTTGATATTTGCCCATTCAGGCTGGGGTCATACAATCCCATCGAGCCGGAAATCACTTTGACTGGCATCGCCAACACAAATCCTACCTTGTCACCTTTTTGCAAAAAATTTTTAGCGGATAAACCCAGCGACCATGTGAGTAATTTTGCGCTTGAAATATCGGTGATAAAGGGAGCACCAACACCATCATTGTTGATAGACACCTCGTTATCGATCGGTTTGGTATACGCTAATGATGCCAGGCCGAAAAATGACACTCTAGATGAGGGTGCATACGACGCGGCGACAGAGAAAAATCTTGCACTGGGATTGGTATTTAAGAAGGGAGAGGAATTGTAGGAGCAACATCCGGCGACTGCGCCATATTCCCGCACAGCGCCTAGCGTTGCAGCCAATATAAGATGCTCATCGTTCATTTTCTTTTGGATTTCAATCGCTGCCATTTTGCGTTCCTTATTGAAATCCGACAATTTGACATAAGGGGCAGAAAATGAGGATAACTGATTGGAAATTGCTGCTGCTTCCGTGCTGACGCCAGCGCTCACTTTGACGTCGTTAAATTCTTTGGTTAGTTGAACGTGCGTTCTGTCTCTTCTGATCAAACCAAAATTGGAGATAGTCGCATGGTCACTGCCATACCACCCCCTTGGAACAGGCCGTATAGTGGATAAAGTCGCGGATAGATTGACTGATTTAAATTGCGCGGTTTTTTTCTCGATTAAATAATCTTGGAAACTTAACTCAGATGAAAAAGTCGTACGATCATCTTGGCGTAATTTGATATTAGGAAAAACTATTTTTGACGAAGAAATATTAAAAACATCATTTTGCAAGCGCACATTCTCAGCTTTGACGACGCTCAGCAAGGACAAATTCAACGAGATGGAAAAAAGGCAAACAACTGTTGCCCTTGCAGCTGTCTTTGCTATCGCCATTCTGGCAACGACAGCTGCTACTTTAGTATTCCCAAACTCTGTGCGATGCGTGCATGTCATGATCACAACCCATTATTGAATGACCTAATGATTGAATCACATAACTATTCTATTAATTACATTAACAACTTATTACATTAATTATTTATTAACTTAATGTTAGAACATTTTATTAATATCTCAATAATATTTAAATAATGTTTTTGCAATATTTTCCGCAAACAAAATACAAATTAAAAACACAATAAATTAAGATGCTGCCCACACAAAATATACAAAAATCATCGGCATTATCGGTAGCTCATAACAATTCAATGACAACTCAACTCAAAAACAAAATCAAAACCATCGCCATCATCGGCGGCGGCCCTGCTGGATTAATGGCAGCAGAAGTACTGTCACAAAACGGAGAAAAAGAAACCATCCAAATCAATGTATTCGATGCCATGCCTTCTGTCGGGCGTAAGTTTTTACTCGCTGGTAAAGGAGGTATGAACATTACACATGCCGAAGCAATGGAACATTTTTTGACACGCTACGGCACGCGGCAAACACATATTGCGCCATTGCTAGATGCGTTTGGCCCAGAAGATTTACGTGCCTGGGTGCATGGCTTAGGTATCAACACCTTTGTTGGCAGCTCAGGCAGGGTCTTTCCAACCGATATGAAAGCAGCACCCCTACTACGGGCCTGGTTACATCGTTTAAAAACCAGCGGTGTACGCTTTCATATGCGACAACGCTGGTTGGGATGGAGCGAGAACGGCGAGGCTTTACGTTTTACCAGCACGGATGGCGAACATTTGGTCGAAGCCGATGCCGTGCTACTAGCGTTAGGTGGTGGCAGTTGGAGTAGATTGGGCTCAGATGGCAGTTGGGTACCACTTTTGACTGCACGCCAAGTCGACGTTGCACCACTACAAGCCGCAAACTGCGGCTTCGATACTCAATGGAGCGAGCACTTCAGTAGCCGATACGCCGGTCATCCACTGAGTCCGGTCACACTCACTTTACCAAATATTAATGGTGATAGTTATAGCAAAAAAGGACAATTTGTCGTTACTGCAAACGGCGTGGAAGGCAGCTTGATTTATGCCTTCTCTAGCCACATCCGCAATAGGATTGCTGCGCAGGGTCATGCCACCGTTCTGCTAGATTTGGCGCCTGATTGGCCGCTGGAACGCCTCAGCCAAGAAATCGCCCGCCCGCGCGGCGCACGCTCTATGGCAAGTCACTTGCAAAGTCGGATCAACATCACTGGAGTGAAAGCTGGTTTATTACGTGAATTGGTGCGTAAGGAAGATTTTGTTGTGCCAACTATTCTGGCTACTCGTATCAAAGCATTGGAACTAAACCTCACAGCACCACGCCCGATTGATGAAGCCATCAGCAGTGCTGGTGGTGTACGCTTTGAGGCGCTCAATCAAGATTTGATGCTACATGCCATACCAGGCGTATTTTGTGCAGGGGAAATGCTGGATTGGGAAGCACCAACGGGTGGGTATTTGTTGAGTGCTTGTCTTGCCAGTGGACGCGCTGCGGGGTTGGGGGCGTTAACGTGGCTGCAAAAATAAAAAACACTCTCGCCGATTAGGTTAAATTAAGAATAATATAAGTTACAATGTTGATAATTATCAACTTTATATTACTCTTTTGGAAAACAATGTATGAAAATTTCTAACTTGAGTGCATTTTTATGCATTGGTGGCGCATATGGATTAAGCCAATCTAGAGGTCACTTCACTCATTCCACTCATACCGAAATTCGCCCCCAAGATATCCATTCATTACTACAGGCAAGCAATGTCAGCGCTAACGCTGATTTATGTAGGTACAGCAGCACCTACCAATGCGTTGGGAGCACTGTTGCCTACGGCCTTAACAGTACCGCAGACCTAACCGCATATGTCTTTTCTGAGGATAGTGGCGTCAATATTTTTCAGGATGACATAGATAGGTTTGCAATGGAATTTGGCGATGCTGCAATAGCTAACGCAGAAAATGATGTCAACAGCACAAGCGCCGCGCTCCAAGCATATTCCAATGATGGAGAATTTGTCGCACTTGTAACCGTGAGTGATCCTGACATGCAGTTGGTTCAATTAAAAGCGGTACGCACATTGCTGAAAAATATGGCAGCGCCCGATGGAAGCGTTCAGATCCTCATTGGGGAAACTGTCATCAATGATGATGAATATGGCCAAGGCGACGACTATAGTCAAGATGACCACTATAGCAATTCTTATTCCATCATGAATGATCCTCTGATGATTCCCCTAGCAGTAAGTGCAGGAGGATTAATGGTGGAATCAATAGCTGTGTGTGTGCTTGCATTCTGCTTATACTCTGCATGCAGAAGGCCGAATGATGCCCTAATCGCTGAGAATCAGCGTCTTTTATCTTTACTAGAAAGCTATAAGCCCGTTACTAGTAACCCTAACGATATGCCTAATATTGAAAGTGGTCTAGAAGTCGTAGAACACGTAGAACACGTAGAACACGCAGAACACGCAGAACACGCAGAACACGCTCAATCAGTATCTAGTGATAACGACCATTCTGCAAACAATCCGGCATTAGCAGTTGATGATTTTATGCCTGGCTGTTTAATATCTTAGCTTGATTGGTTTCGTATAACCTTTTCTCGTGCCCATGCAGGAGCGTGGGCACGAGTACAAATTCCCCTCTCGTGGAGAGGTGGCAGGCGAAGCCTGACGGGGTGGTTAAATCTCAAATCCCCTCAACATCAACCTGCAACGGCCCTGTACCACTAAATTTATCCAGCAATAAGTAAATTACTGGCGTAATAAACAAAGTAATCACCTGCGACACAAACAAGCCACCGACGATTGCCAATCCCAAAGGTTGGCGCAATTCAGCGCCAGCACCCCAACCCAAGGCAATCGGTAAAGCACCCATCAAAGCAGCAAGCGTGGTCATCATAATCGGCCGAAAACGCAACAAACATGCCGTGCGGATCGCTTCGAACGGCAACATGTTTTGAGTACGCTGCGCATCGAGCGCAAAGTCGATCATCATGATGGCGTTTTTCTTGACGATACCGATCAGCATCAAAATGCCGATAGTGGCAATCAAGGTCAACTCAAAACCCGCCAATTTCAAAGCCAGCAAGGCACCAATCGCCGCGGATGGCAAACCAGCCAAAATAGTAATGGGATGAATATAACTTTCATACAACACGCCCAACAAGATATAGATCACCACAATCGCCAAGCACAACAAAGCAATCTGACTCGCTTGTGATGATTGGAAAACCGCTGCGTCACCTGAATACGAAGTAATCACACTAGCCGGAAAACGCAAAGATGCTTTCAATTGCTCAATCTTGGCGCTGGCATCCCCCAACGGTACATCGGGTGCCAGGTTGAACGAAATCGTCACCGCCTGTAATTGCCCTTGATGAT
>CAZCIX010000030.1:0-3076 GCA_964498835.1 uncultured Burkholderiaceae bacterium | reverse complement strand
ACATCGGGTGCCAGGTTGAACGAAATCGTCACCGCCTGTAATTGCCCTTGATGATTGATGGCAATCGCACCAGCCGTCCGTTTAACCTTGGCAAAGCTCAGCAAAGGCAGCAAAGCGCCGGTCTTGCTGCGCACAAATACCTTATGCAAATCGCTTTCATCCTGCTGCCCAGACTCGGCATCCTGCAAAATTACCTGATAGCTGTTGCTGCTGGTGAAAATGGTCGAAACCTGACGATCACCATAAGCACTGTATAAAGCAGTACGAATATCCTGTATGTTCACCCCAGCATCATTGGCACGATCACGATCAATTTCCACCACGGCTTGCAAACCTTTCAGCTGCGTATCGCTGGTGACATCACGGAAAATCGGCTCGGCACGCATTTTTTCCTGCAACTTTTCTGACCAGTCATTCAACTCATCGGCCCGCACGCTTTGCAATACGTATTGATAACGGCTTTTGCTCGATTTGCCACCAAGGCGTAAATTTTGTATTGGTGTCAAGTACACCGACATGCCAGGAATGGCATTGACCTTGCGGCGTAATTTCTCCAGCACGGCATCCATTCCCTGGCGCGCCTCACGCGGCTTCAGTCCTATGAATAAAGCACCGTTATTGCCTTCACGCACTCTGGATACCACCGTTTCTACGTTCGGATCCTTGGCAACAATATCCGCAGCAGCAGTCACCAATTTCACCATAGTGGGATAAGACGCATCTTGCGGCCCTTCGATGGTGGCACTGATTTGACCAATATCTTCGCTCGGGAAAAAACCTTTGGGAATAGTGACGAATAAATACGCAGTGATGGCAAAAGTAGCGAGCGCTATCATTAATACGATTCGGTTATGTTTCAAACACCAGTCCAAACTGTGTTCATAACCCTTCCATACTGCATTAAACCCACGTTCAAAAACACGAATAATCCATAACTCACGTTTTGGCGCATGCTCGCTTTCTGTACTTTCAAACTCATAATGACGCAAATAACGGCTGCATAACATCGGCACCAAGGTCAATGACACCACGGCAGAAACCAATACCGACAGCGACACCACGGCAGCGAATTCATGAAACAGCAAACCAATCACGCCTGGCATAAAAAAGATGGGGATAAACACCGCCACCAAAGAAATCGAAATCGAAATAATGGTAAAGCCCACTTCACGCGAGCCCTTCAAGGCGGCAGCTAATGGCGCCATCCCTTCTTCGACATGGCGCACGATATTTTCCAGTACCACAATCGCATCATCTACCACCAAACCGACGGCGATCGTAATGCCCAACAGGGAAATATTATCCAAGCTGTAACCAAAGGCATACATCAAACCAAAACAAGCAATTAACGAAATAGGCAATGATAAAACCGGAATAGCTGTAACAGAAAAACGCTTTAAAAACAAAAAAATCACCATCACCACCAAGGCAATCGTCAGCAACAAAGTAAATTTCACATCCTTAATCGCATCGCGGATAGAAATGGATCGATCATTAAAAATCGTCAACGCAATCGACTCCGGCATTTGCGCTTTAAATTGCGGCAACGTGGCTTTGACCGCATCCACCACCGCAACCGTATTGGCGTTGGGCTGACGCTGCACCGCCAAAATGATGGACGGCTGCTTATTGGCCCAACTGGCGTTTTTCACCGATTCCACACTGTCCTCAACGGTAGCGACTTCTTTCAAACGCATGCTTCTGCCATCACGGCTGGTAATAATCAACTCGGCAAACGCTGCTGCATTGGCTAACTGACGATTCGCATCCAAGGTCAAACTTTGACGTGGCCCATCCAGCACGCCCACTGGACTATTGGCATTGGCAGCACGAATCGCCAATGCCAGTTCATCCATACTCATATTGCGCGCAGCCAGCTGCTCTGGTTTGGCTTTGATACGCACCGCATAACGACGCTGACCGAAAACAGAAACCTGCGCCACGCCATCAATCGTCGATAAAGAAGGTGAAATCAAATTCTCGGCGTAATCATTCAAACTCGATAAAGAAATGGAAGGCGACGTCAACGCCAGCAACAACACCGGCGCATCGGCGGGATTGACTTTACGATAAGCAGGCAACGTCGTCATTTCCGCCGGCAAACTACGCTGGGCTCGCAACAAAGCGGCTTGCACGTCGACTGCGGCAGCATCAATGTCACGGTCGGCATTAAATTCCAGCGTAATCGAGGTGTTGCCCTGCGTATTGCTAGAACTGATGGTCGATATGCCGGCAATGGTTGAAAACTGCTTCTCCAGCGGCGTCGCCACCGACGACGCCATAATTTCCGGACTCGCCCCCGGTAACACACCCGTCACGTTGATGATAGGTGTATTAAAACTGGGCAAAGCCGCGATCGGCAGCTTGGTGTAAGCAAAAATCCCGACCACCACAATAGCGATCGACAACAACACCGTCATGACGGGGCGACGGATACAAAGTTCTGAGATGTTCATCTGGAATTTTCCATTAAACCTGATTAATTAAATCTGGGGAAACGATGGTAATACGGGGACACTCAAAACCGTCGTCTTCGAGTGCTTTAGTCGGGGATCCAGTGGCTTTAGCAGTCAGCAAAAACACTGGATTCCCGCCTAAACCTGCGGGAACGACGGAGGTGAAATTGAGGCCATCATAGATAAGAGGTTAACTAGGTAAGCAGATAAGAACTAAGTGCTTTTTGGAGCTGCATTTTTATTACCAGCACCCGTTTGCGAACTAGACATTTCCTTGATCTTGTTACCCGGACGCAAGTTTTGCCCGCCTTCCAACACCACACGATCACCGGCATTCAAACCCGTCACGGCAGCTTGTCCGTTTTCAATCGCCAGCAAGTTGATTTTTTGTATTTTCACAGTTTGATCCGCTTGTACCAAATAAACAAACTGCTCTGTTGGCCCAGTCACGATGGCTTGTGCAGGAACCACAATCGCATCTTTTAACGTACGGGAAATCAAATGCAAATTCGCAAACACGCCCGGCCATAAGAGGCGACGCGGATTAGCAAATTCCGCCTTCATCTTGATCGTTCCAGTTTGCGCATCAGAACTATTGTCGATAAAAACCAACTTCCCTT
>CAZCIX010000029.1:0-23260 GCA_964498835.1 uncultured Burkholderiaceae bacterium | reverse complement strand
TCGGCCGGCATCTTCAGCTCGGCGGCAAATTGGGCTACGTTGTTACTCGCCATTCCATCCTCTTTTCTATCTACTATCTACTTCAGAAAATTACTTAACGTACATTTAAAATCTCAATGCAACTTCAATGTGATGCATTAAGACTCCAAGCCTTGGTTTGTAAAGTTTTCGCATTGGCATCGTACTGAGCATCAATAAACTTCATCTCTTCATCAGTCACATCTTCGAATGCATTGTCAATTAATTGACGAGCACGGTCAGTCGATAAAGCCAAAATTGCACCAAATTCGTCATATGCTAAAGCAGAAAAAGCGGCGACTGTCTTAATACCAGCCAACCCCAGCTTGCCTGCAATGGTGCGATCCATGCCTTCCAAATTGACCAATGCATCATCCATGCCTTCCAAACCCTCTTCTGACGCAATTGCCTCTGTTACCAAAGCTTCACGTGCACGGCTACGCAACTCATTGACCGTACCTTCATCAAATGCGTCAATTTCCAACATTTCGCCTATTGGTACATAAGCAATTTCTTCTAAACTGGCAAAACCTTCTTCAATCAAGATATCAGCTACCTCTTGATCAACATCCAGTTTCTTCATGAAAAGAGTACGCAATACTGCTGTTTCTAAAGCAGATTTATCGGCCGACTCTTCAGCCGTCATGATGTTAATTTTCCAATCAGTCAATTCAGCCGCCAACCGTACGTTTTGTCCGCTACGGCCAATTGCAATAGCAAGATTCTCTTCGTCGACAACCACATCCATCATGTGTTTTTCTTCATCCACCATGATGGAAGATACATTGGCTGGTGCCAATGCGCCGATGACGAATTGCGCTGGGTCTTCTGACCACAACACAATATCAACGCGCTCACCACCTAACTCACTAGTAACGGCTTGCACGCGTGAACCACGCATCCCAACACAGGCACCAATCGGATCAACACGCTTATCGTTGGTAAAAACAGCAATTTTGGCACGCGTACCTGGATCACGAGCAGCAGATTTAACTTCTAATGTACCTTGCTCAATTTCTGGCACCTCCAATTCAAACAATTTCATAATGAATTGCGGTGCAGTACGAGACAAAATGACTTGAGGGCCACGAATATTACGATCCACACGCAAAATGAATGCACGCACACGATCACCAACACGCAAGTTTTCTTTCGGTATCATCTGATCTCGTGGCAAACGAGCCTCAATTTTGCCAGATTCAACAATCGCATCACCGCGTTCCATACGTTTAATTGTGCCGGTAACTAACGAATCACCTCGTGCCAAAAAGTCGAGCAAAATTTGTTCCCGCTCGGCATCGCGAATGCGTTGCAATACGGCCTGCTTGGTATCTTGCGCAAAACGACGACCAAAATCGATCGATTCAATTGGTTCTTCGATGTATTCGTCGACATCAATACCGGGAATTTGCTCACGTGCCTCAAAATGCAAAATCTCTTGATCTGGCAATTGCAAACCCGCTTCATCCGGCACAACATGCCAACGGCGAAAAGACTCAAACTCCCCCGTCTCACGATGAATCGTTACACGAACGTCGACATCTCCTTGATAACGTTTTTTCGTCGCTTGTCCTAGCGCATGCTCTAACGCACCAAAGACAATTTCTTTATCAACATTTTTTTCGCGCGCCAGCGCATCAACCAATAATAAAACTTCGCGACTCATGTTTTGCGGCTCCTAAAATCCACTTGCGGCACCAAACGTGCCTTATCCACATCAGCGAGCGTAAAATCCAGCATCGCAGGTGTGCCATCTTTACCTTCAAACTCCAACTTCAATTGCTCCCCATCGGGGTCATGCAAAATTCCTTGAAACGATTTGCGATTCCCAGCACCAGGAATCGCCGCACGCAACTTAATTAACGCCTCCCGACCTGCAAAGCGCACATAATCCGCATACTTTTTCAAAGGACGATCCAAACCGGGTGATGAAATTTCCAATCGTTCGTAAGAGACATTCTCAACCGTCAACACATGGGATAACTGGTGACTCACCTTACTGCAATCCTCTACTGTAATAGACCCTTTATCGACTGCATCATCCACACTAAAATCAATGTAAACACGCAAAAGCCCATGCCCAGCGCGCTCGAAATCAATTAATTCATATCCCAACGCAGCAACAGTTTTTTCAATTAAATCCAGTAATTGCAAAACCATTCTCCAAATTTATTACAATTATTGCGGTTATTACGCGTAATAAAAAAAAGATGGGCATGCCCATCTTTTTATTGACGACTCGCTACCGATCTCAATACTTACGCATTCATGTACTTGTGTACTTGCCTTACTACGTACTTACGATTACTTAAGCGCGACTAATCTGTACCAATCAACTACTTAGCCCTTTGATGTAAAGGGGCATAATCGCGAGATTATAGATGATTAATGCACTTACCGCAATCTTGAATACATAAATACACTATATGACGTATAGCGTCCTGCGTGAATGTAGTGCTAGCATAGCGCCTTTGTTTTCACCCCCTTACCCCCATGTCACCCGACGAATATTGCCAACAAAAAGCAACCCAAAGCGGTTCTAGTTTTTATTACAGCTTTCTGTTTTTACCACCAGAGAGGCGGCGCGCTATTACGGCGCTCTATGCTTTTTGCCGTGAAGTGGATGATGTGGTGGATGAGTGTAGCGACGAATCCGTTGCGCGCAATAAATTACTCTGGTGGCGCAAAGAAATCGTTGCGATGCTGGAAAATCGTCCTTCCCATCCCGTTACCAAAGCATTACAACCCTATGTACGTATTTATGGATTAGACGGCGCGCATTTATTGGCGATTATTGATGGCATGGAAATGGATTTGCAGCAAACACGTTACCTGGATTTTTTCGGATTGCAACGCTACTGCTGGCATGTCGCCAGCGTGGTGGGAATTTTGTCTGCCAGTATTTTTGGTTTCACCCAGACAAAAACTCTGGAATATGCAGAAAAACTAGGATTAGCTTTTCAATTAACCAACATCATTCGCGATGTAGGAGAAGATGCCCGAAAAGGGCGGATTTATTTACCCATTAAAGAATTGCAGCAATTCAACGTCACCGCCGCCGATATCCTCCAATCTCGCTACAGTGAAAACTTTGTCAATCTCATGCGTTTTCAAGCCCAACGTGCGCATTCCTTATACGATGAAGCATTTGCGCTATTACCATTAGAAGACAAACGTACTCAGCGTCCTGGTTTGATGATGGCCGCCATTTATCGTACGTTGCTAACTGAAATCGAGCGAGATGGATTTCATGTATTAACGCAACGGATTTCTTTGACGCCAATACGCAAACTATGGCTGGCGTGGAAAACTTACGTTCGCACGTAATGAAAAAACATTACGCCGTCATAGGCGGTGGCTGGGCAGGTTGTGCGGCAGCGATTGAACTGACACAAGCCAGTCATCGCGTTACTTTATTTGAAGCTGCACGCACTTTGGGTGGACGTGCCCGCGCCGTTGATATCAACGGGATAAAGTTGGATAACGGTCAGCATATTTTATTGGGTGCCTACACCGCCACTTTAGATTTGATGCAATGCCTAGGCATGGATGAACAACAAACCATGCTGCGCTTGCCATTACAAATGCGTTATCCGACTAATAGCGGTGGTATGGATTTGCTCACACAACGTTTGCCTGCACCATGGCATTTGTTATTCGGATTGATGCGCAGTACGGGATTAAGCAAAACAGACAAATTCGCCCTGCTACGTTTTTTAAGCAAAATGCGATGGATGAATTGGCGTTTAGCAAACGATTGCAGCGTCGCTGAATTAGTCAACCGTTATAAACAAACCACACGCAGCATCCAATTATTGTGGCGTCCGCTTTGCCTGGCTGCTTTAAATACGCCTTTAGCGCACGCTTCAGCACAAGTGTTTTTAAACGTACTACGCGATAGCTTGGGTGCACGTCGATCTGCTTCCGACATGTTGATTCCACGTGTGGATTTGACTAATTTGTTGCCACAACAAGCGGCATTATGGATTGAACGACATGGTGGCAAAGTGCAATATGGAAGCGCTGTGCAAGCAATTAGTCATTCGCCTACTCAATCTCAAACACAAAAATGGCGAATTAAAACAAACAACAATGATGATGATAACTTTGATGGGATCGTTATTGCGACTCCAGCAAAGCATGCGCAGGCTTTATTAAGCGAGGCAATGAACTATGATGCCACGCCTTCATGGCCGGCTTTTCAGTACGAAGCGATTACGACTTGCTATTTGCAATACCCACCAACATGCAAATTACCGCAGGTGTTTTTTGCTTTGCTCGATGATGTGTCTAACAATGCATGGGGACAGTTTGTATTTGATCGTGGTCAGCTTGATGCGCAGCAGGCAGGATTATTCGCTGTTGTCATCAGCGCTGCCAGTACCGCTATCACACTGGAACACACCACATTAGGTACCGCCATCGCACGCCAGCTGAGCAATACGTTCGCCATACCTGAGTTGGCACAACCGATTTGGGTCAAAGTCATTTCAGAAAAACGCGCGACTTTTGCTTGTACACCAAGTCTCATACGCCCAGGCAATGCAACGGCTTTAAAAGGTGTAGTAATTGCAGGGGATTACACGGCAAGCGATTATCCCGCCACCTTGGAAGCTGCTGTGCAAAGCGGGATCAAGGCGGCAAGATTAATTATTTAAATTAAGCAAACGGCTTTAACAACGACAGCATTTGCACAAATATCTTGGGATTACCCGCAATGATGTCGCCTTGGTACAGATAATCCGATTCACCCGAGAAATTACCCACGATACCGCCAGACTCAGTCACCAACAACGCGCCTGCCGCGATATCCCAAGGCTGCAAACCTTTTTCAAAGAAACCATCCAAATAACCAGCCGCCACATAAGCCAAATCTAATGCAGCGGATCCTGGGCGACGCAAACCCTGGCATTGCTCGGTCATCAGACGAAACATTTTCATGTATTCATCCATCGCAGCTGCACCGCTTCTGGGTACGCCAGTACCGATCAAAGTGTCAGCTATTTTGCTTTGCTTGCTGACACGCAAGCGCTTATCGTTTAAATACGCGCCGCCACCTTTAGACGCCGTAAATAAATCATTGCGATTGGGATCGTAAACCAAGGCTTGTGTCACGACACCACGTTGTTGCAAGGCAATTGAAATCGCATACTGCGGAAAGCCATGCATGAAATTAGTCGTACCATCAAGCGGATCAATAATCCAAATATTTTCGCTTTCTTGATTTTGCGAATTTGCCGAAGCACCCGACTCTTCTGCCAACACAGCATGGTCTGGATAAGCGTTTAAAAGAATTTCAATAATTTCTCTTTCAGCAGCTTGATCAACTTCCGTTACAAAATCGTTATGTTGCTTTTCTGTTACTGTCAGCCTATCAATATCAGCGGAAGCGCGGTTGATTACAGCGGCAGCGCGGCGAGCGGCTTTGATTGCCGTATTGAGCATTGGGTGCATAAAATTTTCCGTTAAAATACGACGACCCTTGGTCGTCATTCACGTCATTCATTACGTCATGAATTAAATCATGCAGCAAATAATGAATTGAATAATTAATTAATCCGCCATTTTAAATGAAGCCGCCCGAAATCACGTCACAAATTCACACCTCTATTTTCAATCGCCTGCGATTTGTACTAGTTGAAACTAGCCGTCCCGGAAATATTGGTTCCGTTGCACGCGCGATGAAAACGATGGGATTTTCAGAATTGGTACTGGTCAATCCTCGTTTTCCCGATGCGTTGCAACATGAAGAAGCGGTCGCATTTGCCAGCGGTGCGCAGGATATTTTGGAAAACGCCCGCATCGTTTCCTCGATTTCTGACGCACTGGTCGATTGCAATTTTGCCGCCGCAGTCTCAGCCAGACTGCGTGAATTTTCCCCACCCATTTTGTCGCCACGGGCATGGGCAACGCAATTAAGCCAGGACGTTGGCATCCACGGTGCTTTACTCTTTGGCAATGAACGATTTGGCTTGCCGAACGAGATCGTGGAAAAATGCAATGCACTAATTAATATCCCAGCCAATCCGATTTACTCATCGCTCAATCTTGCACAAGCAGTTCAAATCCTCGCTTACGAATCTCGCATGGCGGCACTAGGAGATGCCCTGCCCGCCACTGATATCGGTTTTCATGGTGAATTTGCTGGTGTGCAAGAAATAGACGGCATGTTTGGGCATTTAGAACAAGCATTGATCGCCATCGATTTTCTCGACCCCCAACATCCCAAAAAATGCATGTCCCGTCTAAAACGCCTATTCGCACGAACACAATTGGAGGTAGAGGAAGTCAATATTTTGCGTGGGATAGCGAAAAAGATGATGGATAGCAAATAAATTTATCACATCAAAATCACATCATATTGCTCTTGGTGATAAACCGTTTCCACCTGCAAGGAAATTGGTTTTCCGATGAAATCCCCCAACTGAGCTAAATGCTGTGACTCTTCTTCCAGGAATAAATCGATTACTTCTTGTGACGCCAAAATGCGAAATTCACGTGGGTTGAATTGTTTAGCTTCACGCATCAATTCACGCATGATTTCATAGCAAACGGTGCGGGAAGTTTTTACTAAACCTTTACCGGCACAGACAGGACAGGTTTCGCACAATATGTGCGCCAAAGATTCACGCGTGCGCTTTCTAGTCATTTCTACCAATCCCAAAGCGGAAAAGTCACTAATGGAAATATTGGTGCGGTCGCGGGACAAGGCTTTTCTCAATTCTGCCAATACAGCATCACGATGTTCCTGATTTTCCATATCAATGAAATCAAGAATAATAATCCCACCCAAATTGCGTAAACGTAGTTGGCGCGCAATCGCATGCGCTGCTTCTAAATTCGTTTTGAAAATGGTGTCATCAAAATTACGTCCACCCACAAAACCACCGGTATTGACGTCTATCGTTGTCATCGCTTCTGTTTGATCGACGATCAAGTAGCCCCCCGATTTCAGCTCTACTCGACGCCCTAATGCATGCAAAATTTCTTGTTCGACGCCATACATATCGAACAATGGTCGTTCGCCAGCGTAATGCTGCAAGCGATTGAGCACGCTTGGTGTGTAAGCTTTAGCGAATTCGTACAATTTGCCATAATTTTCACGTGAGTCAATTTGAATGCTGGCAGTCTCATCATGCACAAAATCACGCAATACTCGTTGTGCCAAATTCAAATCCTGAAACAGTAAAGTAGGTGCTGGTTTGGTGCGTGCAGCATGACTGATGGTTGCCCAAATTTTGCGTAGATAATGAATATCTGCTTGCAAATCAGCATCAGATGCCTCTTCCGCCATGGTGCGAACGATGTACCCCCCCTTCTCTTCTGGCGGTAGTAATTGTTGCACTCTGCTGCGTAGCAATTCTCTGTCACTTTCATTTTCAATCCGCTGCGAAATACCAATATGCGAATCTTGCGGTAAATACACCAACATGCGGCCAGCAACGGAAATTTGCGTCGAAAGACGCGCGCCTTTGGTGCCAATAGGATCTTTAATGACTTGCACCATGAGCGATTGGCCATCAAACAGTATTTTCTCAATCGGAATAGCGGGTGCTGGTAAGGTTGCAGCAGCGCTGCTATCTTTACTCTCTGATCGCGCTGACCAGATATCGGCCACATGTAAAAAAGCCGCGCGTTCTAAACCAATATCGATAAAAGCAGATTGCATTCCTGGCAATACACGAACTACTTTGCCTAAATACACATTGCCGGTTAAACCGCGCGACAAAGTCCGTTCAATATGCAACTCTTGCACGGCGCCTTGCAAAATCATCGCCACCCGTGTTTCTTGTGGCGTGATGTTAATCAAAATGTTTTCATTCATACAATAATTGTAATCATAAATATTACAAATCAATACCAGCTTGTCGTAACAACTGCGCAGTCTCAAACAAAGGCAAACCCATGATGCTGGAATAGCTGCCGGCAATGTGTTGGATAAACATACCCGCCCAGCCCTGAATCGCATACGCACCAGCTTTGTCGTACGGTTCTGCCGTGAGGCAATATGCATCAATAGCAGCTTCTGATAAGTCGGCAAATGTGACTTCTGAAGTATGTGTGTTTTGCCAAACCTGATCATGAGATTGCACAACAACGCTGGTTAAAACCTGGTGTGTACGTCCAGATAAAAGACGCAGCATGACTTTGGCGTCTGCCATATCTGCTGGCTTGCCCAAAATTTTGTCATCAATGACGACGGTGGTGTCTGCTGCCAAAACTGGGTGTAAAGGCAACTTCAAAGGCAATTTGCGCGCAAGTAATACTTGCCAGGCAAAGGCAGCTTTTTCTCTTGTCACACGTGCGACATAATCTGCCGCTGCTTCGTCTTCATGGATTTCTTCCGAGACATCTGGCCCACGTGGTGATTGCGTCCGCAAGGTTAGTAATTCAAATTCCACTCCGATTTGATGTAACAACTCGCGCCGACGCGGGCTTTTAGAAGCCAGATAAATTTTTTTCTCAGTTTGCTTCATATATTTTTTTCATCTTTCACACTCGGTGATAAGGATGATTTTGCGTAATCGACCAGGCACGATATAGCTGTTCGGCCAGCAAGACACGCACCATGCCGTGTGGCATGGTCAGGCTCGACAAACGAATTAACCCATCAGCTTTTTCTTTGAATTGCGCATCCAAACCATCTGCACCACCAATGATAAAGGCAATGTCACGGCCATCCTGTTGCCATTGCATCCATTTTTGTGAGAGTTGCACGCTGGTGCAGTCTTTTCCGTGCTCATCCAGCGCAATGATGCGAACGCCTTTAGGTAGCACGGCTTCAATCCGGCTACGCTCCTGGGCCATGGCCCAGGCAGCAGTATTACCACCTGTGCGCTCAACAGGTTTGACTTCTTTTAAGGTAAGACGACACTCTGGTGGCATGCGCTTGGCATACTCTTCAAAACCTGTAGCAATCCATGCTGGCATTTTGTGACCAACTGCAACAATCATCAGTTGCATGAGGTGTTATTCCGCTGATTGTGTTTTGATATGACGAGTGGTTTTTCTGGGTTTGGCGACTGCTTCAGATGCTGCTGATGTTGCTGCATCGTCAGTTTTTGCAGCTTTGGTAGTCTTTGTGGTTTTGGTAGCTCTAGTTGTCTTTGCTACTTTTGCTACATCTTCTGTTTTTTCTGTGGATGCTTTAGTAGTTTTTGTTGTTCTTGTTCTCGTTGCTTTTGGTTTTTCTTCCGTTGCGGGTTCAGAAGCCGTGCGTTTAGAAACACGTTTTACCTTGGCTTCTGGTTTGATCTCTTTCTCGCCCCAGATTTCTTCCAAACGGTAATACGAACGAATTGCTGGTTGCATGATGTGGACGATCATGTCGCCCAAATCCACCAACACCCACTCGCCGGACGTATCACCTTCCATGCCGACAACATTGCCACCATTTTCCTTGACCTTGTCACGCACCGACGCAGCTAGCGCCTTGGTTTGACGATTAGAAGTCCCGGATGCAATCGCAATACGATCAAACAAACTCGTCAAATGAGTGGTGTCAAACAAACGAATATCTTGTCCTTTGACTTCTTCTAAAGCATCAATGACCAAGGTTTGAAGTTTTTTAATGTCCATGTAATTTCTAATAAAGTTTAGTTAAGTTAAGTTAAATCGTTTTTAAGTAATAATTTTTAGCTTCAACTCTCCGTCGTTCCCGCGGTTGTAGGCGGGAACCCAGTGGCTTTTTTTAATCTCACGACAAGCGGACTTAATGCGTAAGACACTGGATTCCCGCCTACCCCCGCGGGAACGACGGATTCGGATGTACGTATCAATTAATCAAGTTTTGTATAAATCATGCACTTGGATGTAGTCTAACACCGCAGGCGAAAGAGACTGCCCAGACACGTCACCGCTTTGCAATGCAGCACGAATGGCGGTGGAAGAAATATCAATCGCCAGATCAGGCACCCAATACGTATAGCCATGTGCAGTGCTACGAATTTGTTCCACGGTGCCACTGCGCTGAGAAAACACTTCCGCCACAGCTGACGGTAATTGCTCAACACTAAATCCTGGCCTCGCAGCAACGCCAATGTGAGCGTAATCAAAAAGTTGCTGCCATTCATGCCAAGTATGCAACTGCTGCAACTGGTCAAATCCGATTAAAAAAACCAAGGATGTATCCGCACCATATTCTGCTCGCAAGCTACGCAAAGTATCAATAGTGTAGGTCACGCCATCGCGCACCATTTCTTGCTCATCAATATGAACAGCAATCGTTTGACCATCAAAAGCGCGCCGCAGCATGGCCAATCTATCCGCTGCTGTTGCGTGCAAAGTGTGTTTTAAAGCCGATTTACCCGTTGGAATCACCCGCAAACCATCGGCATTAAACAACTTGGCAAAAAACACACCCAACTCGACATGTCCGTTATGAACCGGATCAAAACTGCCGCCAAGCAGCACAATGCAAGGCATTAAGGCTGGATCCATTCTCTTGGTGGTAAAAAATCAGAAGTCAACCTAGCTTCTGCACTACCCGCTGGCGCTTGCCAGTCATAACGCCATTTGGCAATCGGTGGCATCGACATCAGTATCGATTCCGTTCGACCGCCAGATTGCAAGCCGAACAAGGTGCCTCTATCCACCACCAGATTAAATTCCACATAACGCCCACGCCGATAAGCCTGAAAATCGCGCTCACGTTCGCCATACGCCATGTCTTTGCGACGTTCTACGATAGGCAAATAAGCAGCAAGAAAATGGTCGCCCACACTTTGCATCATGGCAAAACTGTTGGCAAATCCTGGCGCATTAAAGTCATCGAAAAAAATACCGCCAATACCACGTGCTTCCTGGCGATGCTTTAAGAAAAAGTACTGATCGCACCATTGCTTAAATCGAGGATACAAATCCGCACCAAATGGTGTTAAAGCAGCATGGCAAGTTTGATGGAAATGCCGTGCATCCTCTTCAAAAGCATAATAGGGCGTCAAATCCATGCCGCCGCCAAACCACCAGACGGGTTTGTTTTCTTGGTTGATAACATGAAAAAAACGCACATTCATGTGCACAGTAGGGATATAGGGATTGCGTGGATGAAATACCAATGACACGCCCATCGCCTCCCAAGGACAACCGGCACTTTCAGGATGATGCGCAGCGGCGGAAGGTGGTAAATGATCGCCATGCACATGAGAAAAGCCAATCCCAGCGCGTTCCATCACATTGCCTTCTTCCAAAATGCAGGAAAGACCACTGCCATGCACACTGCCACCTTCGGCCACAGGGCGCTCCCACGCATCGCGCACAAAAGACTGGCCATCGACTTTTTCTATCGCTGCAATAATGCTTGCATGCAAATTAAGTAAATACGTCTTAACGCTGGCCGATGAGATTGTAGAGGACAAATTATCCATTTTTTATCGCACGCCAGCCAATATCACGCCGATATTGCGCACCTTCAAATTGAATGTGATCGATTGCTTCATAGGCTTGCCTTTGCGCCATTTTGACGCTGTCACCCAAACCGACTACGCACAATACGCGTCCACCAGCAGTCAGCAATTGTTCTTTAGCGAAACTGGTACCCGCGTGAAAAGTCACACATTGATCGGTTTCAGCAGGAATCCCGCTAATCACATCGCCTTTGCGTGGCGTGTCAGGATAATTGGCAGCCGCCATCACAACACCCAGCGCAGTGCGTCTGTCCCACTCCAGTGTCACTTGATCCAATGAGCCACCAACCGCATGCTCCATCACCGTCAGCAAATCACTCTTTAAACGCGCCATGATGGGTTGCGTTTCTGGATCGCCCATACGGCAATTGAATTCCAGTGTTTTAGGATTACCCTGACTATCGATCATCAAACCAGCATATAAAAAGCCGGTGAAGACAATCCCTTCTTTCGCCATTCCCTGCACTGTGGGATGAATGATTTCACGCATCACACGTGCATGCAAAGCGGGCGTGATGATAGGCGCAGGAGAATACGCTCCCATTCCGCCAGTATTTGGGCCCTGATCGCCATCTTGCAGGCGCTTATGATCCTGGCTAGTTGCCAAAGGCAAGACGTTTTTTCCATCCACCATAACAATGAAGCTAGCCTCTTCACCCTGCAAAAATTCCTCAATCACCACACGTGCGCCGGCATCGCCCAACTTGTTGTCGGACAACATCATATCCACCGCCGCATGCGCTTCTTCTAGCGTCATGGCGACAACGACGCCTTTTCCTGCCGCCAAGCCATCGGCCTTGATGACGATAGGCGCGCCTTTTTGTGCGATGTAATCATGCGCGGCATCCAAGGTAGAAAAAGTCTGATATTCCGCCGTTGGAATCGCATTGCGCTGCATAAAAGATTTAGCAAAATCTTTAGAGCTTTCGAGCTGCGCCGCTTCTTTAGTCGGGCCAAAAATCTTCAAACCACGTTCACGGAAAATATTGACTATCCCTGCCGCCAATGGCACTTCAGGCCCCACAACAGTCAGCGCCACCCCCTCTGTTTGTGCAAATTCAGCCAAAGCCAAGGGATCATTGATTGGCACATTAACCAAACGCGCATCCAACGCCGTACCGCCATTTCCCGGCGCAACATAGACAACTTGAACACGTTCAGACTGCGCAATTTTCCAGGCCAGCGCATGTTCACGGCCGCCAGAACCAACGACTAGGATTTTCATAGTGGGATCAGAGTAAAGACAAAAAACAGATTGAATGAAATAAGCAACTAAATAAACGGAAAACCAACGAGGCAAAACCAAACTTAATTAGCGATTTAGGGTGCAGCGTGGGAAGGCAGCATGATATACCAGAACAGGGAGCAAACCAAATTCAGACACCTAGTCGCGGGTGATTGCATGAATGAATGTCAACCTAACGCAAACATTGCACCCACAAGGGGCTCCCCTACGATACTTGTTACTATTCCTGGCTAAAATCTCCCCCATAAAATAATTATCTAATAAATAACAAAACGCGTGAATCATGTTACGATACCGAGGCATAGGCCCCAATCTCAATCAATTCATTGCCGGGAATTTCATGAATACATTCAAGCAATTATTTAACGATATGGATAAAGAAATCGCGATTGTTGTTGATAACATGTTGAAAAATTCCCCACCTCCACCGCATCATTCATCGCAATCGCCCGAACCAATCAAGCAAGAAGCACGCACTATTCTTCATGAGTTATTGAGCGGTAAAGATTTACGCGATCGTATCGAATCAGGCTTTCAAATCATTTTTCGTGAGTTGGCGATTCATGAAAATCCGTTACTGGTCAATGACATCCGTGACGAATGGAAAAAATGCACTGAAATACTCACACAAAACATACACAACGTACAAAAAGAAACGCAGTCTACACAGCCAACGCCTGCAGCAGAACAAACAATTCCGCCCTCTTTTCAAGAAATATTCCCCGTCTCTGATACTACCCTGGCGCATTTTTATCAATGCGGCAGCCGCTTGCACCAACAAGGCAATTATCAGGAAGCGGCGGATGCATTTTTTATCGTGACCATATTGGATTACCGACGCCATAACGCCTGGCTGGCAATGGGGCTAGCAGAAAAAGCGCTGGAACATTGGGCAATAGCACTGGTCGCTTTTTCCATGGCAGCGTTAACCAATATGCAAAGCCCAATTTCTTTTCTACACTCAACTGAATGCCATCTGGCCTTGGGTGAAAAAGCTGATGCGGAATCTTCGCTGCGCACCGCAGCTGAACTGACGCAACATTTGCCTGATGATCAGGCCCGGCAAATGAATGTTTACATCGCTGGGCTTAAAAAATCTTTATCCTAAAAATAAAAGGAAAACATCATGCTCTCCAATACAACTAATCTAACCAATGTAACTAATGTAACCAGTACACCGAAGGTTGCCGCACATGCGCAACACCAAGCGCATGCACTTCCAGATACGCTAGGTGGTGCAGCCGCATCTACTGACATTCTAAAAAATATCCAAACAATCTATCAGGAAAATACACCACAAGTCCTTACTGGTGTTGCGGCGATTATCGGTGGATTGTATTTAACAAACCAAATTAATGGTTATAGCGCCGTAGCAATAACAATATTAGCGGGTTCATTCATAGTATTAATGTCTAACCATGCAACAGCTGGTGCCGATGCTACGACTCAATCCTCGAAGCAGAGACCTCCTCAGACAGAAAGCACTGCTGATACGCGCACTAACCTTAATTCAATCAATTCGACACCAATAACACCAACACAACTAACAACACGAGAAGAAACCAATACTTCTACACCAGTTAATACATCACAAACAGCTAGTGCCGATGCTACTATTCAATCCACGGAGCAGGAACATCTTAAGACAACAATTAATGAGCCCACTGCTGATACGCCCAATCGCCTTCTGAGTGCTACTAATCAAACCAATCCGACAATACAAGAAGCCGCAACAATACAGATAAAAGAAACCAGAATGAGTTCAATATTTGGATGGGCTAGGAAAAATAAGCCAGCCACATCGGCTTCAAAGGGATGGGTTCCCCTTTCCGGACAACAAACAGCTTCAGGAGTTTCAGGTGAATGGGTTGACGACGAAGCTCCACCATCCTTCCCATTGACTTTGAATAAATTAGGCAAACGACAAAAAAGCAGCTCCTAATAGTGCAATGCCACCATCCATCACTACTCCACTGTTAACCGTAACGGATCCTCGTATATAGACTAAAGCTGGCATTACACCAAGATATTGATTGGGCTCCATCGAAATTTTGCTTACCATAAGCGATGGAGCCGCCAAAGCTACAGGCTGAAAAGATCACTCCTCAATCACCACATTGCTATAAACCTCTTGCACATCATCCAAGTTTTCCAGCGCATCCAGTAACTTTTGCATTTTGATGGCGTCGTCGCCAGAAAATACGGTTTCTGTATTTGGTTTCATGACGATTTCAGCGACTTCAGGTTTGAAGCCGGCGGCTTGTAGGCTGTCTTTTAATTGCGCAAAATCGGGCACCGCGCATAGAACTTCAAAACCGCCCTCTTCATCCGCAATCACGTCTTGCGCACCGGCTTCTAAAGCGGCTTCCATCAACGCATCTTCCGACGTGCCAGGGGCGAAAAAGAATTGACCGCAATGTTGGAACATGAAAGCGACCGAACCTTCGCTCCCCATATTACCGCCAAATTTGGAAAAAGCATGGCGCACTTCCGCAACCGTACGGACACGGTTATCTGTCATGCAATCAACCAGAATAGCAGCGCCATTGATGCCGTAGCCTTCGTAACGGACTTCCTCATAATTGGCGCCGTCCAAACCACCCGTGCCACGTGTAATGGCGCGTTGCACGTTTTCTTTCGGCATATTCGCATCCGCCGCTTTTTCCACTGCCAAACGCAAACGTGGATTGCTGGCGATATCGCCGCCGCCCATGCGAGCTGCCACAGTGATTTCTTTGATTAATCGGGTCCAAATCTTGCCGCGCTTGGCGTCGGTGGCGGCTTTTTTGTGTTTGATATTAGCCCATTTACTATGTCCGGCCATGTCAATCTTTCTTTAAAAATTAGCAAAAAACGGGCGACATTCTACCATAGGGGGTTGCGCCTCAAATCACCGCATCACGCCGTAATTGTTCGATTTGTACCGCGTCATATCCCAAGGCTTGCAGCACTTCATCATTATGTTCGCCCAAGGTCGGGCCTAGCCATTTTGTCTGACCTGGCGTTGCGGATAACTTGGGTGAAATGGCTGGCAGTTTGATGGAACTACCATCGGCAAAAGCGTGCTGCTCAAACATTTGACGAGCCAAAAATTGTGGATCCTGCATCATGTCTTTGACGGAATAAATCTTGCTCACGGGTACATCGGCTTGTTGTAGAACAGCTAAGGCATGGTCGATGCTATGCTGGTCGCACCATGCCTGGATGGCATCATCAATTTCCTGCGTACGTGGCACTCTGCCATCGTTGCGTGCCAATTGCGGATCGTTTGCCAAATCATCACGTCCTATGGCTAGCATTAAACGTTTAAAAATCGCATCGCCATTACCAGCGATGACAATGTTGTCACCTTCCTGCGTCGTATAGGTGTTGGAAGGCACAATGCCGGGCAAAGCGCCGCCGGTACGTTCTCTCACCACACCAGCATGGTCGTATTCTGGGACGAGCGATTCCATCAGATTGAAGACACTTTCGTACAAAGCCACATCAACCATTTGCCCTTGCCCGCCAGTTTGACCATTCCAGCGCCCGCCCGTTGCATCACGGTGACGCAAGGCCATCATGGCACCGATCACACCATGCAGCGCCGCGACGGAATCCCCGATCGACACGCCCACGCGCACCGGCGGACGATCGGCGTGGCCGGAGACATAACGCAAACCGCCCATGGACTCACCAATCGCGCCAAAACCTGGCAAATCCTTCATCGGCCCCGTTTGGCCGTAGCCCGACAAGCGCACCATGATGATGGAAGGATTGATGGCTTTTAATTGCTCATAGCCTATGCCCCATTTTTCCAACACGCCGGGGCGATAGTTTTCAATGATGATGTCGGCTTCCAACGCCAATTGGCGGGCGATTTGCTGGCCGCGTTCATCTTTCATATTCAGCGTAATGCTTTTTTTATTGCGCGCCTGCACCGACCACCAAAGCGAAGTACCTTCTTTTAAAACACGCCATTGACGTATGGGATCACCACCTTGAGGTGATTCAATTTTGATCACATCAGCGCCAAATTCAGCCAACATGCGGGAGCAAAATGGGCCAGCGATCAGGGTGCCTAATTCGAGTACTTTGATGCCGGCTAACGCAGAAGAAGAAACAGAAGCGGGGATAGTTTGTGTAGTCATGGATTTGTAGAATAGGAATATTGAACCGAAATTGTCCATTAACTTCCGTTGTTCCCGCGGTTTTAGGCGGGAACCCAACGTCTTTCCTTGTTTACAGGTAAACGCCACTGGGTCCCCGACTAAAGCATTCGGGGACGACGGTTTTAAGTTTTTCCGTATTAATATCGTTCACGCGGGAACGACGGTAACTATAAGGAATATCTCGGCGCAAATTGTAACGGTGAAATCCGCCTCAGAGTACAATTCCAACCCCATCAGCATTTAAACATCCAGACCACTATGCTCACCCATCCTCTACCCGATCCCGTCGCCCTATCCATCGGCCCACTCTCTGTTCATTGGTATGGTTTGATGTATTTATTAGCCTTCGCCCAATTCATCGCTTTGGGCAGAGTCCGCATCAAGCAGCCACATATTCAAGCGCGGGGCTGGAAAATAGAAGACCTGGAAGACATGTTGTTTTACGGCGTATTAGGCGTCGTCATCGGTGGTCGTTTGGGAGAAGTCTTGTTTTATCAGCCTGCATATTATTTCGCTCATCCATCTCAAATCATTGCTATTTGGAAAGGCGGTATGTCTTTCCACGGCGGCTTTTTAGGCGTCTTGCTGGCGATGGCGTTGTGGGCGCGCAAAGCGCAGCGTAATTTGCTGGATGTGTATGACTTCATCGCTCCCATGGTGCCACTCGGTTATGCCGCTGGACGCATCGGTAACTTTATCAACGCAGAATTGCCAGGACGCATCGCTGACCCGTCCTTGCCATGGGCCATGATTTGGCCGAATGTCGATAGTTTGCCGCGTCATCCTTCCCCGATTTATCAAGCGTTGGTGGATGGTTTGCTACTCTTTATTTTGCTATGGCTGTATGCTCGTAAAGCACGCCCAAGGTTGGCGGTTGGTGCAATGTTTACCATGTTATATGGTTGCGCACGTTTTTTTACCGAATACTTCCGCACGCCAGATTACGAAGTGACGTGGTTGGGTTTCACGATTTCTGCTGGGCAAATGCTGTCATTGCCGATGATTGCGTTAGGTGCGCTGATGTTGGTTGGGGCTTATACCCGTCGTTCTCGCGGTAGTAATGAAAGCCCACGGAGTTAGGTGCAATACGAAAAAACTTAAAACCGTCGTCCCCGAATGCTTTAGTCGGGGACCCAGTGACTTTTAGCAAAAAAAAAGAAAGGCGCTGGTTTCCCGCCTAAACCCGTGGGAACGACGGGTAATAACCAAGATTAATTATTAATATATTTACATTATGAATACCAACCATAACGACCATAACAACACGCCCAAAACCATCTTTCGCAAAAATTACACCCCACCCAGTTTTTTAGTCAGCCACGTCAACATGACGTTTGACCTGGATCCTAGCGCGACAAAAATACTGACCACCCTCCGCATGACACGCAATCCGGCCGGTGCCGATTCGGACATCGTGTTGTATGGCGATGGTGCGCAGCTGCTGGCATTACGCATGAATGGCACGCTGCTTCCAACATCCGCTTATCAATTGGAAGGCGATAACTTACGGATTGCCAATGCACCAGATGACGTCATCCTAGATGTTGAAACCCTGACTCAACCTGACAAAAACACGTCCTTGATGGGCTTGTATATTTCAAACGGAAATTTCTTCACCCAATGCGAGGCAGAAGGCTTTCGCAAGATGACGTTTTTCCCCGATCGTCCAGATGTGATGGCGACTTATACGGTGACGCTCAAGGCGGATAAGGACAAATATCCCGTCCTGTTATCCAACGGCAATTTGATCGAGCAAGGTGATTTGGATGATGGCCGGCATTACGCCAAATGGGAGGATCCGTTTAAAAAGCCTTCTTACTTATTCGCCCTGGTGGCGGCCAAACTGGTTTGCCAGGAAGAGCATTACACCCTGCAATCTGGCCGCAAGGTGTTGCTGCAAGTCTGGGTGGAAGAAGGCAATCTCGACAAAACACAACACGCCATGGCTTCCTTAAAACACAGCATACGCTGGGATGAAACGCGCTTTGGCTTGGAATTGGATTTAGATCGCTTCATGATCGTCGCAGTGAGCGATTTCAATATGGGTGCAATGGAAAACAAGGGTTTGAATATTTTCAATACCAAGTACGTACTCGCCCACCCTCGCCTGGCAACGGATGTGGATTACGCGAATGTTGAAGGTGTGGTGGCACATGAATATTTTCACAACTGGACCGGCAATCGTGTCACTTGCCGTGACTGGTTTCAACTTTCTTTGAAGGAAGGGCTGACGGTATTTCGGGATCAGGAGTTTTCCGCCGACATGATGGGCAGCGCCTCTGGGAAGGCAGTCAACCGCATCGACAATGTGCGCACCTTACGCCAAATCCAATTTGCGGAAGACGCCGGCCCAATGGCGCATCCGGTACGGCCTGATTCCTATCTTGAAATCAACAACTTTTACACCACTACGATCTATGAAAAAGGGGCAGAAGTCGTCCGTATGCTGCAAACCTTGCTCGGCGTGGATGGCTTTCGTAAAGGGATGGATTTGTACTTTGAACGACATGACGGGCAAGCGGTGACTTGCGATGATTTCCGTGCCGCCATGGCCGATGCTAATGGGCGTAATCTGGATCAATTCGAGCGCTGGTACAGCCAGGCTGGTACGCCACGTGTGCAGGTCAACACGCAATATGACGCGTCGACCAAAACCTATAGCATCACACTGACGCAAAGCTGCCCAGCAACGCCTGGTCAAACTGAAAAGCTACCGTTTCATATTCCGTTTGCAATTGGTTTGTTGGATCAACAAGGCCAAGACATGCCTTTATTGCCTAATAATGCGACGACTACGCTGCTGGAGTTGACGCAAACTAGGCAAACTTTCAGCTTTACCAACATCCAGGAACAACCTGTTCCTTCGTTATTACGCAATTTTTCCGCACCAGTAGTGCTGGAATACGATTATTCAGACGATGATTTGTTACATTTATTCCGCTACGACAGCGATGCGTTCAATCGTTGGGAAGCGGGTCAGCGTTTGGCGATGCAACGTTTATTGACACTAGCAAAGGCATTGCAAAACGATGCTGGTGCTGGTTCTATTTTTGAACTCGATGAAAAATTCATCGCTGCGCAACGTGCGGCTTTGCGCGATGAGACGTTAGACCCTGCTTTTTGTGAATTGCTGCTGACGCTGCCGTCAGAAGCCACGATCGCAGAACATTGCGAAGTCATCGATCCGCAAGCTATTCACCAGGCACGCCAAACCATACGCACACAACTGGCGCATGCGCTTCAAGATGACTTATTACGTGTCTATCAAGTACATACTAGTTCAACACCTTACAGCCCTGATGCTATCTCGGCTGGTAAGCGCAGCTTGAAAAATATCGCATTAGCGTATCTTTCCCTTTTGCCTGCGTCTGAAAATATTGCACAAGCACAATGTGCGACGGCGGATAACATGACAGATCGGCTGGCGGCGCTGAATGCTTTGATCAACATTCCAGCATCTTCGGCAAAAGCATTAGAAGAGTTTTATGCCGATTTCCAAGAAGAAGCGTTAGTCATCGATAAATGGTTTGCCCTGCAAGCGATGGCCGATACTTGCGATGTCGAAAATGTAAGGCAACTGATGCAACATCCCGCCTTCACACTGCAAAATCCTAACCGTGCGCGTAGTTTGATTTTCAGTTTCTGCAATGCCAACCCAGCCGCTTTCCATGCAGTCGATGGCAGCGGTTATCAATTTTGGGCCGAGCAAGTGATTGCCATCAATGCCATCAATCCACAAGTCGCTGCACGCCTAGCACGTAGTCTAGAACGCTGGCGCAAATACGCCCCAGCATTGCAAGAAAAAATGCGTGCAGCTTTGCAACAAGTCGCGCAAAATCCTGCGCTATCCAAAGATGTGTTGGAAATTATTACGAAGACGTTATAAAAAATTTAAAGTTTAAAAAATCAATAACCTAGGAAAAATGATGAAACGTATCAGCCTGACCCAACATCTTGTTGAAGAACAACGCATGCGCCACAGTATTACTGCCGAATTGCGCTTATTGATCGAAGTGGTTGCTAGTGCTTGTAAACATATCAGTCACTCAGTAGGAAAAGGCGCGTTAGGCGATGTACTCGGCACCGCACACAGTGAAAATGTGCAAGGTGAAGTGCAAAAAAAACTGGACGTGATTTCCAATGAAATTTTGTTAGAAGCCAACGAATGGGGCGGCCATTTAGCTGCCATGGCATCGGAAGAAATGGAAACCATCCATCCTATTCCCCATCGTTATCCTATGGGCGAATACATGTTGTTGTTTGATCCATTAGATGGCTCCAGCAATATCGACGTCAATGTGTCGATCGGTACCATTTTCTCGGTATTAAAAGCGCCAGAAGGCATGACCACGCCGCTGGAAAAAGACTTCCTGCAAGCGGGTTGCAACCAAGTCGCCGCTGGTTATGCCGTCTACGGCCCACAAACTTTGCTGGTGCTCACAACGGGCAATGGTGTGAATTGCTTCACCTTAAACAGAGAAACCGGCTCATGGATCTTGACCGAACGCCAGATGATGATTCCGGTAGAAACCAAAGAATTCGCCATCAATGCCTCCAACGCACGCCACTGGCATCCACCTGTTCAGCGTTATATCAACGAATTGCTAGCCGGCAGCGAAGGACCGCGCGGACATAACTTCAATATGCGCTGGATTGCCTCCATGGTGGCCGATGTGCATCGTATCCTCTGCCGTGGCGGTATTTTTATGTACCCAGCCGACGCACGCGACCCAGATAAACCAGGCAAATTGCGCTTGATGTACGAAGCTAATCCGATGGCTTTTATCATCGAGCAGGCAGGTGGATCCGCTACCAATGGACAGCAACGCATTTTGGATATTGTTCCTGACAAACTACATCAACGCGTTCCAGTCTTTTTAGGATCGAAAGCAGAGGTGGAGTTGGTGACGAGTTATCACCGGGTTTGATTTATTATTCACTGCAAGCCTTGCTACTCCACTGCAACTGCATCAAGGATCCAATAAAAAAGACTTATAAGAAAAAATCTTATAAGTCTTTTTGGTTATGACATTCTTGGTCGGGACGGTGTGATTCGAACACACGACCCCTTGCACCCCATGCAAGTACGCTACCAGGCTGCGCTACGCCCCGACGAGTCGCGCATTATAGCAGGCGGCATTCGTGCTCATCAACATACTTGCAACATGATTTTGCCGATATGCGTGCTTGTTTCCATCAGTGCGTGGGCTTGGGCGGCTTGTTCTAATGGGAAAATCTGATGCACAACTGGTTTGATTGCGCCACCTTCTAACAAAGGCCAAACATGCGTTTGTAATTTGCGGGCAATTTCTGCTTTAAAACCGACTGATCGAGAACGTAGAGTTGAGCCGGTGATGGTTAGTCGGCGTAACAAGACTTGCCCCAAATCAACCTGTGCTTTAGCGCCACCTAACAATGCAATCAATGCCAAACGACCATCATTAGCCAAGCAATTAATTTCACGTGGCACGTAATCGCCGCCCACCATATCTAAAATCACATCCACACCTTTGCCATTGGTTAAGGCTTTGGTGATTTCGACAAAATCTTCTTTGCCATAATGAATCGCACGCTCCGCACCCAGCGCTTCACAAGCGTGGCATTTTTCATCCGAACCGGCAGTAGCAAACACACGATGTCCCAAGGCTGTAGCGATTTGAATCGCCGCCACACCGATGCCAGACGTCCCGCCCTGCACCAGCAAAGTTTCCGCCCCACTCAAATGAGCACGATCAAACACATTGCTCCATACGGTGAAATACGTTTCTGGCAAGGATGCTGCTTCTATCACGCTTAAACCTTGCGGAATCGGCAAACATTGTTGAATAGGAGCGGTGCAATATTCGGCATATCCACCACCTTGCACCAGAGCACACACCATATCGCCAGGTTTGAATGGGCTATCAACATAATCCCCATCCACAATTTCACCGGCTACCTCTAACCCAGGCAAATCCGACGCACCAGGCGGAACGGGATAACGCCCCAAACGTTGCAATACGTCGGGCCGATTAATGCCCGCGGCATGCACTTTGATCAATATTTCACCAGCTTGAGGAACAGGAATAGGACGCTCGCAGAGTTGCAATACATCGGGAGAGCCGGGTTGTGTGATTTCTATTGCGCGCATGAGATAAATGAACTGAATAAATTAAAACCGTCGTCCCCGAGTGCTTTAGCCGGGGACCAAGTGGCTTTTAGTAGTCAACAACGAAAGACGCTGGGTTCCCGCCTAAACCCGCGGGAACGACGGACTATATAGACAAGGTATAAAACGCCTGCTCCAAATCCGCAATCAAATCCACAGGATCTTCTAATCCTATATTCAAACGTACCAACTGCCCTGCTTCGTTCCAATCCTGACGCATGCCACGCATCCGATAAGGGACACATAGGCTGTTGACACCGCCCCAGCTATAACCGATTTTGAAAAGTTTCAG
>CAZCIX010000028.1:18441-24319 GCA_964498835.1 uncultured Burkholderiaceae bacterium | reverse complement strand
GCAAAAAACTGGCACATACGCGATTTGTTCGACAATGCACCGACACGCTTTGAGACGATGTCGATGCAAGCGGCAGGTTTGTTTTTGGATTATTCCAAAAATCGTTTAAATCAAAGAACACTGCAATTGTTATGCAATCTGGCGCGTGAACGTCAGATAGAAACCAAACGCGATGCCATGTTCGCAGGGGAAAAAATCAATCTTACCGAACACCGTGCGGTCTTGCATACAGCATTACGCACGCCACGTCATCATGCATTTGTGCTGGATGGGCAAGATATCAGTCATGACGTGCATGCTGTATTGGATCAAATCAAGGCTTTCAGCGAAAAAGTACGTTCCGGCGCCTGGCGTGGTTATAGCGGCAAAGCGATCAAGGACATCGTCAACATTGGGATTGGCGGCTCTGATCTGGGCCCAAAAATGGCGCATTCAGCCCTGCGCGAATTTGCTCATCCCAATTTAAATTTTCACTTTGTCTCCAATATCGATGGCCATGATTTAGACGCCACATTGGCTAAAGTCGATCCAGAAAGCACGCTTTTCATCATCGCGTCCAAAACATTCACAACGCAAGACACCATGTTGAATGCGCATTCAGCGCGCAACTGGTTTTTACGTCATGCGGATGAAGATACATCTAAATTGGCGCAACATTTTGTTGCCATTTCCAGCAATCAAGCAGAAATACAACGCTTTGGGATTGATCCCAAGAATATGTTTGTATTCTGGGATTGGGTCGGTGGGCGTTATTCAGTTTGGTCTGCCATCGGTCTATCAGTAGCGATCATGATCGGTTTTCAGGCGTTTTCAGAATTCTTGGCCGGTGCACATGCCATGGATGTGCATTTCCAAACTGCGCCACTGGAATCGAATATGCCCATCTTGTTGGCACTAATTGGTTTATGGAATCGCAACTTTCTCGGCTATGCCTCATTGTTTGTCGCGCCCTACCACCAGGATTTGCGTAGATTGCCGGCTTATTTGCAGCAATTAGAAATGGAAAGCAACGGCAAAAGTGTCGCAAATGATGGCCGCCAGGTGAATTATCCAACCTGCCCCATCCTCTGGGGCGAAGCAGGCAGCAACAACCAACACGCTTATTTTCAGTTGCTGCATCAAGGCGGCGACATTATTCCGGTGGATTTCATTGCGGTATTAAAACCTAGTCATCATTTACCGCAGCATCACACTGCCTTGCTGGCGAATTGTTTCGCCCAATCCGAAGCCTTTATGCGTGGCAAAAACGAGCAAGAAGTCCACGATGAATTGCAACAACAAGGATTAAGCGAGCAAGAAATCAGCAAATTGCTGCCACACAAAATATTTGCCGGTAATCGTCCTAGCAATACGCTTTTGATGGATGCCTTAACCCCCACCACGTTGGGTGCATTGCTGGCGCTGTATGAGCATAAAACCATGGTGCAAGGCGTGTTGTGGGACATCAATAGCTTTGACCAATATGGTGTGGAATTGGGCAAACAACTAGCAAAAAATATTCAAGTGGAATTAGAAGCAGAGGTGCACACCGAGCGACACGACAGCTCAACTAATGGATTGATTGCTCGGGCTAAAGCCAACATGAATACGAATACGATTAAGTAAAAATTTCCGTTGTTCCCGCGGGTTTAGGCGGGAACCCAGCATCTTTCGTTGCTTACTACCAAAAGACACTGGGTCCCCGACTAAAGCACTCGGGGACGACGGTTTTCAGTTTTTTTCATGAATGACTAACATGCCAAACAACGCCATCCAACTTGCATTTCCCACCCCAATGCAAGTTGGCGAATGCCCACTTTGGCATCCTGCAGAAAACTGCTTGTATTGGATCGACATCGCAGGCTTTGCCATCCATCGATTGCACCCAACAAACGGCGCGCATCACTACTGGCCTATGCCATCTGAACCCGGTGCCATCGCCTATTGCGCCTCAGGCGGTTTGATCGTGGCTTTACGTAATGGCTTCGCCTGGCTGGATACCAACGACAAAAACAGCATCCCACAACCGATTGCAAGCGCCGCTGCCCCCTACGATACAACCAACATGCGCTTTAACGATGGGCGCTGCGATGCTGCCGGAAGATTTTGGGTCGGTACGCTGTATGAACCACGCACGCAAGCAATGGCGGCAATGACATGCTTGGAACGTGGTGAAGTCCGTGTCGCATGGTCGGGTGGTATGACGGTTTCTAATGGTTTGGCGTTCAGCCCAGATCAGCGTTATTTGTATCATGCGGATACCACTAGTCATACCATACGCCGCTATGATTTTGATCTTGCTAGTGGCCAAGTTAGTCATATTCATCACCAACAAGGACAAATTTTTAAACAATTTTCAAGCAATAAAAACCCTAGCGATGGAACGATTTATGGCGGACGCCCCGATGGCGCTGCCGTTGATAGCGAAGGTGCTTACTGGTGCGCCATGTTTGAAGGCGCACGGCTATTACGCATCTCACCAACAGGTGAAATTCTGCGTGACATCGCCTTACCCGTACGCTGTCCCACCATGCCCGCTTTTGGCGGTCCCGACATGCGCACTTTGTATATCACTAGCGCCCGCCATCAGCGATCAGTTGATGAATTACAACGCTACCCACTTTCTGGTTGCATTCTCTCTCTACGTGTCGATGTCGCTGGGCAAGTTGAACATGCTTATCGTCCTTAACTTGCTGAATTCAATATAATAAACGACGTGTAACGTATCTTATCTTTGCGGCAACCTTCTCTTATTTCTAAACCATGACACTGACAGATTTTGATCTTGTTTTATTCGGAAGCACCGGCGATTTAGCAATGCGTAAATTAATCCCTGCCATGCTGGCACGCGATACGGCAAAAGATTTCCCAGCCACTGCACGCATCATTTGCGTTGGTCGCAACAACTGGTCGCAGGAAGAATTCATCCGCACACTGAACCTGCATGCCAAACCACATATCAAAGTCACCTGCCTGGCAGCGGGCACATGGGAAAAATTTTGCGCTCGTATTCAATACGTCGCCTTGAACCCAACGGACCCTAGCACTTACGGGCCTTTAATTGCCGCCTTGCGCACCGATCCTGCAATCAGTCGCGTGTTTTATCTAGCCACGCCTTCTCAAATTTTTTCCAAAATCTGCCAAAACTTGGCTTCGCATAATCTCGCAACAGCGTATTCGCGTGTGGTGCTAGAAAAACCATTAGGAAATGACCTAGAAAGCGCAAAACATATCAATAACAAAGTCAGCCAAGTCTTTTCAGAGTCGCAGATCTATCGTATCGATCATTATCTAGGTAAAGAAACAGTACAAAACCTGCTGGCATTACGCTTTGGTAATGTGTTGTTTGAACCATTATGGCGGCGCGAATGGATATCCGATGTACAAATCACTATCGCAGAACAACTCGGCGTCGGCTCGCGCATGGAGTATTACGACAATTCCGGCGCTCTACGCGATATGTTACAAAACCATTTACTACAACTTCTTTGTATTGTTGCGATGGAGCCGCCTGTTTCTATCGAACCGGATGCCGTGCGCGACGCAAAACTGCAAGTATTGCAATCCTTAAAACGCTATACGCCCTCCATGCTGGCAAAAAATGTTGTCCGTGGCCAATATCGAGCTGGACACATCGAAGGTGTACCTGTACCTGGTTATCGTGATGAAGAGAATGCGCCCAAGGACTCGAATACTGAAACGTTTGTGGCACTCAAAGCGGAAATCAATAACTGGCGCTGGGCTGGCGTGCCATTTTATTTACGTACCGGTAAACGCATGACGCAAAGTCTGGCCGAAATCGTGGTGCGCTTTAAAAATATTCCCCATTCGATTTTTGCCCAATCCACCAATAGTTTTCAACCCAATTGCCTGGTCATCCGCCTGCAACCAGATGAAGGTTTGCGCATGCATTTGATGGCCAAAACACCAGGCGATGGCATGCGTTTGAAATCGACAGAACTGGAACTGGATTTCCGTGCTTCATTCAAAACACCACGCATGGAAGCGTATGAACGACTCTTGCTAGACGTATTGCGCGGCCAATTGACACTGTTCATGCGCAGAGATGAATTGGAAGCAGCGTGGGAATGGGTCGAGCCGATTTTGGAATATTGGGAGCAAGAAGATTCCGACCCAATTCCCTATACCGCCGGGACATGGGGCCCCGCCGCCGCTAGCGCCTTGGTTGGGCGCGATGGTTTGCAATGGCGTGAAGAAGCTTTGCCGGAAGATTAAAGACTACACACGCACATTAATATTTACATTCACATTGATAACGAACTCATCATGAATCAACTCGAACAACTTAAACAATACACAACTGTAGTAGCCGACACTGGCGATTTCCAAGTAATGCGTGCCTACACGCCACAAGACGCCACTACCAACCCTTCCCTCATTTTGAAAGCGATACAGAAGGAGGAATATCAATCGCTGCTACAAGCAACTGTACGCGATCACAAAAATGCATCCAGCGACCACATCATGGATCATCTTTTGGTGAAATTCGGACTAGAAATTCTCAAAATCATCCCAGGCCGCGTCTCTACCGAAATCGCCGCTGATCTTTCTTTTGATACCCAAGGCAGCGTAGAAAAAGGTCGCGAAATCATTCGCCTATATGAAGCTGCTGGTATTCCACGCGAACGTGTTCTCATCAAAATCGCTTCCACCTGGGAGGGAATACAAGCAGCCAAAGTACTGGAACAAGAAGGCATCCACTGCAATATGACGCTGCTATTCACCCTGCCACAAGCCATGGTGTGCGCGGATGCGGGCGTGAAATTGATTTCGCCATTCGTTGGCCGCATTACCGATTGGTATAAAAAATCCACTGGCCAAGACTACATCGGTGCCGATGATCCTGGCGTGCAATCCGTGCAGCGGATTTATGCCTACTACCGCAAATTCGGCTACCCCACCGAAGTCATGGGTGCCAGCTTCCGTAATACGGCACAAGTGCTGGAACTAGCTGGCTGTGATTTGCTGACCATCAGCCCAGAATTGCTACAAAAACTCACCGAAAGCGATGCGCCTGTCACACGCAAACTTTCTCCTTCGATTGTTGTCGACGCAGCGCAATTTGCTCACTTGCAAAAACTGACGCTGGACGAAAAAACATTCCGCCGCATGCAAAATGACGATGCGATGGGAACGGAAAAACTGGCAGAAGGCATCCGTCTGTTCTGCGCTGATGCGGTTAAGTTGGAAAAAATGATTCAGGTTTGTTTAGAAAGTTGAGTGCAATTTAGGATGTGTTTTAGAGGCCCAGGATTTCGCCTTAATTTATTCCTGCCACTGGCAACTGTTTCAAGGCAATGATTCCCTCAAGTCTCGCCTGAACCTCCTGCATCGAACAGGTCGAATCAATCAACTGAAAGCGCTGTGGAAACTCACTAGCACGGCGCAAATACTCTGCTCGCGTGGCAGCAAAGAAATCGCTTTTTTCTTGTTCAAACTTATCCAAAGTACGACTGGCATCTAACCTTTGCCTTGCAATATCAAGCGGGACGTCAAAGAGCAAGGTTAAATCCGGTTGTAACTCAGGATGCACCCATTGTTCTAACGCTATTAATTTTTGCCGATCTAATTTGCGTCCACCGCCTTGATACGCAAATGTGGCATCGGTGAAACGGTCGGAAATTACCCAATCACCTCTAGCTAAGGCGGGTTCTATCACCTGCGCCACATGTTCCCGACGAGCGGCGAACATCAGCAAAGTTTCGGTTTCCAGATGCATTTTTTCATGTAGTAGCAAGGTGCGTAATTTTTCTCCTAACTCTGTTCCACCAGGTTCGCGGGTGCTAATCACAGTCTTGCCGCGCGCACGCAACAGTTCTACGACAAAAGGAATATGCGTCGACTTGCCCGCGCCATCGATTCCTTCAAAGGTAATAAA
>CAZCIX010000028.1:0-18341 GCA_964498835.1 uncultured Burkholderiaceae bacterium | reverse complement strand
CAAAAGGAATATGCGTCGACTTGCCCGCGCCATCGATTCCTTCAAAGGTAATAAACTTCCCTCTTGTGACGCCTTGCATCTTTTTACCCTCCTCTTTGGAATCGATTAACAGCACGATTATGGTCATTCAAGTTACTGGAAAATTGGCTAGTTCCATCACCACGCGCCACAAAATATAAAGCATCCGTTTTAGCCGGATTGAAAGCAGCATCCAATGATGCTTGTCCAGACAAGGCGATAGGCGTCGGTGGCAATCCAACTCGAGTGTACGTGTTGTGTGGCGTATCCGTCAGTAAATCGCGCTTTCTGATATTCCCCTGATAATGCTCACCCATGCCGTAAATCACTGTGGGATCGGTTTGCAGCAGCATGCCTTTTTTCAAGCGATTGATAAACACTGCCGCGATCATCGGACGCTCGGATGCCTGGCCGGTTTCTTTCTCAATAATCGACGCCATGATCAAAGCCTCGTAAGGCGTTTTATAAGGCAAAGAAGGATCACGCTTTGACCATGCTGCGTGTAAACGTTTGACTAAAGCGGCATGTGATTGTTGGTATATCTGCAAATCACTGCTCCCCTTGGCAAACAAAAAGGTGTCTGGAAAAAACAAACCTTCCGCTGCTTTGGCGCTGTAATCAATATCGGAACTGGAAATGGAACTGGAATTAGCAAGATAAATTTGCTTCAATATTTCCTGATCACTCATGCCCGCAGTATCGTGTTTTAAACCCGAATGCGCCGCAATCGCTGCCCGCATTTGGGAAAAACGCCAGCCTTCTATGACGACCAGGGATTCTTGCGCGTATTCACCACGCGTTAATTGCCCCATCAATTGCCACGGTGTGATGCCGGGTTGCAAGACATAACTGCCGGCTTTTAATTGACTACTTTGCAAACTTGCTCGTACCATCAAAGTAAACAACAAGGGATGCAAAGGCACGCCGGCGCGAGTAATTTGTTGCGCCACACTACTCGCACCACTACCTGGTTGAATGGAAAACTCCATCGCTGTTTGCCTGGCCGTCAAAATCGGTTGTCTCGCCCAAAAGATGAGGCCAGCAAACAGAATGACACCAAGAAAAAATAGTTTAGAAACAACTTTCTTTACAACACTTGCAGTATTTCCCTGCGGTTTTTTATACGTATTCTTTTTCATTCACATTCATTTCTTGAAAGTTTTTCCCTGCGCTCAAAGCGCGTTTCAACGCAAATTTGATGAGCTATTTATAATGAGCCCGCAATGATAATGGCTAAATATAGAAAGTACAGAAATTATGAATATCAGCGATGTAATCAATCGAGAACAAATCACAGCAGGCTTTGTTGCGCCATTAAACGAACTGGGTTTGATGGCTTTTGCCGGAGAAGAAGCGGCGGATTTTTTGCACAACCAGCTCAGCAACGATGTCAAAAATTTATCTGAAAATGCAGTACGCCTGGCGGGATATTGCACGCCGAAAGGACGCTTACTGGCCACTTTTTTAGTCTGGAAAACAGCGGATGTGATTTTCTTGCAAGTTCCACGCGATATGCAAGCCGCGCTGCAAAAGCGCCTGCAAATGTTCATCATGCGCGCCAAAGTGCAGCAAAGTAATGCCAGTGATAACAAAATCATTCTGGGCCTCGGTGGTACATCTGCCAGCAAAGCATTAAGCACGCTCTTCCCTAACCTGCCGCCAGAACCATATACCAAAATCGAACACGATGAATTGGGTAGCTTGCTACGCTTGAGCGATGCGTGGGGTCACGCGCGCTATCAATGGATTACCAGCGAAGAAATAGCAGAGAAGCATGGTGCTGCCTTATTTCCATTACTGCATCCAGTCGGCAGTAATGCGTGGACGTTATCGAATATTCATGCCGGCGTGCCACAAATCACATTACCCACGCAAGAAAAATGGGTACCGCAAATGATTAATTTTGACCTTATCGGTGGAATTAATTTCAAAAAAGGTTGCTATCCCGGCCAGGAAATCGTGGCGCGCAGCCAATATCTTGGTACGCAAAAACGCAGAATGGCATTAGCAACTATCGCCAATA
Organism: uncultured Burkholderiaceae bacterium; assembly: GCA_964498835.1. Lineage (GTDB taxonomy): Bacteria > Pseudomonadota > Gammaproteobacteria > Burkholderiales > Burkholderiaceae_D > JAGKXB01. The sequence goes on along the minus strand of CAZCIX010000028.1, from coordinate 16,300 downwards.
CTGGCAACCCAATTCAAGCAGGCATGGAAATCCTATGCGGCAGCGATCCCGAGCAACCTTGCGGCGCGATCGTCAATGTAGTAACGCATGATGCAGGAAGTGATTGCCTAGTCGAAATCAAGCTTGCGGCGTTGGACAATGCTGGGACTGATCCCATTTATTTGCAAACTTTGCAGGGGCCAATTCTGCAATTTATGCCGTTGCCTTATGCATTGCAGTCGAGTGAGTAATTTTTTAAATAATTTTTAAATCAACTTAACCAACTGCTTACCGAAATTCTTTCCACTCAACAAACCAATAAAGGCCTCTGGTGCGGAGGCCAATCCATGTGCGATGGACTCACGATAATCTAACTTTCCAGCATGAAATAACGCCGTCAGCTCAGCCAAACCCTGCGGCCAATACTCCATGTGCTCAGTCACGATAAAGCCTTGCAAACTTAAACGGCGTGCCAATACATAGCGCATATTCTTGAATGGTATCGGCTGGCCATCATAACCAGCAATCAAGCCACATAAAGCAATTCGCCCAAAGGCATTCATGCGTGCAACGCCAGCATCAAACACGGCGCCGCCGACATTCTCAAACAGGCCATCGACGCCATCTGGTGTAGCTTGTTTAAGCTGTTCGCGCCAATTATCCGAGCGATAATCAATACAGGCGTCAAACCCTAAATCTTGGACAACATAAGCACATTTTTCACTACCACCCGCAATCCCAATCACACGGCAACCACGTTGTTTGCACAGTTGTCCCACCACGCTACCAACCGCACCACTCGCAGCAGAAACCAAAACCGTATCACTGGACGTAAGGTGCAAGATTTGCGTCACGCCATACCATGCCGCCATGCCAGGCATGCCCAGCGCACCCAAATAGGCTGACATAGGAATTTTGCTGACATCAATTTTGCGCATTAAATGCCCATCAGAGACACCTATTTCCGCCCATCCCAAATGAGCAAGAACCGTATCGCCAGCGATGTATTGAGAATTTTTCGATTCCAACACCACACCAACCGTACCAGCAATCATGGTTTCACCCAATACTTGCGCCGCAGCATAGCTTTTCACATCATCCATACGCGCTCGCATGTAAGGATCGAGCGAAACATAGTGATTGCGGACCAAGACTTCGCCTTCTTTTATGGTGGGAATGGGCAGATTTTCTAAGCGAAAATTGTCAGCCGTAACCCTACCCTGCGGACGTGAAGCAAGAACCCAGCGTTGATAACTTGGCGTCATGGTTAAATATTGAACGACTTTTATTGACTTATTTGGATGGTGACGATGAGGATTGTTTATTTTTGATATTTTTAATATCCGCACGTCTACGGCGAGATTCTTTGGGATCGATGAGCAAAGGACGATAAATCTCAATCCGATCATGATTGCGTAGCGGTGTATCCAACGTCTTAGGTTTGCTATAAATACCAACACTATGAGTAGACAAATCAATTTCTGGCACGCGTTGCAAAATGCCACTTTGCATGATGGCTTGCTGCAATGTGGTACCGGGCACAACGTCTATGTCATGCAAAATTTGCATGCCGGGCTTGGCATAACAGATTTGCACTTGCAGAAGCTGCATAGGCTGCAAAGATTCTTGGTTTTGATCCATATATTACTTGTATATCAACTCTGCACGCTTACAAAACGAATCCACCATGCTGTTGGTGATCATACTAAATACTGGCCCGATTACCTGCTCCAATATTTTGCTGGAAAACTCATAATTCAAATTGAACTCAACTTTGCAAGCATTGGCGCGCAAAGGTTTAAAAGTCCACAAACCATCCAAATGCTTGAAAGGTCCATCAAGCAGCATCATATTGATGGACGTATCTGACACGCTGCTGTTTTCAGTCGTAAAACTTTGCTTAATGCCGTGATAATGGATGTTGATAGTGGCAATCAGTTTATTTTCTTTGCGTTCTTGTACCTGAACACCACCACACCAAGGTAAAAATTGAGGATAATTCTCAACCTGGTCGACAAGAGCAAACATTTGAGCGGCGCTATATTCTAATAATACGGATTTATGGATGACTGCCATACAAACACCGTTGGCTGCAAATTAAGAAACGAATGAATGACAAAATACAAAGCGCAAATTCTAACCGAGCGATGCATTTCGACCTATGCATTTTTGATATTTTCGTTTTTGATAATCAATTGAATAATTAAATAATTTACATTACTTCAAATTATTTAGCATTATTTCGAATTAAATAGGCATTGCATATGAGCATTGTTGATAACAAAAAAGCTTTCCACGATTATTTTATTGAAGAACGCTATGAAGCAGGGATGGTTCTGGAAGGATGGGAAGTGAAGGCCATACGCGCCGGACGCGCGCAATTGAAAGAAGCATATGTGATCGTGAAAAACGGGGAAATATACCTATTCGGCGCCCACATCAGCCCACTGCTGTCAGCTTCCAGCCATGTGCATCCAGAATCCACTAGAACCCGAAAATTATTGTTGAATGCGGCAGAAATCAACAAAATGATAGGCAAAGTTGAGCGCGCAGGCTATACGCTGGTTCCTATCAATTTGCATTATTTACGTGGCCGTATCAAATGCGAAATCGGATTAGCCAAAGGTAAAAAACAGCACGACAAGCGAAATACCGAAAAAGAGCGAGATTGGCAGCGTGAACAACAACAAATCATGAAAACACATAGGCGCTAAAAATTAAACCTTCAATATAAAAAAGAGCGCAAACATGAACTGAACCATGAACCCGTCAATCATTCTGTGTCAGTGATTAGCCTAAAAATGTTAGGTGTACTAGGATTGTTACTATGTTGCATGAGAGTTACCTTTCTTCAGTTTAGTAGGATTCGATACCGATATCTAAACCGGTAATTCTCATCTTTCCAAGTCGATGTGTCGGATCTTGTCTGAACTTGTCTGAACTAATGCACCTCATTCTAGCAATAAGACAAAAGTTCTTTATCAATGAAATTCGCGTTTCCTTAGATGCTTTTTTCATTATGTAAAAATTAACTATCTAATCGCGTAAACATTCGTTCTCTTTTGATATCGATCTACGTAACCTGATGACTTCTTAATCATTGTTCATTAGTCATGACGTTACGGAGATATCAATATGTTTACGCCAATAGTTAGCACAACCAATACCTATCATCTTTATTCTCTATCTGAATTAGAAAAATCATCTGAGCAATCAATTTCTAACAACACTCAACATCAAAACGAATGGGAAGTCAGCGCCATACAATCAACAGATACCGACAAATTTTTAGCGCATTCTGTGGTCAGCGCAACCGAAAAATTGATTGCTAAATTCGATGAAACTAGTTTTACGAAAATCGCCTCGGAACTGGGAACATCGCTATATCAACAACTGAATAAAATTCTTGAAGATGTGAGTCACACCACATTCGGTGATTCAATCAATCACAAACCAAGCAATACATCCACTCATACCTCTGCTCAATCATCAAATAACAAAATTAGCGCAGCAGAATGGCGAGTCTTTAAAGAATCTCTCGATGATTTAGACGGAGTGTGGTGATATGTCATGACTCACTTATCCCGATCTTTAATCGATTTTCTTCTAAGTAAATGCCAATTTCTTCGTTTGATTTATAACTATTTGATGGGATTATCTAAATACATTATTCAAAAATGTAATATAAGGAAATCCACATGTCTTTTGCCACACCAGCTGCACCAGCAACATCAGTGCCAAGAACAGCGCAAGGAGCGCCGTTTCGGGTGATGCCAGGGTTTAATTTATCGCTTGGTTTTACCATTTTGTACTTGGCACTGATTGTTCTGATTCCTCTTTCCGCCATCTTTTTAAAAACCTTCACCATGACTTGGGAAGGATTTTGGAGCGCCATCACCTCTGACCGCGTGCTCGCTTCCTACCGCTTAAGCTTTGGTGCTGCATTGATCGGTGCAGCGATCAACGTCGTATTTGGCGGCATCGTCGCCTGGGTGCTGGTGCGTTACAACTTTCCTGGCAAACGACTGATTGATGCATTGGTCGATTTGCCGTTTGCTTTACCGACAGCGGTAGCAGGCATCACGCTGACTGCGCTTTATTCAACTAACGGCTGGTTTGGTCATTATTTGGAAAAAGTCGGCATCAAAGTCGCGTTTACTCCGCTCGGTGTCATCATCGCCCTCACCTTCATCGGCCTGCCTTTCGTCGTGCGTACCGTACAACCGGTATTAGAAGACGCTGAACGCGAGTTAGAAGAAGCGGCTGCCAGCTTGGGCGCTAGTTCGCTGCAAACTTTTGTGCGGGTGATTTTTCCGACTATTTTTCCTTCGCTATTGACGGGTTTTGCACTCGCTTTTGCACGTGCAACGGGTGAATATGGATCAGTGATTTTTATCGCTGGCAATATGCCTATGGTGTCGGAAATCACCCCGCTATTCATCATTACTAAGCTGGAACAATACGATTACGCGGGTGCCACTGCGATTGCGGTCGTGATGCTGCTGGTGTCGTTTGTCATGTTGTTATCGATTAATTTGTTGCAAGCGTGGTCACGCGGCAAAGCGCGGAAATAGGGAGAGCGAAAATGAATCAAAGAACAAGCACCTCCCAATCAAGCGTCTTGGAACCTAGATGGGTACGTTATGCCCTGATTACTATTGCCTTAATTTTCCTGACCCTGTTTTTGTTCGTACCGCTGATTTCAGTCTTTCATCAAGCGCTTAGAAAAGGCTGGGACGCCTACGTGGCAGCGATCACCGATCCTGATGCGATTTCAGCGATCAAACTGACCTTGATCAGCGCAGCGATTGCTGTGCCACTTAATCTGATATTTGGCGTAGCGGCTTCTTGGTGTATTGCTAAATTTGAGTTCCGTGGCAAAAGCATTTTACTCACCTTGATCGATTTGCCATTTTCAGTTTCGCCCGTTATTTCTGGTTTGATTTATGTCTTGCTGTTTGGCGCGCAAGGCTGGTTTGGCACTTGGCTGCAGGAGCATGACATCAAAATTTTATTTGCCGTACCTGGGATTGTATTAGCGACCATTTTCGTCACTTTCCCCTTCGTGGCGCGTGAGTTGATTCCGTTGATGCAATCGCAAGGCAATGAAGAGGAAGAAGCTGCCATCGTACTGGGAGCATCCGGCTGGAAGACTTTTTTCCACGTCACCTTGCCGAATATCAAATGGGGCTTGTTGTACGGCGTGATTTTGTGTAACGCCCGTGCCATGGGGGAATTTGGCGCTGTGTCGGTGGTATCCGGACACATCCGCGGCATGACCAATACCATGCCGCTGCAAGTGGAAATTTTATACAACGAATACAACTTTGCCGCCGCATTTGCCGTTGCTTCTTTGCTAGCCATGCTGGCACTGGTGACATTGGCAGTGAAATCTTTTATCGAATGGCGCCTACACGAGAACCAAATCGATAACGCCGATCAACGAATAAGTTAATGAATTAATGGAGTACGAAAATCATGACAATAGCAGTCAATAATATAAAAAAACGGTTCGGCGATTTTGTCGCGTTGGATGATGTTTCTCTGAATTTTCCTGCCGGTGAGTTGACCGCATTGCTAGGGCCTTCCGGCTGCGGCAAAACAACGTTGTTGCGCATCATTGCCGGTCTTGAACACCCCGACTCCGGTCAAGTTTGGTTAGACGGAAAAGATGCCTCCGCTCACCACGTGCGTGAACGTCAGGTTGGTTTCGTGTTTCAGCATTACGCCTTGTTTAAACACATGACCGTGTTTGAAAACATTGCGTTTGGTTTACGCGTCAAACCACGCAACGAGCGTCCGTCGGAACAACAAATTCGTACGAAGGTCAAAGAGTTGCTGGAGCTGGTACAACTGGATTGGCTAGCCGATCGCTATCCACCGCAATTGTCTGGTGGTCAACGTCAGCGTATCGCCTTGGCGCGTGCGCTGGCAGTCGAACCACGCGTATTGCTACTGGATGAACCATTTGGCGCACTCGACGCCAAAGTACGCAAAGAATTGCGCCGTTGGTTGCGCCGCCTGCATGACGAGCTACATGTCAGCAGTATTTTCGTCACCCATGATCAAGAAGAGGCGTTGGAAGTAGCCGATCAAGTCGTATTGATGAATAAAGGAAAGGTCGAGCAAGTCGGCGTGCCAGACCAAGTTTACAACCACCCTGCATCTCCTTTTGTGTATGGATTTTTGGGCAACGTGAACTTGTTCCATGGCCGTGTACATGAAGGCGTGATGGCCACTGGCGATGCACGTTTTGAATTATCTGAGCATACCGACGTACAAGATTCCAAAGGCATCGCCTACGTGCGTCCACATGATTTGGAAATCGACCGCTACACACCCGGCGCGCAAGGCATCGCGGTAACTTTGCGTCGAGCACATGCTATTGGCCCACTGGCTCAACTTGATTTAGAGCGTGCCGATAATCAAGAAATGATCGAAGCTGTCATGGCCAACGAGCGTTTTAAAGAATTGCACCTAAAAGAAGGCGAAACACTGGTAGTGCGCCCAAAACGTCTACATGTATTTGTTGATCCTGCTTCCTATTAGTTTTGGAAAAATTTAAAAAATTGGATTTGATATGAATTTTCAGCAATTGCGCTCCATCCGCGAAGCAGCACGACGTGGCTACAATTTGACCGAAGTCGCCAACGCTCTCTTTACCTCACAGCCTGGCATCAGCAGGCAGATTCGCGAACTGGAAGAAGAGCTCGGTCTCATCATCTTCGAGCGCAATGGCAAGCGTCTGACCGGTTTGACTGAGCCGGGAAAAGGCATACTAAAAATTATCAACCGCCTCTTAATCGAAGCAGAAAATCTGCAACAAGCCAGCCTAGAATACAGCGGCCAAGAAAGCGGCACGCTGTCAGTAGCCGCCACCCATACTCAAGCCAGATATACCCTGCCCAAAGTGGTGCAAGGTTTTCGCAATAAATTTCCCGAAGTGCGCATCGCCCTGCAACAAAGCGCGCCGGAACATATTGCGGAATGGGTGTTATCCGGCAAAAGCGATATCGGGATTGCTACCGAAGGTTTGAGCCAGTTTCCCGACTTAATCTCTTTCCCTTGCTATAGCTGGAACCATGTAATCGTGGTGCCGGATAATCATCCACTTCTCAGTCACACACCGATCAGCTTGAAAGATTTGGCAGAATTTCCGCTGATTACTTACGACATTGGTTTTACTGGGCGCGGGCATATTGATGATGCATTTTCCAAAGCGGATGTCAAAACCGACATTGTGTTGACCGCGATGGATTCGGATGTGATCAAACAATATGTATCGCTTGGTTTAGGCGTAGGCCTGGTCGCCTCCATGGCATTTGATCAAAACCGCGATCAGGGTCTACGCGCGATTGAAGCCTCCCATTTATTTGCCATGAATACCACCAGATTAGCCGTACGCCGCGGTGCGTATTTGCGATCGTATGCCTATACCTTTATCCAGCAATTTGTGCCGAATTTAACCAAGCAAGACATTGATCATGCTCTGCATGGTGAGATAGTTTAGGTGTGCGATTGTGTGTACTAGCCAAACCTGATCTGACAGTGACCGGTTTTTATAGGATATCTGTCGGATCTCTTCAAAACCAAAACACCAAACATGCCGAAACAAGCGCTGACAACGGTATTTTTGTCTTCGATTATTACTCTGGATAACGGTCAACTCCACGCGCCATATCAATAAAAGATTGTAGGTAATCAGTGTCATAGTCCCCTTCTCTGATACCGAGGTAAATATGCTTCTGAATACCGGTCTTACCAAATCGCAAGGTACGCAACTGCAAATGCGGGGCGTAGTCTGTCACTAGCCATTTCGGCAATGCCGTTACACCGCGGCCGCTAGCGACCATTTGCAGCATGATGTCGGTGGTTTCTATTGTTTTGTGCTTGCGCGGCGCTACATTGGCTGGCAGCAAGAACATGTTAAAGATGTCGAGACGTTCGATGGGAACTGGGTAAGTGATGAGCGTTTCTTCGCTCAGTTGTTCTGGCCGCACTTCTTCCTGGCCAGCCCATGGGTGATCCTTATGCACTACCAACACTTGTTCATAATCAAAGACAGGCTCAAATCGCAATCCAGGTTTTAACAAAGGATCGGGCGTGACTAATAGGTCTATTTCAAAACCGAACAGTGCGCCGATGCCACCAAACTGGAATTTCTGTTTGACATCCACATCCACCTGAGGCCAGGCGGCCAAGTAGCCAGAAACGATCTTCAGCAACCATTGATAACAAGGGTGACACTCCATACCGATGCGCAGTGTGCCCCGTTCGCCTTGTGCGTATTGGCGCAAGCGCTCTTCCGCCAGATTCAATTGCGGAATCAGCCGCTGGGCGACAGTGTGCAAATACTGACCGCTTTGTGTCAGCCGTAAATGGCGCCCTTCGCGTAACCATAAGTCGGTTCCTAATTGCTGCTCCAGCCTTTTCATGCTGTGGCTGAGCGCTGATTGGGTGAGATTGAGCACCTCAGCAGCTGCGGTTAGGGAACCTTGTTTTTCCACTTCTAATAAGGTGGCTAGGTGTATGCGTTCTAACATAGGTAGATAAATTCTCGATGATGCCAATTATTCATACCACTCCCTTTCAATTCCGCCTCCAGCGCCTCAATGCTGGGCAATTGCGCCTGCAACTCAGCAGGTAAAGTGTGTGACAGTTGGTAGGTGGCCAGCCCTAGGGGTTTGCTTATGTCGCTCAAGGCGTATTCAGCCACCAGTTTGTCTTTGCTTTTGCACAGCAGCAGGCCGATGGTGGGGGCGTCGTGCTTGCCACGCAGTTGTTCATCCACTGCTTTCAAGTAAAAGTTGAGCTTGCCTGCAAACTCTGGTTCAAAGTCTACGGTTTTGAGTTCCACCACCACATAGCAGTGCAGACGGGCATGGTAGAAGAGCAAGTCCAGAAAAAACTCGCGCTCACCTACTTGCAAGGGTACTTGGCGACCCATGTAGGCAAAACCTGCGCCCAGCTCCAACAAGAAATGGGTGATGTGGTCGATGAGTGCCTTTTCCAGCTCGCGTTCCGTGTGTTCTGGCGTGAGCGATAAAAAGTCGAACACGTAAGGGTCTTTAAGCACCTGCTTCGCCAAGTCGGACTGAGACGCGGGCAGGGTTTGGGCGCAATTGGTCAGGGCTTTCCCTTCGCGTTGCCACAGACCGCTTTCAATTTGGTGAGTGAGTACCACGCGGCTCCAGCCATGCACCTGGGTTTGTTGTACGTAGTACAGGGCTTCGGTGTGGTTTGAGCACTTGCTGATGATGGCAAGGTTGTGGCCCCACGGTATGGCGGTCAATTGGGCAACAGCTTGTTGCCCAATTGGGCTTGCAGTCCAAAAGCTGTGCCATTGCCGGATGTATTTGAGGTTGCGAACAGAAAAACCTTTCATATCTGGAAATTCATGCATCAGGTCTTGGCTCAGTTTTTCCAAAAAACCGCTGCCCCAGCGTTGGCTCGCTTGCTGGGCCAGTATGTCGGCCCCCAGTTCCCAATAGAACAGCAAGAGTTCTGTATTAACCGCCACAGCGGCTTTGAGCTGCACTTGGCGAAAACGGTTTTTGAGGTCAAGCAGCCACTGCTTGTAGTCGCTAGCGCTGAGCTGGTTCAGATCATTCATAGATGAATTATGACAAAAATTCATAAATACGTGAGAAAAGACCATTTTACTTCATTGACCAAGGTCTTTACCATGCTTGTCATCTTAATTAGCCTCAATTACCCACGTCGTTCCCGCGGATTTAGGCGTGAACCAAGTGTCTTTCTTTTTTTGCGACTAAAAGCCACTGGATCCCCGACTAAAACGCTCGGGGACGACGATTGTACGTTTGTCCGTATTGCCGTCGTTCAGGCTGGTTGAATTAATTAGGCCTAATGAAAAATCCCAATTGAATGAGAAAGCCGACATCACCATGAATAAAGAATTCACCTTCGCCATTAAAAGCATTTGCTTTGATGAAAACTATCAACCATCGAGCAATACACGCATTACGACCAATTTTGCCAATTTGGCCAGAGGTGAGAAGCGTCAGGAGAACCTGCGTAATACCTTTCGCATGATTGACAATCGCTTCAATGCTTTGGCGCATTGGGATAATCCGAAAGGTGATCGTTATACCGTCAACCTGGACATTATTTCGGTCGAAATGAATATTAATGGCGAGAGTAATGGCAGTGGTAATGACAATAAAAGCAGCAACGCTTTGCCTTTAATCGAAATATTGAAAACGCGTATTTTCGACCGCAAAAATAATCAATACATTGACGGCATGGTGGGAAATAATTTGTCCTCTTATGTGCGCGATTACGACTTTAGCGTGCGTCTGCTGGAGCACACCAAAAACCAAGCTGAATTTAGTACGCCAGACAATTTTGGTGATCTGCATGGGAAGTTGTTTCAATGCTTTGTGAACTCACCTACTTACAAAGCACATTTTAAAAAACCACCCGTCATCTGCCTGAGTGTTTCGAGTAGTAAAACCTATCACCGAACTGAGAATCAACATCCTGTGTTGGGCACTGAATACGTACAGGATGAATACTCTTTAACGGATGAATATTTCAACAAAATGGGACTAAAGGTTCGTTATTTCATGCCGTCCAATTCTGCTGCGCCGTTGGCTTTTTATTTTTCCGGCGATTTGCTGGCGGATTACAGCAATCTTGAGCTTGTCAGCACGATTAGCACCATGGATACCTTCCAGAAAATTTATCGGCCTGAGATTTATAACGCCAATTCTCCAGCCGGAAAATCCTATCAACCCAGCTTGAAGCATTCGGATTATTCGCTTACTCAAATTGTTTACGATCGGGAAGAACGTAGCCGGTTGGCGGTTGAGCAAGGGAAATTTGTGGAAGAAAATTTCATCAAACCATACCAAGCCATTCTTGATAGTTGGGCTGCTAATTACGTTATTTAATTAATCAATTAATCAAAAACAAGGTCATACATTATGCAAAAATTATTACCCACCTCAACTGCAGGCAGCCTCCCTAAACCTTCCTGGCTGGCCGAGCCTGAAAAATTGTGGTCGCCTTGGAAACTGCAAGGTGAAGAATTAATCGATGGCAAACAAGATGCATTGCGTCTATCGCTGCAAGAACAACAACATGCTGGCATTGATATTGTCAGTGACGGCGAGCAAACACGTCAGCACTTTGTTACCACGTTTATTGAGCACCTAGAAGGCGTGGATTTTGCAAAACGGGAGACCGTCAGAATCCGTGATCGCTACGATGCGAGCGTTCCGACGGTTGTTAGTGCTGTGAGCCGTCCTAAATCGGTTTTTGTGGACGATGCCAAGTTTTTACGCCAACAAACCAAACAGCCAATTAAATGGGCACTGCCTGGGCCAATGACGATGATCGACACGCTCTACGATAGCCACTATCAAAGTCGCGAAAAACTGGCTTGGGAATTCGCCAAAATCCTCAATCAAGAAGCCAAAGAATTGGAAGCTGCTGGTATCGACATTATCCAGTTTGATGAACCTGCGTTTAATGTCTTCTTCGACGAAGTCAACGATTGGGGAATTGCCACGTTAGAAAAAGCCATCGAAGGACTAAAATGTGAAACGGCGATTCATATTTGCTATGGATATGGCATTAAAGCGAATACCGATTGGAAAAATACGTTGGGATCAGAGTGGCGGCAATATGAAGAAAGTTTCCCCAAACTGCAAGCGTCAAGTATTGATTTGATCTCGCTGGAATGCCACAACTCCCGCGTGCCCATGGATTTGATTGAACTCATTCGCGGTAAAAAAGTGATGGTCGGTGCCATTGACGTAGCGAGCAATACGATTGAAACGCCAGAAGAAGTCGCCAATACGCTACGCAAAGCGCTGCAATTTGTCGATGCCGACAAGCTCTACCCCAGCACCAACTGCGGCATGGCACCCTTATCTCGTTCCGTAGCCCGAGGCAAGCTCAATGCCTTGAGTGCAGGTGCAGCAATCATCCGCAGCGAGCTCACGAACTAGTTTTAGGATCAGCATGTCATTTTCAAGTATTCCAAGCACGCCAAGTACTGCAATTGAACCTGAGCGCTTTCGGGAAGCGCTCGGGCATTACGCATCCGGCATCACGGTGATCAGCACACACATTGATGGCGAACCGATAGGCTTCACTTGCCAATCGTTCTATAGCGTGTCGATGAACCCACCGCTGGTGTCTTTCAGCATCAAGTCCAGTTCATACAGCTACCCCAAAATTCGCAAGGCAGGCCGATTTGCCGTCAATATCCTGTCAAGCGAGCAAGTCGCGATTTCCAACCAGTTCGCCCAACGCGGCATAGACAAATGGCACGGCATCAATTGGAAAGAATCACCACTGGGCAATCCCATCATCACCGGCAGTCTGTATTGGATTGATTGCGAAATCCATGCCGAACACGCCGCCGGTGACCACATGATCGTGATTGGCGAAGTGAAAGCCATACAATTGCAGGAAAATACTTCTGCTCAGCCATTGCTGTATTTCAAAGGGCAGTATGGGAACCTTGCCGCTTTTCCCGCTGGATTGAATTAATTACCGTCGTTCCCGCGGGTTTAGGCGGGAACCCAGCGTCTTGCGTTGTTAAATGCTAAAAGCTGCGGGGTCCCAAACTAAGCCATTCGAGGACGACAGTATTAATGAAAAATGTGGGATCAGTAATAGCGCAAAAATCGCTAAGGAATAGCTAATGCACACAATAAAAAATTTCCTCAACAAACACGGTTACATGGTGTGCATCGTCGGTGCCGCGGTGCTTGGCCTGCTGATTCCTGGGCCCGGCAGCAATGGGGGCATATTGCATTTAAGCACGCTGACCTATGTGGGCATCATGGTGGTGTTTTTCCTGCACGGTGCCAATTTATCGCCGGACAATCTGAAAGCTGGCATCAGGCACTGGCGCTTACACCTGTTCGTGCAACTAGCCACTTTTGCGCTTTTCCCCATCATCGGCATTGGCATTTTGATGGCAGGTAAAGGCTGGTTGCCCAACGATATGTTGTTGGGTTTCTTTTATCTATGCGCCCTGCCATCCACCATCAGTTCATCGGTAGCGATGACAGCATTGGCCAGGGGAAATCTTTCTGGAGCGATTTTTAACGCCACCCTTTCCGGCTTGATCGGGATGGTGATGACGCCTGTGCTAATGAGTTTTGTCATGACACACAGCGGTCATCCGATATCGCTTTCATCAGCCATTGCCGGCGTGATGGTGCAATTGCTGTTGCCATTCGCGGCTGGGCAAATGCTGCGTCGGCCATTATTAACACTGCTAATGCGCAACAAAAAATTAGTCAGCACTCTCGATCGTGGCGTCATCGTACTAATTGTGCACGCCTCATTTTGCGATTCGCAACAAGCCGGCGTCTGGTCCGGCTATCCGATATACAGCCTAGGCGTGCTCATTGTGCTGACGGGCATAGTGCTAGCAGTAGTGCTATGTGTCACCACATGGAGCAGTCGCCGCCTGGGTTTTAATACCGAAGACGAAATCACCGCCGTGTTCTGCGGCTCCAAAAAAAGCCTAGCCAACGGCATGCCCATGGCACAAGCCATGTTCGCCGGCCATGCAAGCATGGGCATTTTCGTATTGCCGATGATTGTTTATCACCAGTTGCAATTGCTGGTATGTTCGGTATTGGCGGAACGTTATAGGGGGCGGGAAAATCAATCTGCTACGGGTAAGATTAGTGGCGAAAGGAAGTAGATTTAGCGTATTGTCTATTTGGATGTAGGCAGTGCAATTTTCAATGAATAAGCTAAATCATTAAACTAAGGGAAAGGAAATAGATATGCCAGAGATTTGCCGCTTCTTCTGTATCATTATTTACATGAATTGACGCGAACATCCGCCTATGCATTTTCATGCGATTTATGGTGAGCATGAAGCATTAATTACGTTGGATGGAAGTGTTTATGCGGGTAATCTGCCTCGGCGAGCATTATCGCTAGTGCGCGAATGGCTAGCAGTCCATAGAGTTGAATTACAAACCAACTGGGAATTAGCGCAAGAAAAAAAACCATTAAATTTGATTGATCCTTTGGAGTGAATATCATGATTTTGCATACCACTGAAGTCATCCCACTTCCTAATTATCAACTTGCATTACGTTTTAATAATGGTGAACAAGGCAAGGTTGATTTAACGAATGAATTGACTGGTGAAATTTTTGAGCCTTTGCGCGATCCTGCTCAATTTTCGACGGCTTGCCAGCAAGCCTGTCATGCGAACAGTAGCGTGGGCAAATGGCGCGGATTTGGCACCAGAGTTTTTGTTGGAATTGATGCACAAACAAAAGTGTTTTTAGGGGGAAAGTTGAGTTTTTACTTACTTGGCTGCATCACAAATGAATGCTACTGACATGAAAACCAAAAACTTTTTGTATCACTTTAATAACTTTAAAAGATTAGCGACGGTTTTATGGCATGTATATATGAAATAAAGTTGACCATGACAGATGTAATCGCAATTATTTCAATGCTCGTCTCAGGTCTGTCCGCTTTATACGCAGGCTGGTCATGGAACGAATCTCGAAAAGCAAATGAAATTAGTCTACTTGGCCACAGAAAAGAAATATATAACGCGTTCTTCGAACTAAAAATGCACATGGTGAGTAAAAGAATGTATGCAGAGGCAAGTGAAGTTTCAAAGTTTTATTATCAAAAAAGGAACGCGCAGATTTATTTACCTGTCGCTCTAGCCTTAAAAATCGGAAAGTATTTCGACGCATGTTTTGAAATTGCAGAGATCCATAAGAAATTTGGTGAAACTCCGAAAGGCTCTATAGCCGAAAGCGCACCGCATTTAGATGTTGAAAAAAAACTGGCACCAGAAATTGATAAAGAATTTCTCAAATTACTTCAAGAAATACAAGCTTGACGATAAATCCTCCTGCTTTGAGTGCCAAATGTGTGTAAATATTTTGTACTAGCTCAGACCCGATCTGACAGTTGCCGGTTTTTATAGGGTATCTGTCAGATCAGGGCTGAACTAATACAATTTGAGTTTCATGCTTGGCCCCCTTCTAGCTCTCGCTCAATATCTTCGATACTGGGCAAACTACTTTGCAGGGTTTGTGGCAACGCGCGTGTTAGCTCAAAACCAGACACCCCAATGGGTTTGTCCATCCCGCGCAAGGCATATTCGGCCAACACGCGATTGGGTTGCTGGCACAGGATTAGCCCAATGGTTGCTTTATCGGTTTCATGACTCAAAGTGTCGTCCACCACACTGCAATAAAAATTCATTTTTCCTGCGTATTCCGGCTTGAAGTCACCGCGCTTTAAATCAATCACTACGTAGCAACGCAGCTTAAGGTGATAAAACAACAGATCAATGTAAAAATCCTTGTCACCTATTTCCACATGATATTGCCGCCCAACGAACGCAAAGCCTTGTCCCAACTCCAATAAAAATTTTTCAAGATGTTGCATCAAACCGGTTTCCAACTCGCGCTCATGGAAACCTGATTCAAGCGTCAGAAAATCAAACAAATAAGGGTCTTTGAGGGTTTGTTGCACCAAATCTGAATCTGATGCAGGCAAGCGCAGGTCAAAGTTGCTCACAGCCTTGCCCATACGGACGTGAGCGGCTGTTTTAATCTGCATCAACAAAATGTTACGGCTCCAGCCATGCTCGACACAGGCTTGCATATACCAGCTGCGAGAAGCGAAGTCTTTCACCTTGGCCATCAGTTCGGCATGATGCCCCCAAGGCAAGGCCAGCAACAAATCCACGGGAAAAAGTGTCGCAAACGGTAATCCATTTTGCTCCGGTGGCATTTGTGCCACAGGCTGTGGCACAAACTCCAAATGCGGATATTCCCGATAGAACGCCAGCATCCGCTTGATGTTACGCTCGGAAAAGCCTTTTTCTTCGGGCAATTCGTTATGCAAGTCGCGCGCTAGCGCCGGGATGACACTTGCTCCCCAACCAGCCTGCTGCTGGCGTGCTTCAATCAGCGCTCCAATTTGCCAATAAAGCCGAATCAGCTCGGCATTCACCGCCATCACCGCCCGTGTTTGGGCATGACGAATCCGCTGTTTAATATCGGCCAGCACTTGCCGGTAGTCGTTGTTGTTTGTTATTTCACTCATACTCGCCCCCTCAAATGCACTTCACTTCGGTGGCAGGCGACAACAGCCTAAAAATCTGCTCAACGTTGATCTTGACCGCACTACTCTTATAACCCGCATCGCGGAACGCCACCCGCAATGGCTGATACTTAGCCAACTCTTTCACAAAAGCTTCGTCAATGCTGCCGCTGGCGTCAAAGCAAGCGGCCAGAGGGCGAGTTTGAACAATGCCGTATTTGTCTTTCATCATCTGCGTGGT
>CAZCIX010000027.1:0-26687 GCA_964498835.1 uncultured Burkholderiaceae bacterium | reverse complement strand
TGCAATCGTAATTCGTGAAGGAAACTTTGGCACCACCCCTGCTGTGCTCCAGGCAATCGCGCAAAATCTGGCGATCTTTACCGATCCAGAGGCGCAACAATCAATTGCACAGGCAATTAATGACGGCAGATTTGGCACCACCCCTGCTGTGCTCCAGGCAGTTGCTCAAAATCTGACTATTTTTACTGATCCAGAAGCGCAACGATTGATTGCGGATGCAATTCAGAAAGGAAGATTTGGCACTGATCCAGCCGTGCTCCAGGCAATCGCGCAAAATCTGGCGATCTTTACCGATCCGCAAGCGCAACGATTGATTGCAATCGTAATTCGTGAAGGAAACTTTGGCACCACCCCTGCTGTGCTCCAGGCAATCGCGCAAAATCTGGCGATCTTTACCGATCCAGAGGCGCAACAATCAATTGCACAGGCAATTAATGACGGCAGATTTGGCACCAACCCAAATGTGCTCAACGCAATGTTAAAAGCCGTACCTCATTTGCTGGACACACAAAAAATCCTTCACTTTCTTCCACTTTCCACGCTTTCTGCTGCTGAAAAAATAGAAGTGCTGAGTGAGAAAAAATTCTCTTTAGATTTATCCGCTACAACACTCGGCATTCCAGAACAAGATTGGCCCAAGTTGTTTGGTGCCAAGGCCTATTCTGATACTGAAATCAAAACGTTGTTGCAAGCACGTTTTTCTAACGCTACTGAAGATGGTATTGATTCAGTTTGTGAAAATAATCGCGAATACGCACTGCAAATCCATGACCAACGACTGATTTTGTATCCTTTGACATCTCCTCAGGACAGAGCTGACTTTATCGGATGGATGAGTCAGAAATATGGTTTTTTGTATAAACAATGCGTCACAAAAATCAGAATTTTTGATTTTGCGCAACTTCAAGATGGTTATCCCGTCTTCACCCAAGGAGAAGATCTATCACCTGCTCACACTCTTTTTGCGAGTTTGCCAGCGTATCTGCAACGAGGAGTTCGTGATAATAGTTTTGACATTAGTCAGTTCCAGTACGCTGACGTGATCAGGTTTGTCACAAAAACCTTAATGGATCCATTGATTGCCAAAAATACAATGCTTGTTAATAAAATGATAGCCATCATGCAATCTTCTATCGTTGCAGGAGGGGATTACATCAAAATTGCGCAAACTGATAAAGAAGATGCCGCCATCAAAGATGAGATCAATGCATTGTGTGATACAGAGGAAATAAGAGCAAATTCCATCACAGCAGTCACTACGTTTCTTGCTAGTTTGACTCCCGAGGTCAGACGGACTGTTTTGCCTAGATTGGCAGTTCTGCTAGGTACGATGGCGAAGAAAAAGGTGTTGGGTTACTACCATAATAATGGTGAGATCAATCAAGCGAATACCTTAATGTATGTGTTAGCGTCGCATTGCTTCCATCAATTACAGGGAACGCCTGGCATTGTATTCCCTGCTAATTTTCATGCGCAGCTACATCAAGGGGTTTGCATTGAGTTGTTAACTAATAATTTTATTATCGCAAATAAAGATAGCGATAATTTCCAGAACGTGTTTGCTACGCGTTGAGTTCTTTTGATGTTTGCCAGCAATCCAAACGCTAATTATCTTCATAGTGCGATTGCCCTGGGAAACACAGGACGTAAAACACATAAGGCGGGTGAAATCCGCTAGAATCCGAGGTTTTCCCTCACCCTAGCCCTCTCCCACTGATGTGGGAGAGGGGACTGTAAAGCCATCAAAAAATGATCACTTTTCAACAAATTATTCTCAAGCTACAAGCTTATTGGGATGCGCAAGGTTGTGCGCTGTTACAACCTTATGACATGGAGGTCGGCGCCGGTACTTCACATACTGCGACTTTTTTGCGCGCGATTGGGCCAGAACCATGGCGTGCGGCCTACGTGCAACCTTCCCGCCGTCCGAAAGATGGTCGTTATGGCGAAAATCCTAACCGCATGCAGCATTACTACCAATTCCAGGTGGTGCTCAAACCCGCGCCGGAAAACATTATCGATCTGTATTTAGGTTCGTTGGCAGCGTTGGGATTAGATCTGAAGCAAAACGATGTGCGCCTGGTGGAAGACGATTGGGAAAATCCCACGCTAGGCGCTTGGGGTCTGGGTTGGGAAGTGTGGCTGAATGGCATGGAAGTGACGCAATTTACCTACTTCCAGCAAGTTGGTGGTTTGGATTGCAATCCTGTACTGGGTGAAATCACCTACGGCATTGAGCGTTTGGCGATGTATTTGCAAGGCGTAGAGAATGTCTACGATCTGGTCTGGACCGAATGGGAAGAAAACGGCGTCAAAAAAACGCTGACTTATGGTGATGTGTTTCATCAAAATGAAGTCGAACAATCGACGTATAACTTTGAACACGCCAATACTGAATTCCTATTTTCTCTCTTCAGCAATTACGAATCAGAAGCGCAGCGCTTAATGCAGGTTGCGCTCACGCTCCCTGCTTACGAAATGATTTTAAAAGCTGCTCACAGCTTCAACATGCTGGACGCGCGCGGTGCGATTTCTGTGACAGAACGCGCGGCATACATCGCCCGCATCCGCAATTTATCCCGTACCGTGGCGCAGGCTTATTACGACTCCCGGGAAAAACTGGGTTTTCCCATGTGTAGCGATGCCACAAAAGTAACAAAGGCGGTATGACATGACTATGAATACGATGAATACGAATTCAACTTTATTAATCGAATTACTGACCGAAGAGCTGCCACCCAAGGCTTTGTCCAAACTGGGTGAGGCCTTTGCCGGCGCAATCTTCAACGGCTTGAAAGCACACGATTTTTTAGCGGCAGATGCTGTGGCAACAACCTACGCCACGCCACGTCGTTTGGCGGTTTCCATCACACAAGTACGCGCAACCTCACCAGACAAATCAATCCGCGAAAAAATATTGCCCGTATCGATCGCATTAAATGCACAAGGCGAACCAACTGCACCTTTGTTGAAAAAACTGGCAGCGCTGGGTTTTGCCGATATTTCTATTAACGATTTGGAACGCGCCGAAGATGGCAAAGCGGAAAGCTTTTTCTATACCTACACAGCGCAAGGCGTCGCGCTGCAACAAGGTTTGCAAGCGGTGTTGGATGATGCAGTCAGCAAGTTGCCGATTCCCAAACTGATGAGTTACCAACGGCCCGATGGTTCAACTGTGCAGTTCGTGCGCCCAGCGCATCAACTGATTGCTTTGCATGGAACGACAGTTGTTCCCGTTTCCGCCTTAGGTTTGCAAGCGGGCAATAGTACGCTGGGACATCGCTTTTTAACTTCGAATGCTGCCGATTCAATCACGATTGCCGATGCCAACAACTACGCCGACGTCCTTGCCACGCAAGGCAAAGTCATCGCCAGCTTCACGGCTCGTAAAGACAAAATCCGCGCTACTTTGTTAGAAAAAGCGGGCAGCGACCAAGTCTTAATGCCAGAAGCGTTGTTGGATGAAGTCACCGCTTTGGTCGAATGGCCCGTCGTTTACGAATGCCATTTCGAACAAGAATTCCTGACCGTACCGCAGGAATGTTTGATTCTGACCATGCAAACCAACCAGAAATATTTTGCCCTGACCGATACACAAGGCAAGCTGCGTTCGCGCTTCTTGATCGTTTCAAATCTTGAAACCAGCGATCCCAAACACATCATCAGCGGCAATGAACGCGTGGTGCGGCCACGTCTGTCGGATGCGAAATTTTTCTTTGAGCAGGACAAGAAAAAAACGCTGGAATCGCGCATCCCACAATTAGCGAATGTGATTTATCACAACAAATTGGGCAATCAGGCGCAACGTACTGAACGCGTAACCAAGCTGGCCGGCATCATTGCCGCTCACTTGGGTGCCGA
Source organism: uncultured Burkholderiaceae bacterium (assembly GCA_964498835.1). Taxonomy (GTDB): domain Bacteria; phylum Pseudomonadota; class Gammaproteobacteria; order Burkholderiales; family Burkholderiaceae_D; genus JAGKXB01. The sequence goes on along the minus strand of CAZCIX010000027.1, from coordinate 22,826 downwards.
TGTGCAACTTGCTGAACGCGGCGCGATGCTGGCCAAAGCGGATTTGCTGACCGATATGGTGGGTGAATTCCCTGAGCTGCAAGGGGTCATGGGTACTTACTACGCCCATCACGATGGCGAACATACAGAAGTCGCGCAAGCGATGTCGGAACATTACCAACCACGCTTTGCTGGAGATGCTTTGCCATCGACACAAACCGGTACTGTGGTGGCTCTGGCTGACAAATTGGAAACCCTGGTCGGCATTTGGGGCATAGGCTTGCAACCGACCGGTGATAAAGATCCGTTTGCCTTACGTCGTCATGCTTTGGGTGTGTTGCGCATGCTGATTGAAAAACAGTTACCACTGTCTTTGCAAAGCTTGTTGCAAGATAGCGCTCGCTTATTTGAAGAGAATACGCACTTTACCAATCCTAGCGCCGCTGTTGTGGCATTTATCTTCGATCGTCTGCGCGGTTATTTGCGTGAACGTGCTTACACCGCGCATGAAATCGAAGCCATTATTGCGCAAAATCCCGATACGTTTAACAACATTGTCGAACGCTTGAATGCCGTCCAAGCCTTTGCCACCTTGCCAGAAGCTGCCTCGTTAGCAGCAGCCAACAAGCGTATTACCAATATTCTGAAGAAAACAGAAACAGAGATTGCGCCAGGCAAAGTACAAAACAACTTGCTGCAAGAAGCCGCAGAGCAAGCTTTATATGCAGCGATGATGCAAGTAAAACCACAAGTCGATGCAGCGTTTGCGCAGAGTGACTTTACGGCGACGCTGAAAACGCTAGCGCAGTTGCGTGATCCAGTCGATGCTTTTTTCAATCATGTGATGGTGATGGCAGACGACCTAGCCTTACGCAACAACCGGATTGCGCTACTTTCTGAATTGCACGCTATGATGAATCAAGTCGCTGATATTTCGAAACTGGCAGCTTGACCATGCAAGCCGCCACAAAACTCATCATCTTAGATCGCGACGGCGTCATCAATCATGACTCCGACGCCTTCATCAAATCGCCGGATGAATGGATACCGATTCCGGGCTCGCTGGCGGCGATTGCGCGCTTGAATCAAGCCGGTTATCGCGTGGTGGTGGCATCTAATCAATCCGGTATTGCGCGCGGCTTTTTCAATATGAGTGTGCTCAATGCCATTCATCAAAAAATGCACGTCGCCGCACAAGCAGTTGGGGCAGAAATCGATGCTGTGTTCTTTTGCCCGCATGCTGCTCAGGATTGTTGCGATTGCCGCAAACCCAAACCCGGTATGCTACACGCCATCACACAACGTTACGAAGTCAACTTGAAAGGTGTGCCCATCGTGGGGGACTCACTGCGTGATTTGCAGGCTGGTTTTGTAGCTGGCTGCCAGCCTTATTTAGTGTTGACGGGCAAAGGTCAAAAGACTCAAGCCAATGGCGGCTTGCCACCTGGCACTAAGACTTATCCTGATTTAGCAGCGATCGTGGTGGATTTGCTGAATCCAACTAATACCACCCACACCACTAATGCCACTAATCTTTAACCCGTATTTCTCATTAATTTAATTAATTAACCACAACACTCAACACCGTCACTCCCGCGGCTTTAGGCGGGAATCCAGTGGCTTTTAACTCTGCGCTCAGACTTGTTACGTAAGACACTGGGTCCCCGACTAAAGCACTCGGGGACGACGGTATTAAAGTTAAAGCTAATAAACAATTTACTTCCTTCGATGATGATATTTATCCGCTCCCTTTTATTGATGGTATGCATGATGGCAAGCGCCGTCGTCTGGTCTTTCGTTTGCTTTTTGGCGGCGCCTTTGCCGTATGCCAAACGCTATTACATCACCTCGCGCTGGAACGTATTTATCGTCTGGATCGCCAAAGTCGTGTGCGGTATTCGTTATGAAATCAAGGGATGGGAAAACTTACCGGACACCCCGGCCATTTTGCTTTCAAAACACCAATCGGCCTGGGAAACGATTTTCCTTCTCAGCCACATGCCACGCCCATTGGTGTATGTGTTTAAGAAAGAATTGATGTACCTACCCTTCTTCGGCTGGGCATTGGCCTTATTACGCATGATTCCGATCGATCGTAGCAAAGGCAAAGATGCGTTCAAACAAGTCGTCACACAAGGTAAAGAGCGCCTGGCTAGCGGATTGTGGATCATCATGTTTCCAGAAGGCACCCGCACAGCAGTAGGCAAACAAGGTAAATACAAAAGCGGCGGCGCCCGTCTGGCGATAGAAACCCAAACTGCCATCGTTCCGATCGCGCACAATTCTGGCGCCTGCTGGCCTAAAAATTCATTTCTAAAAAAATCCGGCCTGGTGACAGTTTCCATCGGCCCGTTGATTTCATCTGAAGGTAAAACTTCCGATGAGTTAATGCGTGAAGTAGAAGGCTGGATAGAAGCCGAGATGCGCATCATTTCACCCGAGGCGTATTTGAAATAACCACATCATGCCTTTCTTTTTCCGCCGAAAAGTACAAATCCCATCCATACAAGAAGGCCAAAAAACAGAGCAAACGCAACATATACAACTCGGCGATCACATAATCCACTACACGCTACGCCGCTCACAGCGGCGTTCCATCGGATTCACCATTAACCACGACGGCTTGCGCGTCACCGCGCCAACATGGGTGAATTTGGTAGAGATTGAGCATGCCATCCGCACCAAGCAAAACTGGGTTCTGACAAAACTTGCAGCGCGTCAACAACTATCCCAAGAATCTCATCAACAACCATTAACGCACAAAACACCATGGCACGATGGTGCCACCTTGCCTTATTTGGGAGAAAATTTAACACTACGCTTGCAAGAATCAGCCTCATCAAAAGCCATTCACATCAACCACGATCCTTACGTCAATACGCTGACTATCTCTCTCCCAGCCAATACCACCGAACAAGAATTAAAAAAGCAACTACAACGCTGGCTACAATCCCAAGCGCAACAATTGTTTGTAGAACGTGTGCAATTTTATGGCGAGAAATTAGGCGCCTTTCCGACCGCACTTGCGCTCTCATCCGCCAACACACGCTGGGGATCATGCACATCAAAAGGCAAAATACGACTGAACTGGCGCTTGATGCATTTCCCGCTACCGTTGATCGATTATGTGATTGCGCATGAACTCGCGCATTTGAAAGAAATGAATCACAGCCCGCGTTTTTGGGCCACGGTCGCATTGATTTTTCCGGATTTTGCGCAAGCAAGAAAAACGTTACGCCAACAGGCGCAAACGATATTGCCGACGTTTTAAAGCTTCATTCCAACAAAGACTGCAGCAAATCCACGGTGCGTGCTGTCGCACCGCGGTGTTGCATAGAAAACGCCACGGCACGATACCCCATCGCGTTGCATGTGCCAGCATGTCGTATTAAATAACTGGCTTGCTGCAATAAATCAGCAGCATCCAAAACGCGTCGTGCCACATCAGCAGCAATTGCATCTTCGCTCACACCAGCAAAATTAAAGGTATGTAGCCCAATCAAGACCGGTTTGCCAACCGCACACGCTTCAATTAGATTCTGCCCCCCAAAAGGCAACAAACTACCACCGATAAAAGCAATATCGCATGCTGCGTAATAAGCAAACAATTCCCCCATGGAATCACCCAACAAAATTCGCACATCCGAATCCAAAGCTGATGCCCCCAAAATTGAACGGCGAACCACTTTGATGTCACGCTGTGCGATCATACGCGCGACCTCATCAAAGCGTTGTGGATGGCGTGGTACGATAACGAGCAATGCATCAAGGATATCCAAATTAGGCAAGGCATCTAAAATCAGTGCCTCTTCTCCCTCTCTCGTACTAGCACACAGCAATACTGGACGTGATCCTATTTGAACACGCAATGCCGCGCCTTTTTTCAATAAATCTTGCGGTGGATGTACATCAAATTTGAGATTGCCCGTCACCTGGACATTGAGTGCACCAAAAGCTTGTAGACGCTCAGCATCGGCCATGGTTTGCGCTGCAACACACGTGATGCCACGCGCAGCTGGTAGCATCAAACTGGCTGAACGCTGTGCCTTGGCTAAGGAACGAGCGGATAAACGCGCATTGACCAAGGCAAGCGGGACGTTTTTTGCATTGCATGTGGCGATAACATTTGGCCATACTTCTGTTTCCATCAAAATGCAGATGGATGGCGTGTAATGTGTGATGAAACGTTCTACCAGGCACGAAATGTCATACGGTAAATACGCTTGTAGCAGACGTGATTCGTATTGCATACACAATGCTTTTCCTGCAGCCCGACCGGTTGGCGTCATATGCGTCAACACCATGCCATGGTCAGGATACGCAGCCAACAAGGCATGAATCAAAGGCTCCGCCGCCCGTGTTTCTCCCAACGATACCGCATGCAACCAAATCATTTTTTGCTTTGGCAAATTGGCGTTGCCATAAAAACCCAATCTTTCAAGCCAATGCTGCCGATAACCCGACTCCTTACGGCCACGCCACCAAAGCCGCGCCAAAACTAAAGGTAAAGCCAAACACCAGCCCAATGTATACAGCTTGCGCATTCCATTACCCTGCTTGTGAATATGACAATCTGGCCAACGCAGCCTGTACTTCTATCACACTAGGCGGCATACAAGCATCACCCAAATTAATAATGTTGTCAGACCAATCACCTTCCGTTTTCCAACGTGGACTATCGCAATACAACTCGATAGTAGGGCGATTGTACGCCGCAGCGATATGCGTCAACCCCGTATCCACGCCCACTACTAAGGCAGCATGCCGCGCCAGCGCGATGGCTTCCAGCATAGATAAAGCAGGCAACAATTGTGCATTGGACAATTGGGCAGCAAGCTGTTGCGCTTCTTCCCGCTCTTTCTTAGAACCCCAAGGCAACAGCACCGACATGCCTTGTTGATGCAGAATTTGGCCTATCGCCACCCAATTTTCTGGCGGCCATTTTTTGGCATCACGTGCCGTACCGTGGAAAAAAACCGCATAAGGCTGTGATGGTGCGGGTAAGCATGTCGGTACGTTATCTGGTACCTGCAAGGAAAAATCGGGTGGCGTATCGACTGAATAAGATAAAGCCACCGCTGCTACTAAACGCCCACGCTGCACGGCATGCGTACGCGCAGCGAGCGGGAGGCTGATGTCATGAAAAATGCGTGATAGGCCTTCGTAACCCGACCCTTCACTACCATTCGCCATTCCTACCTTTTTGCCACCCACAGCACACCGCGCCCAATGCATGATAAACCCTGTTTTTAGCAATCCTTGGGTATCAAAAACAAAATCATAGTGTTCGCTTTGCAAATTAGTCCGAAAGGAACGAATTTGCGCACGCGTCGTAACCGACCACAAACTCTTACGCCAACGGCGCAAGGCAAACGGAATCACCTTGCGAACCAAAGGGTTAAGTTTAACTAAATCGACATAGGCTTCTTCCACCACCCAATCGATTTGAGCTTCTGGATAGTGACGCACAATATCCGCCACCATGGGCATGTTGTGAAGCACATCTCCTAGCGAGGAAACGCGAATGATGAGTATCTTCAAACTGTGCTTTTAAGATAAATAATTAAGGGTAAATTACAGAGTGACCGGCTTAATACGGCAACACGACATCCGGTTTGGCGGCGGTAATCACGCGCTTAAAGTCGGCTTGAATACGCATCAAGGCTGCTTGCGATTCCGCCTCGAACCGCATCACTACCACGGGCGTGGTGTTGGACGCGCGTGCCAAACCAAAACCATCGGGATATTCGACGCGTAAACCATCAATCCGAATGATGTCATTAGCAGCCGCGAATTGCGCTTCGTTTTGTAATTGTTCGATGAGAGAAAAATTCTCCCCCTCGTTCAACATCAACTGCAATTCAGGCGTGCTGATGGATTCTGGCAAAGCATTCAAGGTAGCAGATGGATCAGCAACACGGGTTATTAATTCCAGTAAACGCGCACCGGCATATAAACCATCATCAAAGCCATACCAACGATCTTTGAAAAACAAATGGCCGCTCATTTCTCCACCCAAAGGCGCATTGGTTTCACGCATTTTAGCTTTGACCAGAGAATGTCCGGTTTTCCACATCAATGGCTGACCGCCGCGTTCGGCAATCCAAGGCCCAAGGTGACGCGTGCATTTCACATCGTACAAAATAGGTGTAGACGGATTGCGCATTAATACATCTGCCGCAAACAACATCAACTGACGATCTGGATAAATAATCTGGCCATCTTTGGTTACCACGCCCAAACGATCGCCGTCGCCATCGAAAGCCAAACCAATTTCTGCATCACTTTGTTGCAAACAATAGATCAAATCCTGCAAATTTTCTGGGTGGGCTGGATCAGGATGATGATTCGGAAAAGTACCATCCACCTGGCAAAACAACTCCGTCACTTCACATCCCATCGCGCGGTACAAATCACCCGCAAATGCACCAGCAACACCATTGCCGCAATCGATAGCAATTTTTATCGGACGCGCCAATTTGACGTCGCTGACGATGCGCTGTAAATACGCCGCGCCAATGTCATGCGTGCTATAGCCACCAACGTCAACACTGACATGAGCGCCATCAGCTTGCGCTAAAATCGCCTGATACAAGGCCTGTATGTTGGCACCATAAATCGCCTCGCCAGCCAACACCATTTTGAAACCATTGTAGTTAGGCGGATTATGACTACCTGTCACCATGACGCCCGAACGTGCATCCAATACGTGCGTCGCAAAGTACACCATCGGCGTGGCTACCATGCCCAGATCAACCACATCGACTCCCGCAGCTTGCAAACCTTGCGCTAATGCAGCGGCCAATTCTGGCCCGGATAAACGCCCATCGCGACCGATCACTACTTTGGATTCTCCCTTGGCCCGCACTGCCGCGCCAAATGCCAGACCAATTTTTCTGGCAATGTCAGCATCCAAGGTAGTGCCGACTATGCCACGAATGTCGTACGCTTTAAAAATCGATGGGGAGAGAGTGGCCATATTGATTCAATCTTCCTTATGTTTATTTTGAATAATTTATTTATTTTATTTTTTATCAACAATCATCCAGCGTGGCGCCTTGAAACGAACTATCCGCGCGTACAGCCAAACGTAGCTAAAAACGAATATCAAACAAAACACCATCAACACCCAGGTGTAATGCCAAAACAACGTCGCTGGAATCACCGCCATCAACGAAAACAGCCATAAATAGGGCGAAGTCATGGAATTGCGCCTAGTCAACGCTCGCGCTTCCCGCGGCCCGACCGCCCATTGCACAATGCGGCGAAAAATCAGACTATGCAAATGAATCCCATCCGGCATACCAGGCGATTTGCCACGTACAAAAACGCGACGATAGACCGAGAACAGGGTTTCAAATGTCGGATAAATCAACAACAACACGGCATACCAAGTTGATACTTGTGGATTGCGCATCACCAACAGCAAAGACAATTCACCCAACATAAAGCCGATGAAATACGCGCCGCCATCACCCAGAAAAATCAAACCGGCGGGATAGTTCCAGATCAAAAATCCAGCAATCGCACCCGCCAGCATCAATGCGCTCACCACAATAAAAGGATCACCAACTTGCCAGGCCACATACGCCAACGATAGCAACATGCAAATACCGACCACGCTGGCCAAGCCATTAAAACCATCAATGATATTAATCGCATTGGCAATCCCGGCAACAGCCAGTACAGTCAAGGGTAAAGACAGCCAAAGAGGATCCAACAACCAGTGAGACGCGATCCAATCTATGCGTGCAATTTTTCCATCGAGTAAAAAATAAGCCAGAGCTGCAGCACACATAGTAAGGATTAATCGCCGCATCGGACTCACATTTTTGGTGTAATCCTCAACCAAACCACCAATAAACGCCACACTAGAGCACAGCAATAACCATAAAACGCCCCCCCCTATGGAAGGTAAACGCCAAGCGGAAACGGCAGCACTCAATATCACCGCGAGAAAAATACACAACCCACCAATACGTGGCACAGCATAGGCATGGACTTTTTGCACACCGTGCAAATCAAAATCCAATGAAGCTTGATGTAAATTTTCGTATTTAATGACAAACAAGGTGAGTAATGCGGAAACAACAAGACTAATGAGAAAAGAAAACATGTTTCATCAACTTATTAATTTACTTATTCATTAATTTATTTAATACACGCCGATTAATCTGTTCTCTTTCAACATCCACAAACCAACCCCATTTATTGAAATATTTTATTGCCGACCGTATATGAGAAAACAGTAATTTTGAATTGTTATACGACCCCTTAACATATTCATGTATCAACGTCACGTGCGGAAAATAAACAGTCCTAGAAATCTCTCCAATGCGACGTGATAAATCCACATCCTCTAAATACATAAAAAAGCGCTCATCAAAAATACCCACCCGACGCAAGATCGCGCTGCGCAACAACATAAAACAACCGGACAAATTAGGTACATCCATAATTTGATCGTAATGACTAGCATGCAACTCATAACGCGCCAGACGACCACTTTTGCGATATTGATTAGGAAAAAAACGGCGCATCAATAAATCAACCGGGCTGGGTAATAATTTACACAAATACTGCTCTTGTCCATCCGGATAACGTACCCGCGGCATGATTAAACCAATATCCGGTTGAGACTCCATGTAACTCACCAGAGTCTGTAAAATACCGGAAGAAAAATGGATATCTGGGTTCAATATCAAATGATAAGTAGAACCATGCTCAAAAGCATGGCGAATCGCCACATTATGTCCTGCACCAAAACCTGGGTTGTTAGGCAAATGAATGTAATTTGCCCTAAAAATTTGCGCAACCACCGCCAATTGATCATCAGGTGAATTGTCTACCAAATACAAATCAATATTTAATTGAGATGCGGCAACGCTACGTAATACTTGAGCAATTTGTGCTGGTTTATTTTTATAACTAACGACAGAGCAACTAATACGCATTTTAGAAAGCTTTACCAAGACGTCCCATACAACCATGCACGCATGCCCGCAGTAATAAAACAAAGGCCTTAAAACGCTGTTTCGACACAGAAGTCAAAGAATAAAAAATAACGTATTGAGGGATCTTAAATAATGTCAACAAACGCCAACGCTTATCCATCCTCTTATCAAAAATCAGGTGGCAAGCGTTCCTAACGATGTAGTAATTTCTAACATCATTATGAAGATTGATTTTCCTTTTCGCGAAAGCGACGTATTTGTCTCCAATACTGTGATACATCCTGGCAGCTGGAATCATAAAGTGCGCATAACCTAAACTTCGTGCACGCAAACACCATTCAACATCCACCCAGTCAATAAACAACTCTTCTTTCATGCCACCAATTTCTAACAAAGCGGCAATACGAATTAACGACCCTGATGAAATCATATAATCGACAGAGACTGGTAACGTTTCAACCGTTGAGATTTCAATTTTTTTAAGACGTAACAAATCGTGACGCAGTGCTTTAGAAAATTCACCCGTTTTTTCGTCAATAAAAACTGGGCCAACAGACCCAACTTTGATTTGCTTTGCTAACAGTCCCATTTCTGCCTGCATCAAATGACGCACCATGCCTTCGGACACAAAACTATCTTGATCAAACAATATAACGTGACCACAGCCAGCTTGAATTGCCGCTGTAATGCCACAATTTTGTGCTTTTGCTATGCCATAATTGGCATACAAAGGCTGATAGGTCACATCAAAACCTTGCTCCGAAAACCATACAGGAAATACACAATCAGCGTGTTCATCCGGCGTTGGCGTGTTATCAACAACAATGATTCTCTCAACCTGATTGCGTATACTGATTAATAAACGCCGCAACAATAATAAGTCTGGGTAATACACAACAACAACGGCCGCAACGCCAAGATTGGCGCTCATCAGCACATCCATATTATTGAGATTAATTGTCGTAGGCATACACGTATTCAAATTTTCCAAATTTATACCAAGCCTATATTTTTTCTTGCATAGAACAACAAGAGCACTGCATCTATCGATACGCGCATTGTCCATGCAATCGCTGCACCAAGCAAACCAAAAAGATGCAGAGTAACAAACAAAAGTGGCAAATAAATCACAAATTCAATCAAATGGAATTGCGCAGTCTTTTTTGAATTACCCGCTGCTTGAACAGCCGCAAATGGAACATGGGCAATCGCATTAAAAAATATTCCAATGCTCAAAATTACAACGATCATCCATCCTTTCTCAGCAAACTCTACCCCCAACCAAGCAAACAACCCCCAATAAGATAAAGCTGCAACAACAAGACAGCACGGCAACATCACCATCCCAATCATTTTCAAACTTTTTTTGTACAAAATCGTAGCCATAGCCTTATCAACACGAATTAAGGCCGTCAAACGCGGAAACAATGCCGCAGTCAACGCACCAGGCAAAATCAACAAACGAATCAACATTTCAAAAGGAACCGTGTAGTAAGCCACCATACCTGCACCCAATATCGCAGCGACAATAAAGCGATCCGCCGTCACCATCAGCGGGCTGATGATATTCGACACCGTCATCCAGGCACCAAACGACAACAGTGTTTTGATCCGCGCAAAACTGATTTGCCCCGTTAAACCATGATTACCCAACTTAGATGGCAATAACTGGAAATGCAGTAGCAATACCACCACACGCGCAGCTATCAAAGTTGCGACAATGGCAGCAAGTGAGGTATATCCCAAAAAAATACTCAATGCTGGCAAACCAAAATTGGCGACGCCTAGCACGATGCGCAGCATATTAATGCTTTTAAAATCTTCATACGCTTCCAACACACCACGTACACCTGTTGTCAGCGTAGTTAATGGGATACCAAATGCCGCCAGCAACAAACAAATTGTGGTGTCATGCTGTAACGTTTCGGCAACTTTCAAAATCGTGTAGGCTAAAGGATGTGCCACCGCTGCCAACACCAATCCGCCAACCAAACCAGTCATCAAAGTAAATAAAAAGCCGGATTTCACAATCGCAGAAATACTAGCCTGATCCCGATGCGCCAAACTGCTGGCAACTTGCTGCGTCAACGCACGACCCAGACCAAAATCGAACAGGCTGAAATAGCCAATCAGCGTCCATACCAAAGTCAAAATACCAAACGCTTCCACCCCCAAATGACGCACTAAATAAGGGATGGTAAACACGCCCATCACCAAAGGAAGGCCTGTACCGATGAGATTCCAGATCGTATTGCGTTTCAGGGATAAAGACATGGGATGCTTAATATTCCGTCAATTTGGATTTAGCTTTGGCAAAGCTTTAATGCAGCGTCCCAATGCGGTAAGCTGCAAAATGTTTGCAACAACTTTTCACATGACAATACGGAATAAGCCGGTCTGGGCGCAGGCAAAGGATAGTCTTGTGTCGTAATTGGTTTCACAATCACTTGTTTGCCAGAAGATTGATTCAATAGCTGCGCGTTGCGCAATATGGCCAACGCAAAACCATGCCAAGTAGTGTGGCCCTGAGCAGTCAAATGATACAAACCGGATTTCTCCTGCCACCCTTGCGCCAAAATATGCGCCGTTGTATCCGCAATAGTACGACACCAAGTAGGCGCACCATATTGATCGGCCACCACGCCCAAGCTATCGCGCTCTTGCGCCAGTCTTAACATGGTCAGCAAAAAATTCTTGCCGCGCATGCCATACACCCAGCTGGTACGCAAAATCAAATGCGGGATACCAGCAGCCTGAACAGCCTGCTCTCCCGCCAACTTACTTGCGCCATACACACTCATCGGATGCGTGACGTCCTCTTCGGTATAAGGTGTTCTTTTGTTGCCATCAAACACATAATCGGTGGAGTAATGCACCATCGCCGCACCTAGCTTTTTGGCTTCTTCCGCCATCACGGCGGGTGCTTCTGCATTGACTGTAAACGCCAGATCCTGCTCGCTCTCTGCCTTGTCAACGGCGGTGTACGCGGCTGAGTTGATAATGATTGTCGGTTTGATGCTGCGTATGCATACACGCACTTGTTGCAAATCGGCCAAATCCATTTCGGATCGGCCCAAAGCAACGACCTCTCCCCAACCTTGCAAACTACGTTCTAACTCGTAACCCAATTGGCCATTTTTGCCCGTCAGCAAAATTCTCACGTTTTTCATATTTTTATATTTTTATATTTTTATGAAAAAATCTCTGCATCAACCAACAATTGCCCAGCCTGATCTTTAGCGGATAACAAAGGCGGATGTTGGCTATCAATCGGCCAATCTATGCCAATGGTCGGATCATTCCAAAGCAAAGAACGCTCGTACTGCGGTGCCCAATAATCGGTTGTTTTATATAGAAATTCAGCCGATTCGCTAGTGACGATAAAACCATGCGCAAAGCCTTCCGGTATCCATAACTGCCGTTTGTTTTCCGCTGACAAGGTCACACCTACCCATTTCCCAAAAGTCGGCGATTTTTTGCGGATATCCACCACGACATCAAACACCTCCCCCGCCGTCACACGCACCAACTTCCCTTGCGCTTGCTGAATTTGATAATGCAAACCCCGCAATACATTTTTGGCGGATTTGGAATGATTGTCCTGCACAAACTGCGCAGTCACCCCCGTTAATTCGGCAAAACGACGCGCGTTAAAACTTTCGTAGAAGAAACCTCTGTCATCGCCAAACACTTGCGGCTCAACAATCAAGACATCGGGAATGACGGTATTTTTAATTAACATATGAATATTTATTTTTTAAAAAACCCGGTCGGTTAACAACTGCAACAAATATTGTCCGTAGGCATTTTTGGCATAGGTTTGCGCTAATGCTGCTAGTTGTTTTTCATCGATATACCCTTTACGGAAAGCGATTTCTTCTGGGCAAGCGACTTTCAATCCCTGCCTTTTTTCTATCGTGGCAATGAACTGCCCTGCTTCCAACAACGATTCATGGGTACCGGTATCCAACCAAGCCATGCCACGCCCCATCAATTCAACATTTAATTCACCTCGTGCCAAATAAGCACGATTGACATCGGTGATTTCCAGCTCACCACGCGCTGATGGCTGGATGCTGGCCGCAATGTCACAAACCTGATGATCGTAAAAATACAAACCTGTCACGGCATAATTGGATTTAGGCACCAAGGGTTTTTCTTCTATGCTCAAGGCGCACCGATTAGCGTCAAACTCCACCACACCATAGCGCTCTGGATCTTGCACATGATAAGCAAACACCGTCGCCCCTTCCAACCGCATGGAAGCAGCGCGCAACTTGGCGTCAAACTCATGTCCGTAATAAACGTTGTCGCCCAAAACTAATACCGATGGCAAACCATTAATAAACTCACGCCCGATGATGAAAGCCTGTGCCAAACCACCCGGCTCAGGCTGTACGGCATAACTTAATTCAATCCCCCACTGACTACCGTCACCCAACAATTCACGAAAACGCGGTGTGTCCTGAGGTGTGGAAATAATCAAAATATCGCGTATCCCCGCTAACATCAGCGTGGTCAATGGGTAATAAATCATCGGCTTGTCATACACCGGCAATAACTGTTTCGAGATCGATGTTGTGACCGGATAAAGGCGGGTGCCAGAACCTCCGGCCAAAATAATCCCTTTACGTACTAACGGCTTGGTTAACGCTACCATGCTGCTTACTCCTTATGATCACGTTGTTGATAGTTGTGCGCGATCCATTCCAAATACGCACCAGACTGCACAGCCTGCACCCAAGCTTGGTTATCCAAATACCACTGCACCGTTTTGCGCAGGCCAGTTTCAAACGTTTCCACTGGCATCCAACCCAGTTCGGATTGTATTTTTTTGGCATCAATCGCATAACGTCTGTCATGCCCCGGTCTGTCTTGCACTGTTGTGATTTGGCTGCGATAACTGCCTGTTGCTTTCGGTGCCATCTGATCTAACAAATCACACAAGGCGTGAACAACATCTAAATTGGTTTTTTCATTCCAACCACCGATGTTGTAGGTTTCACCTGGCTTGCCCTGCGCCAACACGCGGTGAATCGCCGCGCAATGATCGCCCACATACAACCAGTCACGCACTTGCTGACCATCACCATAAATCGGCAAAGCTTTACCAGCCAAGGCATTGTTAATCATCAGTGGAATGAGTTTTTCGGGAAAATGATACGGCCCGTAATTATTCGAACAATTGGTGGTTAAAGTAGGCAAACCATAGGTATGGTGATACGCACGCACCAAATGATCCGACGCTGCTTTGGACGCCGAATACGGACTATTGGGCGCATAAGCATGCTGCTCGGCAAAGGGGGCCGCATCTCTTTCTAACGAACCGTATACCTCATCGGTCGAGACATGTAAAAAGCGAAATGCCTCTTGTTGCGTTTTAGGCAAACCAGACCAATAAGCACGCGCCGCTTCCAACAAGCTAAATGTGCCGTTGATATTGGTTTGGATAAATTCACCTGGACCATGAATAGAACGATCGACATGACTTTCGGCAGCAAAATGCACAATAGCGCGTGGTTGATACTGCGCCAGTAAAGCGGCAACCTGCGCCGTATCACAGATATCACCTTGCACAAAAATATGACGCGGATCCTGCTGCACCGCACGCAAGTTATTGAGGTTGCCTGCATAGGTGAGTTTGTCAAAATTAATGACGGACTCTTCACCTTGCGCTAAGCTGGCGAGCACGAAATTTGAGCCAATAAAACCAGCACCACCTGTAACAAAAATCATTTTCACCCTGCTCAATCATATTTTTCCAACCCGCGATTTTAACCGAATCCCACCAAAATCCCGCCACCTTTATGCCCAAAACCACTCACTCAACCTATGCAATCGGCGATCTACAGGGATGCGATCAACAACTCGCCGTGTTGTTGGAGCAAATCAAGCTACAACAAACACACACCACAAAATTTATTTTCGTCGGCGACCTCGTCAACCGAGGCCCTCAATCGCGACACACGCTGCAACGCATACGCGCTTTGGGGGGCGATGCCGAAATGGTATTGGGCAATCATGACCTGCATCTTCTCGCCGTTGCCAAAGGCATACGCAAAGCCCATGCTTCCGACACATTCGGCGATATTCTCAATAGCCCCGATTGCGATGCGTGGATTGACTGGTTGCGTCATCAACCGTTAGCACTATTCAAAAATAACCATTTAATCGTCCATGCAGGCGTGCTGCCGCAATGGACGACGCAACAAACCTTAGAACTCGCACGTGAAGTAGAAACGTGTTTGCAAGGACCTGACTGGGTCGATTTTTTGCGCGAAATGTATGGCAATACACCACGTCAATGGAATGACAAACTCAGCAGCACCGATCGCCTACGCTGCATCGTCAATGGATTAACCAGAATTCGGTTTTGTACTCAAGATGGCATCATGGATTTGGATACAAAGGAAGGCATCAACGCCGCCCTGCCGGATCATATGCCATGGTTTGATGTACCAGAACGCAAAACCAGCGACACCACCATCGTGTTTGGACACTGGTCTACACTAGGATTGATGCTGCGCCCCAATTTAATTAGCTTGGATACCGGTTGTGTGTGGGGCGGCAAACTAAGCGCGGTATGTCTTGAAGATAGGTCATTGGTGCAGGTAGATTGTCCTCAACAACAACGACCAAACACAAAAAACTGAATCATCCCAAATTTTCCATTAATACCGTCGCCTCCAATTGCTTTAGTCGGGAACGACGGGGGAACTGAGGTTAATGGCAAATATGGGATTACGGATTAAAAATTACGCACAACTTTGATATTACCAACCATACCAGCCTCAAAATGCCCAGCTTGCAGGCAAGCAAAATCCACTTTCCCTGCACGATTAAATTGCCAAATCAACTCACCGGTCTGACCTGCATCAAGCGATACTTGATTGGGATCGTCATGTTGCATATCTGGCGATTGACGCATCATCTCGGCATGCTCCTTTAAATCTTTGGCCGTACCAAGCACCATCTCATGCTTTAACTTACCTTCATTTTTCACGATAAATTTAACCGTTTCACCACGCTTAACGGTGATATTCGAAGGCGTAAAACGCATGCTGTCCTTCATAGTGACGGTAATAGTGCGGGAAACCTGCTCCGCCTTGCCAGGTTTGCCAAATGCTGTGGCATGTGTTGTATGTGCTGTATGTGAATGCGTATGCGCCTGAGAAAAACTCAAATTTGCAGTAACAAGCAATAATGTAAAAAGCGCAACGTGTTTAATTTGTTTTAAAGGTTTCATAAAAATTTCCAGAATAATAAAATCACAGGACTATAAAGCCATATTCATCAACCAAGCCAACGTTAAGCTCGCTTTATCACCCAATCATACCCAGCAAAAATATGGTCAAACAATACGATGTTGCAGTAATAGGCGCAGGCGCTGCCGGCATGATGTGCGCCGGCGTGGCCGGTCAGCGTGGAAAAACGGTCGTTTTGCTCGACCATGCCACCAAATTGGCTGAAAAAATCCGCATCTCTGGCGGCGGACGCTGTAATTTCACCAACATCAACACCAGCCCACAAAATTTTTTATCGGAAAATTCACATTTCTGCAAAAGTGCTTTGTCACGCTACACCCCACAGGATTTTTTAACGCTGATCAAACGCTACCGCATCGGTTTTCATGAAAAACATAAAGGGCAGTTATTTTGCGACAATTCGGCCGAAGACATCATTCACATGCTCAAAGCCGAATGCGATGTGGGCAACGTGACATGGCGCGTACCGTGCAAAGTATTGCAACTGGGCCAAACTAACATTGCCAATGAAAATATTTTTCGCATTGAAACCAATAACGGAACAATACACGCCCGCAAACTGGTGATTGCCACTGGCGGCCCGTCCATTCCCGCGATTGGCGCCACGGATTTTGCGTATCACGTTGCGAAACAATTCGACATCCCTGTCATCAATCCACATCCTGCTTTGGTACCACTACGCTTTGATTCAAACACATGGCAATCGTTTGCTGTGCTATCTGGTTTGGCGTTGGAAGTGGATATCAAAATTGGCACAGAAACTGCGATTGCTCAAGCTAGCAATTTCGGCAATAAAAAATCGCAACGACAACAAAATCAACAAATTCAATTTCGGGAAGATTTACTTTTTACCCATCGCGGCCTATCTGGCCCAGCGGTATTACAAATCTCCAGCTTCTGGGAAATGGGCAAAGCGCTGGAAATTAATTTATTACCTGAAATGGATGTCGCACAAGCGTTGATTCAAGGCAAAGGTCAACTCAAAAAAAATCTCGGCAATTTACTAGCGCAATGGCTGCCATCACGCCTGGCAGAAAACTGGCTCCTAAGCAACGGCTATAGTTTGCAAGCCAACGCACGCATCGCCGATATGCCAGACAAACAGCTACAAGCGCTCGGCCAGTCACTCAATCAATGGCGCATCATGCCCAACGGTTCTGAAGGTTATCGCAAAGCAGAAGTCACGCGCGGTGGTATCGATACAAAGGCATTGTCACAACAAACCATGATGAGCAACAAAATACCTGGACTTTATTTTGTGGGCGAGGCAGTCGATGTCACCGGTTGGCTGGGAGGATACAACTTCCAATGGGCATGGGCTTCAGGCATGGCGGCTGGACTATCGATTTAAAAACGTAAAAACATCAAAAAACGTTAAAAAACACGTTTTTACACATTTTTACACACCAAAACCCTTCCATAATACAAAAAAACCTGCTAGAGTCTCGCTCTTTCCGTAAAACCAACGTATTCAACGTACTTTTAATTAATTCACATGACCACAATTCGTCTAAAAGAAAATGAGCCGTTCGAAGTTGCTATGCGTCGCTTCAAGCGCACTATTGAAAAAACCGGCCTTTTAACCGAGTTGCGTGCGCGCGAATTCTACGAAAAACCAACTGCTGAGCGCAAACGCAAATTAGCAGCTGCTGTAAAACGTCACTACAAGCGCATTCGCAGCCAACAGCTGCCAAAGAAATTATTCTAATTTCCAAGCAAACACGCTGCAATTAAGATTGCAGCAAGCCAAAACCCGCTACGATAATACGCAGCGGGTTTTTTGTATTGGGACTTTAACCACGAAAAAATAACGAAAGAATCATCATGAGTTTAAAAGAACAAATCACCGAAGACATGAAAAATGCCATGCGCGCCAAAGACACAGGCAAGCTCGGCACCATCCGTTTGCTCACTGCAGCGATAAAACAAAAAGAAGTGGATGAGCGAATTGAACTCACCGATGCGCACATCCTCACTATTCTTGAAAAAATGGTAAAGCAACGCAAAGATTCAATCAGTCAATTTGAAGCAGGACAACGCCAGGATTTAGCTGACATTGAAAAAGCAGAATTGGCTGTTCTTGCAACCTACTTGCCTACACCTTTATCAGAGGCAGAAATTAACACTGCGATCACGGCTGCCATCGCAGAAACCAACGCCGCTGGCCCACAAGACATGGGCAAAGTCATGGCAATATTGAAAGCAAAATTAGCTGGTAAAGCTGACATGACACAAGTATCTGGCTTAGTAAAAGCAGCTTTATCCAAGTAATCAATCGCACCAACTTAAACCATCATGATTCCGCAATCCTTCATCCAGGATTTACTCAACCGTATTGATATCGTTGATATCGTGGGACAGTACGTCCAATTGAAGAAAGGCGGCGCCAATTTTATGGGGTTATGCCCATTCCATAACGAAAAATCACCCAGCTTCACTGTCAGTCCTAGCAAACAGTTTTATCATTGTTTTGGCTGCGGTGCGCATGGTACGGCGATTGGTTTTTTAATGGAATATTCAGGCCTGGGTTTTGTCGAAGCAGTACAAGAAATTGCGCAAAATAATGGCATGGTAGTGCCAGAAAGCAATGACAAAATCCCTCCCGCACAACGCGCTGAAACACAGAAAAAAAGTCTGGCTTTATCGGATTGCATGACACAAGCCTGTGATTATTACCGCGCCCAATTGCGACGGGCACCGAATGCGATTTCCTACTTAAAAGCACGTGGTTTGTCTGGTGAAATCGCAGCTAAATTTGGATTAGGTTATGCAATTGATGCGTGGGATGGTTTGCGTGCCGTCTTTACCGATTACGATGATTACAAACTGGTTGAAGCTGGTCTTGTCATCACCAAAACTGAACAAGACAATCAGCAGCAAAAACGGTATGACCGCTTCCGTGATCGCATCATGTTTCCGATTCGGAATCAAAAAGGACAAGTCATCGGTTTCGGCGGGCGCGTGCTGGACAAAGGTGAACCGAAATATTTAAATTCACCAGAAACCCCCCTATTCCAAAAAGGCAATGAGTTATACGGCTTGTTTGAAGCACGCCTAGCCATACGCAATAGTGGCTATGCCTTAGTCACCGAAGGCTACATGGATGTGGTGGCATTGTCGCAATACGGTTTTCCACAAACAGTCGCCACCTTAGGCACCGCCTGCAGCGCAACACACGTACAAAAATTATTGCGCCAAACCGATTGCATCATTTTCAGTTTTGATGGCGACACCGCTGGTAAACGCGCTGCACGACGCGCATTGGAAGCCAGCTTGCCCTTTATTTCTGACAACAAAACCATCAAATTTCTTTTCTTGCCATCTGAACATGATCCAGATAGCTATATCCGAGAGTTCGGCGCACCCGCTTTTGAGCAGCAAATCAACGATGCAATGCCCTTATCACAGTTTTTATTAAATGAGGTCATAGGAAACAACGATTTAAACACCTCAGAAGGACGTGCACGCACGCAATTTGATGCCAAACCTTTGTTGCAAGCCATGGCACCATCCGCCTTGCGCCTACAAATTGTGCGCAACCTGGCACAAACAACGCAAACCACCGCTAGTGAAATTGAAACTTTATGCGACCTCACCGCCCCAGTCGCACGTGCGCGTTTAGCACCACCAGTCAAAAAACGACAACAACCTTTGGGTTTGGTACGCCAAATCATGCGTTTATTAGTAGCGCATCCCATATTGGCATCAGGACTGGATCAATCAGCTCTGCTTGCTGCAGAACAATTAGCACCAGCGCACGCTGATATGTTGGCACGTCTGGTGACAGCAAGCAAAGAAATGGGAACGCATGCTAGTTTTGCAACCTTGGCAGAGCACTTACGAACGCAAGGAGCAGAATTTGACACCATCATCGCCGAAATTGCTGCCGACACAGAATCAAACATAGAAACAGCACAACTAGAACTGGTCGATGCAGTGAGAAAAACCAAAATGCAAGTACTCAGTGCGCAACTAGAACAACTTGTGAATAGCGGATTGAGCATAGAAGACATGAGCACTCGTTATCGTGAGTTAACACTACAACAAGAACAATTGCGGCGAGAATCCTCCACCAGCATTGCTTCACACTAACCTGTTAGATTTTTAGGTCAAGCGACTAGAGGAAAATACTTGTATGTAGTATAATACGCGGTCATATTGCCTCAAAAAAAGACAAAAAATCGGGCAACAATCTACTTCAAATTAATTACTTTACATCCAAGCCTGTCATTTGCCGTCTCATTATTATTCCGGCAAATAAGGCTAGACACCGTCTAATCGAAAGCATCCGTGACAACTAAGAAAACTGAATCTAAGACCGTTGCCAAGCAAACGAAAGCGGCGGCCAAAAGTGAAAAAACACAAGCCAAATCAGAAACTAGCGCACCAGTAGTCAATCAAACAACTGACGCAGCAGTTTTGGCGACTATCGACACATCCAATTATGTTCTGCCTCTAGTCAAAGTACCCGGCAGACGTGGTCGGAAACCAAAAGAATTTCAGCCTGAAAACGACGAAGTCGCTGCGTTAAATGCGGTTGAGCGCGCCGAATTAAAAGCCGTCGACAAAGCAAAAGCAAAAGATCGCAAAGCTAAAGAAAAAGCATTGCTAAAAGACGCGTTTTCTACCGATTCTGAAGCGACAGAAGAAGAATTAGAACGTCGTCGCCAAAAGCTGAAGAACTTGATTAAGTTTGGTAAAGAACGTGGTTTCTTAACTTACGCAGAAATCAACGATCATTTACCAGAAAATATTATCGACCCAGAAGCCATTGAAGGCATCATTACGACCTTCAATGACATGGGCATTGTGGTTTATGACCATGCACCTGATGCAGAAACACTACTGCTGTCTGACAACGTTGCTACAGTCGCCAGCGATGAAGAGGCAGAAGCCGCAGCAGAAGCCGCCTTGTCCACGGTAGATTCCGATTTTGGCCGCACCACTGATCCTGTGCGCATGTATATGCGCGAAATGGGTTCGGTTGAACTGCTGACTCGTGAAGGTGAAATCGTCATCGCAAAACGAATCGAAGATGGCTTGAAAGACATGATCCAAGCCATTTCTGCGTGCCCCACAACAATCGAAGAAATTCTTGCCACGAGCACAAAAATCACCAACGACGAAGTAAGAATCGACGAAATTGTTGATGGGCTGGTTGATTTAAGTGCTAATGATGATGAAGCAATACTCAGCGCCACCTCCGAAGACAATGAAGAAGATGAAGAAGATGACGAGGAAGAGGATGAAGAGGAAGACGGCGGCGCCTCTGGTGCCACCACCATTTCTGCCGAACAATTAGATCAACTCAAGTCCGGTGCACTTGTAAAATATGCCGCGATTGCTACGCAATTTGACAAGATGCGTCAGGCTCTTGATGAAAGCGGTTATAACTCACTTGACTACGTTACCGCTCAAAGCGCAATTTCACAGGAATTATTGGGTATACGCTTCACTGCAAAAGTTGTTGAAAAGCTTTGCGACACCTTGCGCAGCCAAGTTGATCAAGTGCGTCAAATAGAACGACAAATTCTTGACGTAGCTGTCAACAAATGTGGAATGCCGCGCCCTCATTTCATCAAAACATTTCCTGGCAATGAAACCAATTTAAACTGGGTTGATGGCGAAGCCAATGGCAATCATTCGTATAGCGCAGTTCTTGGACGCAATATTCCAGCTATCAAACAATTGCAACAAAAATTGATTGATTTACAAATACGGGTTGCTTTGCCATTGCCGGATTTACGCCATATTTATCGCCAGATGGCAGCTGGCGAAATGAAAGCGCGCAAAGCAAAACGCGAAATGACCGAAGCCAACTTGCGCTTAGTTATTTCGATCGCGAAAAAATATACCAACCGTGGTTTGCAATTCTTGGATCTCATTCAAGAAGGGAATATCGGTTTGATGAAGGCTGTCGACAAGTTCGAATACCGCCGTGGTTACAAGTTTTCGACTTACGCAACATGGTGGATACGCCAGGCAATCACGCGCTCTATCGCAGATCAAGCACGCACTATCAGGATTCCGGTTCATATGATCGAAACGATCAACAAAATGAACCGCATTTCCCGTCAAATTCTGCAGGAAACTGGTGCAGAGCCAGATCCTGCAACACTGGCACTCAAAATGGAAATGCCTGAAGAAAAAATTCGCAAGATCATGAAAATTGCGAAAGAGCCAATTTCCATGGAAACCCCCATCGGTGACGACGATGATTCTCATTTGGGTGACTTCATTGAGGACAACAACACCTTGGCGCCAGCTGATGCCGCATTGCACGCATCAATGCGTGGTGTAGTCAAAGATATTTTAGATTCCCTGACACCACGCGAAGCAAAAGTATTACGTATGCGCTTTGGTATCGAAATGTCAACAGACCATACTCTGGAAGAGGTCGGCAAACAATTCGACGTAACTCGCGAACGCATTCGCCAAATCGAGGCAAAAGCCTTACGCAAGTTGCGTCATCCTTCGCGTTCGGATAAACTTAAGAGCTTCCTGGAAAGTAATTAATACTTTTGGTTATTTCCCAGAACTGGGCCTCTAGCTCATGCTTGGTTAGAGCAGCGGACTCATAATCCGTTGGTGCCGTGTTCGACTCACGGGAGGCCCACCAAGTATCAAG
>CAZCIX010000026.1:20269-27059 GCA_964498835.1 uncultured Burkholderiaceae bacterium | reverse complement strand
TCCGTCAATCACCCAGCTGAACAAAAGAATAATGATTCCCTGCGCAAGCAGCAGCCAAGAATAAGCGAGTGCGCCGCTATACCAAGCTGAAAATGATGGGAGGAGCGACGTAGGAAAATATTTTTGTATTAGCTGCGCGAAGACACGGAAGCAAAAAAATAGTAGTAATACGCTCAGATAGAAGGCGTACTTTTGCGTTGTATCAATGGATTGATATTTTTTTGGCATAGTTTTTCCCATTTGATTATGTGGATTTTGGGTTAAACCGTTTTAATCGAAGGTAAAAAAACCGTCAATAACCCAATCAGCGGCAAACAAGCGCAAACCTGGTTGAGTCCTATGGTCACCGAGAGGATTGCTGTTAGGTGCAGCCCAACATCTGGCAGCAGCAGGGTGAATGGTGCAGCGCCAAGAATAGAGGCCCGGGTCACTCGTTTATGCTAGAGGCGCATGTAAAAGTCAAGATTTATTGCCGCACTAGCATTAATAATTTTGAGGGAAAAATATAGTTCTTATTCACGTAAATATCATAAAAACAATTCATTTCTTTCTGCCTCCGACGAGAATTCTTTCACCTCCACTTAAGGTAAAATCCGCCACTTAATCGCTGTATTTCAATCAGTATTCCAATCAGCAGCTCAATCACGCCAACCCATGACATCCACACTCATTGCCACTCCTCAGTCCATGCATTTTGCACAAGCTTTGCCTTTGCAAAGCGGTGCTGTGATCAGTGATTACAACCTGGTATATGAAACCTATGGCACCTTGAATGTGGATCGGTCGAATGCGGTGCTGGTTTGCCATGCTTTGAACGCTTCTCATCATGTTGCTGGGGTGTACGCTGATCAGCCGAATAATGTGGGTTGGTGGAACAATATGGTGGGGCCGGGCAAGCCGTTGGATACGGAGCGTTTTTTTGTCATTGGTGTCAATAATTTGGGATCGTGCTTTGGCTCAACTGGTCCTATGCATATCAATCCGGCAACTGGCGTAGCGTATGGCGCGTCTTTTCCTGTTGTGACGGTGGAAGATTGGGTGCGCTCGCAAGCGCGTTTGGCGGATGCGTTGGGGATTCAGCAATTTGCGGCTGTCATGGGCGGGTCGCTCGGTGGCATGCAGGCATTATCCTGGAGCATGATGTATCCCGAGCGGCTACGTCATTGTCTGGTGATTGCCTCTACCGCTAAGTTGTCGGCACAAAACATCGCATTTAACGATGTGGCGCGGCAAGCAATTTTGACTGATCCGGATTATCACGGCGGTGACTACTATGCGCATGGCGTGGTGCCAAAGAGAGGCTTACGTGTGGCACGTATGATCGGGCATATCACCTATTTATCCGATGATGATATGGCGTTTAAATTCGGTCGCAAATTGCGTGATGTTGCGCATACTGGTGAGTATCAATTTGGCTTTGGAGTGGATTTTGAAATTGAATCGTATCTGCGTTACCAAGGGGATAAGTTTTCTGAATATTTTGATGCCAATACCTATTTATTGATTACCAAAGCGTTGGATTATTTTGATCCTGCGCGTCAATTTGGTGGTGATTTGACCAAGGCATTGGCGAATACAAAAGCACAGTTCTTGCTGGCGTCTTTTTCCACCGATTGGCGTTTTGCACCGGATCGCAGCCATGAAATCGTGCAAGCCTTGGTCAATAACAAACGCAATGTCACGTATGCTGAAATTGATGCGCCGCATGGGCATGATGCGTTTTTGCTGGACGATGCGCGTTATTTGAATTTGGTGCGAACCTACTATGAACGGGTGGCGATATGAATTTCCAGGAATTAAATCATTTGCGTCCTGATTTGGCCTTTATCGCGCATTGGGTGCGTCCGCAATCGCATGTGTTGGATTTGGGCTGCGGCGATGGCGTGATGTTGGATTATTTGCAATCAGATAAACAATGTACTGGTTATGGCATTGAAATCGATGATGCCCAGTTGTTACAAAGTGCCAAACGTGGCATCAATGTGATACAGCAAGATATGGAAAAAGGCCTGGCCATTTTTGCGGATGATGCGTTTGATACCGTGCTGTGCTTGTTTGCGTTGCAAATGATGAAAAATGTAGAAGGTATTTTGCGCGACATCACCCGCGTTGGTCGGGAAGTGATTGTGTCGTTTCCCAATTTTGCCTATTGGCCACATCGCGTGGCATTGTGGCGTGGGCGCATGCCGGTTTCTAAAACCTTGCCGTATGAATGGTACGACACGCCCAATTTGCGTTGCGCCACGATTGAAGATTTTGCGGAGTTAGCCAATCAAGTTGGTTTGGAAGTGCTGGAATGTGTGGCTTTGCATGATGGCAAGTTGGTGTCTTATTTCCCCAATTGGCGTGGTAGTTTGGCTGTGTTTCGGTTGAGAAAAAAATAAAGCGCACAGCTTAAGACACTGGATTTCCGCCTAAAGCCGCGGGAATGACGGTGTTAAATTCATCAACTCTAATTAAAAATCCGGTTATAAAAATTCTATGGAAAACACCTCCAGGCCTTGGCATCACTATTTCAATCGCCGCATTTTGATTTGCTGTTTTTTGGGTTTCAGCTCTGGTTTGCCGCTATTTATCTTGCTGAATTTGCTGCAAGCCTGGTTGGCGAAATCTGGCTTAAACGTCAAAGCGCTGGGTTTGTTTGCGCTGGTCATGTTTCCTTACACCTGGAAATTCCTCTGGTCGCCATTGATGGATCGATATAGCCTCGGCAAGCTGGGTCGGAGGCGGGGGTGGATGGCGCTGACGCAAGGCGTTTTGTTCGTCACGATAGGCGTGCTTGGGATGCTGGATCCACTGACTCAGCTGACTCCGATTGTCTTTTTTGCATGTTTGATAGCCTTTTTTTCTGCCAGTCAGGACATTGTGATTGATGCCTACCGGCGCGAAATTTTGCCTGATAATGAGCAGGGATTGGGCCAAACTGTACATGTCAATGCTTACAAATTGGCTGGTTTGATCCCGGGTTCGCTCTCGTTAATCTTGGCAGATTTGATGTCGTGGCAAGCGGTTTTTTGGATTACGGCTATTTTCATGTTACCGGGGTTGATTTGTACTTTATTGATTAAAGAGCCCGTCATTTACGCGCCACCGCCCAAAAATTTAAAAGAAGCCGTTTTCTTGCCGTTTCGTGAATTTATTGCCCGTGATGGATGGCAAGGGGCGCTGTGGGTGTTGAGTTTTATATTTTTATATAAATTAGGCGATAGCATGGCGACCGCCTTGGCGACCAAGTTTTATCTCGATTTGGGATTTTCCATGACGCAAATTGGCGTGATTGCGAAAACTACCGGATTTTGGGCCAGTATCGCCGGCGGTATTGTCGGCGGCGTATGGATGGTCAAGTTGGGGATTAATCGTGGGTTGTGGATTTTTGGCGTCATCCAGGCGGTGGCGATATTAGGTTTTGCCTGGTTGGCAAAAGTGGGCGCCAATCAATGGTTGCTAGCTGGTGTGATTGGTTTTGAAGCGTTTGGTGTGGGCTTGGGGACAGCAGCGTTTGTGGCCTACATTGCGAAAACCACCGATGCCCGTTACAGTGCGACGCAATTGGCCCTATTCACCAGTTTGTCTGCTGTGCCACGCACGTTTGTGAATGCCTCGGTTGGTTATATCGTGGATCAAACTGGCTGGTTTACTTTCTTTCTGATTTGTTTTGCGCTGGCTTTGCCGGGCATGATGATGTTGCCCAAAATTGCGCCTTGGAATGAAAAGTAACGTGTGCCAATCAGATCAAATCATTTACTGCAATTTTTTATCACTCGTCGTTCCCGCGGTTTTAGGCGGGAATCCAGTGGCTTTTCGTTTTTTTAACGACACTGGGTCCCCGACTAAATCACTCGGGAACGACGGTAAATTTTTATCGCTTAGAGAGTCTTTCTACCGCTCAAGCGCCAATGCAACACCCATACCGCCGCCTATGCACAAACTGGCTAAACCGCGCTTCGCGTCACGTCTGGTCATTTCATGCAACAAGGTCACCAAAATACGGCAACCGGAGGCACCAATCGGATGTCCAATCGCAATTGCGCCGCCATTGACGTTGATTTTGCTGGTATCCCATCCCATTTCTTGATGCACACCTATGGATTGGGCGGCGAAGGCTTCGTTGATTTCCATTAAATCTAAATCTTGATGCGTCCAGCCGGCTTTTTTCAAGCAGGATTGCGCGGCGGAAACAGGGCCTATGCCCATGATGGTGGGGTCTATGCCGGTTGATGAATACGCTTTGATTTTCGCAAGCGGAGTCAGCCCTAATTCTTTTGCTTTTTGCGCTGACATCAACATGACAGCCGCAGCGCCATCGTTCAGGCCGGAAGCATTGCCTGCGGTGACAGACCCATCTTTGGCGAAGGCTGGGCGCAAGCCAGATAGCGATTCAAGCGTGACGCCATGTTTGATGTATTCATCGCTATCAAAGATGATGCTGCCTTTTTTCTGTGGGATTTCTAGTGGCAAAATTTCATCTTTGAATTTGCCCGCTTTTTGCGCGGCTTCGGCTTTGTTTTGCGACGCCATGGCGAATTCATCTTGCTGTTGGCGCGAAATATTATATTTTTTAGCGATGTTTTCAGCCGTCACGCCCATGTGATATTGGTTGTAAACATCCCACAAACCATCCACGATCATGCTGTCGACCAGTTTGGCGTCGCCCATGCGAAAACCATCGCGTGAGTTGTTGAGCAAATGGGGTGACGCGCTCATGTTTTCTTGTCCGCCAGCGATGATGATATCGGCATCGCCGCATTTGATGGCTTGGGTGGCGAGTTGTACGGCTTTTAAGCCACTGCCGCAGACTTTGCCTACTGTAAATGCTGGCACTGTGATGGGTAATCCGGCATGAATAACTGCTTGGCGCGCTGGATTTTGGCCACAACCGGCGGTCAAGACTTGTCCCAAAATGATTTCATTGACTAATTCCCCTTGTATGCCAGTTTGCGCTAGCAGGCCTTTGATCACATGCGCACCTAAATCAGCCGCCGCTACTTTTGCCAAAGCGCCACCAAATTTACCGACGGCAGTCCGTTTTGCAGCAACAATGACAACTTCATTCATGATTGTTTTCCTTGAATAAGAGTGAATGAATAAAAAAACGGACCGCGTGCGGTCCGTAAGGGGAGTTGATCTTGAACCACTTCTACTCATCTTCGTTAAATAAGGCCAGATAAATTTAAATCAAGCCCGATAAGATGAATAAAAACGAAACGCGATATTAAGATTTTTTACTGGCGCGTTGTGTTGTTTTTTCTGCTACTTGTGAAAGTTGGTTGGCAACTTGCGAGATATTGCTTTCCAGTGTTTCTGCTGCTTGTTTGGTCGCTTTGGTCAATTGCGCATAACCAGCACTGGCATTGCCTACGCTGGATTTGATGATGGCGATAGTGCTTTCAGAACCAGCTGGTGCATGTTTGCTGATTTCATCGACTAATGCCAGGACTTGATTGCTAGTTTCATTAATTTGTGTTTCGGCAATTTTGGAAAAATCTGCTTGCGCACCTGATGCGATGCTTGCCAGATTACGGCCATAAGCCAGTGTTTTTTCTGTGTTGGGTTGCGCTTGTGCGGCAGCTAGCGAGAAAAATTCTTGCGCATCTTTCGCGGCAACCAACTGTTTGACGGCGGCGCTGGATTCTTCCAATGAAGTCTTTGCGGCGGCCACATTCAACTTGATGACTTTTTCGATATTTTCGAGTGTTTTGTCCGTCAACGTATTCATCATTGCGATTTGAGCTTCAATATGTGCTTTGGTCGCGGCAGAAAACTGTTCTTGAAATGAAAACATGAGAAAAACTCCTTGTTCAGAATGGTAGAGTATGTTGAAGGGTGCAAAAACAGTAAATTTGGAATCAAAATGCTGCACCGCAATAAACACCATTCTATTCGTTTTTTTTGCTGCGTCAAGTAAATTTTGTGCGCTGCAACGTAAACTCAAGTGTTGGGGCCTAATGTTGGACGTGGATTCTTATCGGGCCAAAACACAATAGGCGGCCTATATGTGTCGCAAGGATGTGGTCGATGAAATTCTTTGTTTGGCTGAAAAAAGTTAAGTCATTCAGGCGTTAGAGTGGTAGCGACTATATTAACGCTGGCTGTTTGTGACGCGACGCCAAACTCTATGAGATTGGCGTCGGCAATAGTGAGATACGCCGTATGCTAATTGGGTGTGAGTTGTTTGCAGAGACAAAATAAATTAATGTCACTTCGCAAGTTTTATTGGGCAATTAAACAAAAGAGTCGATATTGCAATTCATTACTATTACTTAATTTCGCACGCATGTTTTTCTGTGCAGCTGCTGCGATCCCAAATGCAGCTAAAAGTATTACCAGGCACCCTAATGGCGGCATTAAGGGATTTATTCACATCGTAGCTGGCGTTACAGGCATCTTGTGTTTTTACGTTTGAGCATTTATCCACTTTGTTTGTAGGACAGGCTTCAATTCCACCTGCCAAAACATGCCCACTGATTATCAAAGCGAAAACGGTGACGAGTATGTTTTTCATGATTTTTCCTTTGTTTTGGGATCATGGTTTAAGCAAACCTGATGAAGTTAAGGTGAACGGCTTATTTGTCAAGATCGCATCTGTGTTTTTCTGTGCAATGGCCTCTATCCCAAATGCAGCTAAAAGGTTGTTTGGCGCTGAAGACGGGGAGTGGAGGTCTGAAGAGGGTATAACTAGCTTTGCAGGCATCTTGTGTCTTTACGTCTGAGCATTTATCCACTTTGTTTGTAGGGCAGGCTTCAATTCCACCTGCCAAAACATGCCCACTGATCATCAAAGCGAAAACGG
>CAZCIX010000026.1:3025-20169 GCA_964498835.1 uncultured Burkholderiaceae bacterium | reverse complement strand
CAGGCTTCAATTCCACCTGCCAAAACATGCCCACTGATCATCAAAGCGAAAACGGTGACGAGTATGTTTTTCATGATGTTTCCTTTTATTTTTAAATTTGATGAAACCAACGCTATCTACATACCGAGTGTTGCGTATGGTGTCTTTAATATAATACAAATGTGGTACGTGAGGAAAAAATTTTATATTTACAAGATTTATTTTGATTGCTTAGGGTGTTGATATCAAAACAGCCTATCCAGCCTACCAACCCAAGCAGGTTATAATGCCCGGCGGCGCATGGTGCTTGTTTTTTTCCATAGCGCCGCAATGCTAGGGGTCCTGGTTGTTGGAATAGTCTAATTCTGTAGCCGGGTGAGAAATACCCTTTACCTGATCTGGATAATGCCAGCGTAGGGAAGCCGTAGAGATGTTGGCGTGCCGCCTTGTTCTTCGCTCCTGTGCTGGATTTTAATTACATGCAAGGAGTGCCATGAACGCCAATCCCAAGTTTTTGTCTGCTACTGCCACAGTCGATGCTGCTGCCATTGCGCCGCTGCCTAATTCGCGCAAGATTTATGTGCAAGGTAGTCGTCCAGACATTCAAGTGCCGATGCGCGAAATCAGCCAATCCGATACACCGGCTTCATTTAGCGCTGGTGGTGTAGAAAAAAATCCGCCGATTTATGTTTACGATACATCTGGCCCGTATACCGATCCGAACGTAAAAATCGATATCCGTTCCGGCTTGCCGACGCCGCGTTTGCCATGGATATTGGAGCGAAACGATACGGAAGAATTGTCTGGTCCAACCTCACAATATGGTGTTGAGCGTTTAAACGACCCAACCTTGGCGCAATTGCGCTTCAACTTGCATCGTTTGCCGCGTCGTGCCAAGGCCGGTGGTAATGTGACGCAAATGCATTATGCGCGCCAAGGCATCATCACACCGGAAATGGAATTTGTCGCGATTCGTGAAAACATGCGTCGGGCTGAATATTTGAAGGAATTGCAAGCAGCTGGTCCCTTGGGCAGTAAAATGGCGGATTTGATGGGGCGCCAACATCCGGGCCAATCTTTTGGTGCCGCGATTCCTGCTGAAATCACGCCTGAATTTGTTCGTCAGGAAATTGCTTGTGGACGCGCCATTATCCCCGCCAATATCAACCATCCTGAAATCGAACCGATGATTATCGGGCGCAATTTTCTGGTCAAAATCAATGCCAATATTGGCAATTCAGCGGTCACTTCCAGCATCGGTGAAGAAGTCGAAAAGATGACTTGGGCGATCCGTTGGGGTGGCGACAATGTGATGGATTTATCGACTGGTAAACATATCCATGAAACGCGTGAATGGATTATTCGTAACTCGCCTGTACCGATCGGCACGGTGCCGATTTATCAAGCTTTGGAAAAGGTCAATGGCAAGGCAGAAGATTTAACCTGGGAGATTTTCAGAGATACGCTGATTGAGCAAGCCGAGCAAGGTGTGGATTATTTCACTATTCATGCTGGCGTCTTGCTGCGTTACGTCCCCATGACGGCTAAACGCTTGACCGGTATTGTCTCGCGCGGTGGTTCGATCATGGCGAAATGGTGTTTGGCGCATCATCAAGAATCTTTTTTGTACACGCATTTTGAAGAAATCTGCGCCATCATGAAGGCTTATGATGTGTCGTTTTCTTTGGGTGATGGTTTGCGCCCAGGGTCGATTTACGACGCCAATGATGAAGCGCAATTGAGTGAATTGAAAACCTTGGGTGAATTGACGCAAATTGCGTGGAAGCATGACGTCCAAGTCATGATCGAAGGCCCAGGTCACGTGCCTATGCATTTGATTAAAGAAAACATGGACTTGCAGCTGGAGCAATGCAGTGAAGCACCGTTTTATACCCTGGGGCCGCTGACGACCGACATCGCTCCTGGTTACGATCACATTACTTCTGGCATCGGTGCGGCGATGATCGGTTGGTATGGCACGGCGATGTTGTGTTACGTCACGCCGAAAGAGCATCTGGGTTTGCCGAATAAGGTCGACGTCAAAGACGGCATCATTACTTACAAGATTGCCGCCCATGCTGCAGATTTGGCCAAAGGCCATCCCGGTGCACAAATCCGTGACAATGCTTTATCCAAAGCGCGTTTTGAATTCCGGTGGGAAGATCAGTTTAATTTAGGTTTGGATCCTGACAAGGCGAGAGAATTTCACGATGAAACCTTGCCTAAGGATTCTGCCAAAGTCGCACATTTTTGCTCCATGTGTGGACCACATTTTTGCTCCATGAAAATCACGCAAGAAGTGCGTGACTATGCTGCTAAGCAAGGAATTACTGAAATTCAGGCTTTAAAACAAGGGATGGAAGTGAAAGCGGTGGAGTTTGTGAAAACTGGCGCGGAAATTTATCGTAAGCAATAACTCAATCACGATGACAACAATAGAAATTACATTAAACGGCGCCCCACATAGCCTTGTCGGCCAGTCTTCCTTGCAGGATTTGATCACTTCTCTTGAGTTGCCAAATCAAGCCATGGCGGCGGCAGTTAATCGCACTGTGGTGCCGCGTCAGCAGTGGCAGGATTGCATATTGCAGCCGCAGGATGCAGTCGATATTGTGCGTGCAATTGGAGGTGGCTGATGCAAGACGTAAATGACATAAACGATAAAAATGGCTTAACCATCGCAGGTAAAACCTATGCTTCCCGCTTATTGGTGGGCAGTGGCAAATATCGCGATTTGGAGCAAACACGGGCAGCAACAGAAGCATCTGGCGCAGACATCATCACTGTAGCGATACGGCGGGTGAATATCGGCCAGGATCCGAATACGCCCAGTTTGTTGGACGTTGTGCCGCCATCGCGCTACACCATTTTGCCGAATTCGGCTGGTTGTTATACCGCGCAGGATGCGGTGTATACCCTGCAATTAGGGCGAGAATTATTACAAGGTCACAAGCTGGTTAAGTTGGAAGTATTGGGTGATGAAAAGACTTTATTCCCCAATATGCCAGAAACCCTGAAAGCCGCCGAAATGCTGGTCAAAGATGGCTTTGATGTCATGGTGTATTGCAGCGATGATCCGATTCAAGCCAAATTATTGGAGCAAATTGGTTGTGTCGCTATCATGCCGTTGGCTTCTTTGATTGGTTCTGGCATGGGCATCCTCAATCCCTGGAATTTGTCGCTCATCATTGAGCAATCCAAAGTGCCAGTATTGGTCGATGCAGGTGTGGGCACGGCATCCGATGCGGCGATTGCCATGGAGTTGGGTTGCGACGGTGTGTTGATGAACACAGCCATCGCTGGTGCGCAAGATCCTGTACGTATGGCGTATGCAATGCGTTTAGCTGTACAAGCTGGCCGTGCGGCATTTTTGGCGGGGCGTATGCCCAAGCGTTTTTCTGCTGCACCATCCTCGCCAATGGCGGGGCGGATCGTATAGTTTTTATGCAAACACGCTCTTGCGTATTGGTATTTTCCGGTCTTGATCCCAGCGGTGGCGCGGGTTTGCAAGCAGATATTCAAGCGATTACGGCATTGGGCAGTCATCCTTTGCCGTTGGTGACGGTGTTGACGGTGCAGGATAATGATCGGGTATTTGGATTACATCCGGTCTCGCCGCTCATTTTGCAGCAGCAAGCGCAAGTCTTAATCGACAAGGTCCCTATTCCAGGTATCGCCGCCATCAAAATTGGCATCGTCGGTACGCTTCATAATGCGCGGTTGATTGCGGATTGCATACGCCAGCTGCGGGCAAAACAGCTTGATTTGCCGGTGGTATTGGATCCTGTTCTAGCTAGCGGTCATGGCGATGCTTTGGCGTTAGAAAATGCCATTCAGGTATTAACGCCACTGTTGCCATTAGCGACCGTGATCACGCCCAATTTGCCAGAAGCGATGGCTTTGTGTGGCAACAATCTTCCATTGGAAAAACAAGCGCAATCCTTGTTGGATCAAGGCTGCCAGAATGTATTAATCAAAGGTGGTCATGGCAGTGGTACCGAGGTGGAAAATCACTGGTTTAACCAAAATGGAATGACTCGTAGCTGGCGTTGGTTGCGTTTGCCAGGGGCTTTTCATGGTAGTGGTTGTACCTTGGCATCCGCAATTGCTGCTTTGTTAGCGCAGGGGTATACGATGGAAGCTGCTATGCAGTCAGCGCAAGCATATTGTCAGCAAGCGTTGAGCAGTGCTTTTATGATTGCTGATGGGCAGGCTATGCCCAACCGTTTCCATATTTCTTGAAGGATCCCAATGAAAGGCTTATACATCGTCACCCCCGATTGGGATGACACGCAAAAGTTGATCGACGTGACGGAACAAGCATTGCTAGGTGGTGCTGCTTTGGTGCAATACCGTCACAAAACAGCCAGCCCCGATTTGCGCCAAGAGCAGGCAGAACGTTTATTGCGTTTATGTCGTCGTTATCAACGTCCATTCATTATCAACGATCATGTTGATTTATGTTTGGCACTGGATGCTGATGGCATTCACGTAGGCGGAACGGATGAAACCGTAGCTAATCTACGTGCCCGCTTAGGGCGCGGCAAAATTATTGGCGCATCCTGTTATGGTAGTTTGCAATTGGCACGCCAGGCTTATCAGGCTGGTGCGAGTTACATCGCATTTGGTGGTTTTTATCCATCCCGAGTCAAAAAATATCCTGTCACCACTCCACTCGATATCATTGCCCAAGCCAAAGTCGACATTCCATTACCTAGTGTAGTGATCGGCGGCATGACGCAACAAAATGCGGCGCCATTGGTGGCGGGTGGGGCGGATATGGTGGCTGCTATCAGTAGTGTTTATATGGCAGAGGATCCACAAGCCGCAGTGCGTGGATTTTTACGGTTGTTTGATTAAATCTTGTGTTGTTGTTTTGCCGAACATGCCGGTGTAGGTTGCGTAAAAAGAACAATACATGATGATAGTGACGAGGATGGACAGCGGCATCATGATCATGATGACAGCGATACTTTGACCTATTAAGACGGCGACGATGCTGCTAATAATGCCGGGTAACACCACGCCTATTATGGCCCATGCCAAAACGTAGACCGCAAATGCGCTACCAGCACGATAGACGGCAAAAAAACTATAAAAAACTGCTTTCCTGATACCCATGTTGTGCCAAAAAACCAAAGGTGCGGCGTACCAGAATGCCATGGCGACTGGTATGTACAGTAGGCCAGAAAACAAAATAGCCAGTGACATATTGGAATCATTGACGTTTTTTGGGTCGATGGCTTGTTGTCCGCTCATTATTTTCCAGAACGTGCCACCGTCCACCAAGCTGGATGCGGCGATGACCAGTGTGATGGCCAGAAAATATAAAATTCCCAGTTTTATTAATGTCTTGAAAGCGGGAGACCGTATTCCGGTGAGCAGCAAATTAGGGCGAACACGGGTTTTCTGTTCAATGTGAACACATGCCTGCAGGAAAGCAATTGACAGAGTCGGCATCAAAATAAATGACAAGCATTGACTTACTACCGGAATGCTACTGATGATAAGCAAAATCAGTAAATAACTAATGAAGAGTATAGAGAGCTCTGTTGGTTGTTTTTTGAATAATTTCCAGCCTTCTTTTACCCATATCCAGCCAGTTTTTGCAGGTAAGTTTTGCATGATTGATATGTATTTTTGTATTCTTTAGGTCTTATATGAGTGTGAGTGCCGTTGCTTGTTCAATGCGTTGTCGCAAAATACGCTCAAAATGGCTTGGATCGTGTGGTGTGAGCATTTCTGCTGAGCGTGGCAAATGGAAATCGTATAAACGTGATAGCCAGAAACGCAATGCTGCTGCGCGTAACATGGCCGGCCATGTTGCTTGTTCATCTGCCGTCAATGGTCGGTTGGCATGATAGGCATCGATCAAAGCACGGGTACGTTCACGATCTAAGACACCAGTCGTTAAATCAACACACCAGTCATTGACGGTGACTGCCAAATCAAACAACCAAGTATCCCAACCAGCGAAGTAGAAATCAAAAAAACCCGTTAATTTGGTATCAGCAAACATGACGTTGTTGCGGAATAAATCGGCATGAATCGGGCCGCGTGGTAAGGCTGCGTAATTTTCTGACGTTGCGATGGACTCCTGAAACTGCATTTCTGCAGTCAGTAATTGTTGATTCTCAAGCGATAAATAAGGCAGCACAATCGGCGTAGTAGCACGCCACCAATCCAATCCACGCAAATTGGGTTGGTGCAACGGAAAATCCTGCGCCGCTACGTGCATGCGTGCCAGCATGTCGCCAACGGCGGCGCAATGCACGGCTTGCGGTGCCATCTCGCTACTGCCTTCTAATTTGCTGACGATGGTGGCGGGTTTGTCGTGCAATGTGCCAAGAATTTCCCCTTGCTTATTGGCAATCGGCGCTGGCACCAGCACATTGCGGTCTGCCAAATGGCGCATCAGGTTTAGGTAAAACGGTAATTGTTCAAAACGCAGTGTTTCAAAAATCGTGAGAACAAATTCGCCCGCTTCGGTCGTGATGAAAAAATTACTGTTTTCGATGCCAGAGGGTATGCCCTTGATAGCGAGCGGTTTTCCGAGAGAAAACTGGCTCAGCCATTGATTCAGTGCATCCATCGTGATTGGGGTGAAGACTGCCATGGGGAAAATAGTGAGGATTGAATATTGAACGAATTACACAGCGTTGTTGAGATTATTTTTTGTCTGTCGATGTTGGTGCAGGTACCAGCATTGCAGGTGGCGGCCCTGGTGGAAAAGGATCAGTCTGAATAAGATGATTGGTTTGCTCATCAGTATTTTGATTTTTCGGGCCACCAAATTCCATGATTTCCCATTGTGGTGCGCGGATGGAGTTACTTTGTACATCGCCAGGAAGTGCGCTGCCAGCTGGCGTGTTGGGTTTCAAATAATAAGCGGGTGCGCCGTTACCGTTATTGACTTTGATCTCTGTGACTCTGCCGTTTTCACGTTTTTCGGTAATTCTTCGCTCGCTTTCTTTTTGCCGGATAGTAATGCCAGTGTCATTACCTTCTTCTAGTTTTTCGAGGTTAGGTGGTGTTGTATTCTCAGTCTCAGCATAAGCGAGAAGACAATGCGTAGTGCCAGCAAAAAAAATGGCGAGCATCTTGAGAATGAGAAGTTGCGAGATGGGCTGAACTTGGTTTTTAGTCATGGCAAATAAGATGATTAATGATCGATAATTGGTAATCAATAAAGTGATGTATAAATGAGCGTGCTCTTTAACCACGTTCTCGTAGCAGGCGCGTCACACCAGCAACACGGCGCACATTGCGCATCAAACGGGCCAGATGTACCCGATCTTCAACTTGTATGGTGAAACGTAATTCCATGATGTCATGGTTTTTGTCTTCCTCCATCGCGACATAAACAATATTGGCATCTGATTCGCCAATTTCAGCTGCAACACGCCCCAAGATACCGCGCTCATTTTTGATCAATAATCGGATATTGCAATCAAAATGACGATCCAGTTCCGTGCCCCACGCTACAGGTATCCAGCGATCAGGCTCTTTAACGCGTTGTCGTTTTGCCTGGTCACAATCGCTTGTATGGACCAAAATTTCCTGGTCACGTTTTAATTGCCCAATGACACCATCTCCTGGGATTGGTTGGCAACACGGGGCCAATTGAGCAGAAACTCCCTGGCTTCCATAAATAATCACCGGATCGATTTTTGTAGATCGGATCGCTTTTTCGGCATGAATCCATGGAATCGTATTTGGATTTTCTTCTAGCAAGCTCATGATATGTCGCGCTACCAATGCTGCCATACGTTTACCCATGCCAATATCGGCGTAGATTTCATCAAGCGAATTGGCGCTAGATCGATTGACCAATGTTTCACGAAATTCTAGTTCTACTAATAGTGTGGGTTTGAGATTCAAATTGGTTAGTGCTTGTGACAACAGGCGCTGTCCGATAGCGATGGATTCATCCAAATTGATCGAGCGTAAATGGTGTCGTATAGCAGAACGTGCTTTGCCAGTGCGCACAAATGTCAGCCAATTTGGACTAGGACGTGAAGTCGGCGCTGTGATGATTTCTACAATGTCGCCATTCTTTAATTCTGTGCGTAAAGGCGCCATTTCATGATTGATTTTGGTGGCAATCGTTTGATCACCAATATCGGTATGAATCGAGTATGCAAAATCAAGTGCGGTCGCACTACGTGGCAACGCGATAATTTTTGATTTTGGGGTAAAAACATACACAGAATCAGGGAATAAGTCGACCTTAACGTGCTCTAGAAATTCTGCTGAATCTCCGGTTTGTTTTTGAATATCCAGCAGCGATTGTAGCCATGCATGGGTGCGTTGTTCCAGATCGCTGAAACGTGATTCGCCATTTTTGTATAACCAGTGCGCAGCTACACCAGATTCGGCGATACGGTGCATGTCTTGTGTGCGAATTTGGAATTCTACTGGCGTGCCGTAAGGCCCGATCAACGTGGTATGAAGCGATTGATAACCATTGATTTTGGGGATGGCGATATAGTCTTTGAATTTGCCAGGCATCGGTTTGTACAATGCATGTAGCGTTCCTAGTGTCGTATAACAATGTACAAAGTTATCAACCACTACGCGAAAACCATATACATCCAACACTTGTGAAAACGACAGGCGCTTCGTTTTCATTTTGAGATAAATCCCGAACAAAGATTTCTCGCGGCCATATACATCTGCCTGAATATCAGCTGAGCTCAACGTGCTTTTAACCGATTCAAGAATTTTGCTGACTACTTCACGTCGGTTGCCACGAGCAGCTTTGACTGCTTTGGTTAGTGTGCGATAGCGCAATGGATACAAATGCAAAAATGCCAAATCTTGCAATTCGCGATAAATTTTGTTTAGGCCAAGGCGATGTGCGATAGGCACATACACTTCCATGGTTTCGCGTGCAATTCGTTGTTTTTTGTTAGGCGCCATCGCACCGAGTGTGCGCATGTTATGTAAACGATCAGCTAATTTGATCAGAATAACGCGCACATCTCGTGCCATTGCCAACAGCATTTTGCGAAAATTTTCCGCTTGTGCCTCAACCTGGCTTTGGAATTCAATTTTGTCCAACTTAGAAAGACCATCCACCAAGGTGGCGACCGATGCGCCAAAACGTTCAATCAATTCTTCTTTTTGAACGTTCTGATCCTCCATCACATCATGCAAGAACGCTGCCATGATAGCTTGTGCGTCTAGTTTCCATTCAGCGCAGATTTCTGCTACAGCAATCGGGTGAGAAATGTAGGGCTCACCCGATTTGCGCATTTGGCCTAAATGCATTTCGTCTGAGAAGCGATACGCCTCCTTGACTCTCTTTAATTCGGAAGGAGAAAGATATTTGGCGAGCGTATCAGTAAGCTGAGAAACTGATGCAACGCCGGTATTTGGATGGTCTTGAGAAATCATGGCAGCACAATGTCAACACAGCATGCAAAATGGCAAAAAATATGATTTCAATCTAATTCAGCTTAGCTTTTTAATGTGGTTTGGAACGTTTTAAGCAGGTACTTTTTTTAACATTTCAAGACCAACTTGGCCAGCAGCAATTTCGCGCAAAGCAACAACGGTCGCTTTATCTTTGGCTTCGACCTTAGGTGTGTGTCCTTGCAATAACTGACGGGCGCGATAAGTCGCAGCCAGGGTGAGTTGGAAACGGTTTGGAACTTCTTTCAGACAATCTTCGACAGTAATGCGGGCCATAATGAATTCTTTTTAAATGTAAATAAGCGTAAAAGGATGGAAATAATTAAGAATTTAAGAACGATGAATTCCCAAATCGGTAAACAAAAGCGCATGACGTGTAGCCTGCTGCGTTGTTTTGCAGCGCGTTGCTTTTACAATTGCGTTGAGTTCAGATAAGGCGGTGGAAAATTCTTCGTTGATAATAACATATTCGAATTCTGAAGCATGAGCGATTTCTCCTTCTGCCGCTAAAACACGACGTCTAATCACTTGCTCATCATCTTGCCCACGTTTTTTTAGGCGCTCTTCCAGTTCTGCAATCGAGGGAGGCAAAATAAAAATACCGATTGCTTGTGGGAATAATTTTTTGACCTGCTGCGCGCCTTGCCAATCGATTTCTAACAATACATCGGTGCCGGCTTGCATTTGTTCGGCGATGCGTATTTGCGATGTGCCGTAATAATTACCATGCACTTTGGCCGACTCTAGAAACTCACCGCGCTCGCGTTTTTCTAAAAAGTCGGCTTCTGTAATGAAATAATATTCCCGCCCATGTTCTTCTTTCGGGCGTGGCGCTCTGGTTGTATAGGAAATCGATAATTTGATAGCTGGCTCCTGTGCCAGCAAAGCGCCAACCAAAGACGATTTTCCTGCACCGGAGGGTGCAATCACCATGAATAAGCTACCGGAGAAATGATCAATGTGGGACATACAGATACTTTCTAAATTTTTATGCCAAGTTTTTATTCTAAATTTTGCACTTGCTCACGAATTTGCTCTATCAATAATTTGAGTTCCATTGATGCATCGGCCAATTCTTTGATCGTTGCTTTGGAGCCTAAAGTATTGGCTTCACGATTCAATTCTTGCATCATGAAATCCAGGCGTTTTCCTACCTGGCCGCCTTTTTGAAGGATGTGGCGTGTTTCCGCCAAATGCGCATTCAAGCGTGACAGCTCTTCCGCCACATCGATACGGATGCCATATAAAGTTACCTCTTGACGGATCCGCTCCATGGTTTCTGTATGGGTTGTGTGCGCCTGTTGCGTTGCTAAATTCAGCGTTTCTTGCAAGCGTTCGATGGCTTTGTTTTGAAAATGCATAACCGCTTGCGGGACTAGCGGCGTGATCTTTTCTACGATGCTTTCCATGGCATCAATCCGGGCGAGCAACATGGTTTGTAGCGCGGCGCCTTCGCGTGTTTTGCTTTGGATAAATTCATCCAAGGTCCTAGACAAAGCGGCCAGTACTTCAGTTTGCAGTGTTTCTTGATTGACTTCAATTTCTTTTAATACGCCTGGCCATTTCAATAATTCATGTACCGATAACGTGGATGCCTGCGTGAATTGTTGGCGAATGACGCTTTCTACATTTGCCAGTTCGGTTAATAAGGCTGTGTTTAAATTGAGGGTCGTCGTGCTGGTGGTTTTGCGGCTAAAATGCAGTCGGCATTCGACTTTGCCGCGTGTCACGCGTTTCATAATCACGTCTCGCAGAGCGGGTTCCAGGTTGCGAAAATCATCTTGAATGCGGAACTGTAAATCTAAAAAACGGGAATTGACGCTTTTGATTTCAGTCGTGAGGGTGCCAGCACAAGTTTCACCTACACTCACTGCATAGCCAGTCATGCTGCAAATAGTCAAAATAGTCAATTCAAACCCCGTTTTTGTCTTGGTAAATTTATATTTTTTATTATTTTTGTGTAAAAAACACGTGTTAAACATGCACTACATGCATGTTTACATCAGCCCACGATATTACCCGATTACTCAAATTACTTGAATGGAAGTGAAACCCATGTCATACGAAACCCGTCCCAGCGGACGTGCAGTGAATGCGCTGCGCCCAATTCGATTTAGCCGGCATTACACCAAACATGCGGAAGGTTCGGTCTTGGTCGAATGTGGCGATACCAAACTGATTTGCACTGCCAGCATTGAAGACAAAGTGCCTCCTTTTTTGAAAGGGAAGGGACAGGGCTGGTTGACGGCGGAATACGGCATGTTGCCGCGCTCAACGCATACGCGTATGGATAGAGAAGCGGCCAAGGGCAAGCAATCTGGCCGTACGCAGGAAATTCAGCGCTTGATTGGGCGTTCATTGCGCGCAGCATTTGATTTGGAAGCCTTTGGTGAGCGTACTCTGCATTTGGATTGCGACGTGATCCAGGCGGATGGTGGCACCAGAACGGCGGCGATTACTGGTGCGATGGTGGCGGCCTACGACGCATTTTCTTGCTTGCTTGAGCGCAAGGTGATTACAGCGATACCAATCAAGCATTTTGTGGCGGCGATTTCAGTCGGTATTTATCAAGGTCAGCCTGTGCTGGATTTGGATTACGCCGAAGATTCAGCCTGTGATACGGACATGAATGTCGTGATGACCGAGGCGGGGCACTTTATTGAAATTCAAGGAACGGCGGAAGGCGCGGCTTTTGATCGGGCAGCGA
This sequence comes from uncultured Burkholderiaceae bacterium, assembly GCA_964498835.1. GTDB lineage: Bacteria > Pseudomonadota > Gammaproteobacteria > Burkholderiales > Burkholderiaceae_D > JAGKXB01. The sequence continues at coordinate 8,066 of CAZCIX010000026.1, read as the reverse complement.
TGGATCGCTTATTGGATTTGGCGCAACAAGGGATTGTTGATCTGATCGCTTTGCAGAAAAAAACCTTGGGTTTATGAACGTATGAACATTGTGTTGGCGTCCAATAACGTTGGGAAGTTAAAAGAATGCCGCGCTATCCTGGCACCGCTTGGTTTTACTTTGTCTACCCAAAGTGAACTTAATGTGCCCGAGGCGCCAGAACCGTATGGCACGTTTGTCGAAAATGCGTTGATCAAAGCACGCCACGCGGCGCAACTGACTGGCTTGCCGGCGTTGGCTGATGATTCTGGCCTGTGCGTGCATGCTTTGCGTGGTGCGCCAGGCGTGCGCTCTGCACGCTATGCCGGAGAGAATGTCTCCGATGCGCGCAACAATCAGCAGTTGATTGCTGATTTGGCACTGCATGAAGACAAGTCGGCTTATTACTATTGCGTGTTGGTGTATTTGCGCCACGCCGATGATCCGCAACCCGTAATTGCCGAAGGCGTGTGGCACGGGGAAATTATTACTAATCCACGTGGCGAGGGTGGATTTGGCTACGATCCGCATTTTTACTTGCCTGAATTAGGCAAAACTGCGGCTGAATTAGACCCACAGCAAAAAAACCAATTGTCCCACCGTGGCAAGGCTTTACGCCTTTTGCTTGAAAAATTGTCATGATTCCCATCAAACCCGCCGAATCAACAGAATCTGCTGCGTTGCCTTTCGTCACCAAGACGGTGGCCGACTATTTAAAACCAGGCATTTTGCAGCTGACAACATTGCCGCCTTTGTCGCTCTATATTCACTTTCCTTGGTGCGTCAAAAAATGCCCTTATTGCGATTTCAATTCGCATGAAACAAACGCAAATAGGAGCTTTCCGGAGGAGGCATATCTCGCTGCTCTGCGTAATGATTTAGAGCAAGCCTTGCCGATGATTTGGGGACGCAAGATTTATACCGTTTTCATCGGCGGTGGCACGCCTAGCTTGTTGTCCGCGGCGGGTTTGGATCGCTTGTTATCCGATGTGCGTACTTTGTTGCCCTTGGATAGCGCGGCTGAAATTACTATGGAAGCCAATCCCGGCACGTTTGAAGCGGAAAAATTCAAATCTTACCGAGCCAGCGGTGTCAATCGTTTATCGATAGGGATACAAAGTTTCAACTCCCAACATTTGCATGCCTTAGGCCGCATTCACGATGGCAAAGAAGCACGTGCCGCGGTAGAAATCGCTCATGCTTATTTTGATAATTTCAATCTAGATTTGATGTACGCCCTGCCGTCGCAAACGCTGGAACAGGCTAGAGAAGATGTGCAAACCGCCATCAACCTGGCGCCACCGCATTTGTCTTTGTATCACTTGACGATGGAAGCGAATACGGTATTTGCCAAATATCCACCCACGTTGCCGGATGACGATACCAGTGCCGAAATGCAAGATATGTTGCAAGAATTGACCGCCGCTGCAGCGTATGCGCACTACGAAGTGTCGGCCTACGCACAAGCAGGTCGCCAAGCGCGTCACAATTTGAATTACTGGAACTTTGGCGATTATTTAGGCATAGGTGCCGGTGCGCATTCCAAAATTTCTTTCCCACATCGAGTCTTACGGCAAGCGCGTTACAAACAACCTAAAACGTATTTGGAACAAGCATTGCGCAACAACTTTGTCCAACAAGAAACGGAAATCGCACGTACGGAAATGGGTTTTGAATTCATGCTGAATGCGCTGAGATTAAGCGACGGCTTCCCCACCACATTATTTGCCGAACGCACTGGCCTGACCTTGAATGCGATAGAAAAAAACCTCCAGCAAGCGGAAAAAAAAGGCTTGCTGTATTGCGATCATCAAATCATTAAACCGACTGAATTGGGTAAGCGGTTTTTGAATGATTTGCAGGGGATGTTTTTGGGGGATGAGTAGAATTTTGGGATTTCAATAGGCGTAGCGCCATAACATCCTTATTTTTTATTTCATTAAACTTTCAAATCACGCCATCCTAACTTCAGCCAACAAATCAGGATGACGATCCAGTACTTTTAATAGTTTTACCAGTGCCAGTGGTGGTTTAGTTTTTCCATTTTCATAACGTGAAAAAGCATTGACACCACCACCGAATATTTCGGCAGCTTGGCGCTGGTCGAGATCGAGTTTTTTTCGCACAGTGGCGATGAATTCTGGGTCAACAATTGCCGCATTCACTTGCTTGTTGAAAGCCAGCATTAGATTCATGGTTCGCCGCGATTCCTTTTCATCCAAAATGGATTCATCACAAGCTGGGCAAAAATCACCGGTTACGTGTGGCAGGATCGTTGTTTCGCCCTTATAGATATAAGTCACATCACGGGTGTCATGTACCAGTTTTGCGGCACTGCAGCTTGGACATTTCATAATCATATTTCCTTGAAAGACACGATGAGCACGTCATCAATGACGGTCAGTTTCAGGTATACCTCTCCAGCTGGTGTTTTTGGGCGATATACATCTTGCCATACGCGATGATCGGCATGACTTGTCATGCTTTTGTAAAAATCAGAAGTCGTTCAAGCCATCACGATGCTAATCATTTCATCGAAACCAAAACCCAACGCAGCAGCGCCTTCACGAGCGGTTTTTGTTGTGCGAATCTGGCCCGCCTTTATCATGGTTTGGATTACTGATAATTTGCAATGAGGCGTGCTTTTTTCCATAGGATTATTATAACCTACTTGGTTATATTGATGGATTGAAATTCAGGGTCATGCTTCAATCCCATAGGGCCGCAACCCCTGCTCATTCAGCAACAAAATACGATCACAACGCTGCGCCAATGTCATGTCATGCGTCACGATGACAAAGGCTGTGCCTAGCGTGCTGGATAATTCCAGCATCAAATCAAAAATCTGCTGGGCGGTTATGCGATCCAGGTTGCCTGTTGGTTCATCGGCCAACACGCAGGCTGGTTGCGTGACCAACGCGCGTGCCAATGCGACGCGTTGACGTTCGCCGCCGGATAATTCGCCTGGAACATGGGTGGCGCGGTGCGCCAAACTGACGCGAGACAAAATAGCCTGCGCCATTTCCTGGGCGTCTTTTCGTTTGATGCGGCGGATCATCAGCGGCATGGCGACATTGTCTAAAGCAGAAAATTCCGGCAATAAATGATGGAACTGATACACAAATCCCAGTACGGTATTGCGTAAATCGCCCCGCGCTTTTTCGCCCAAACTGGCGACATCCTGCCCCATCAAATTGACACGACCGCTGCTGGGTGTATCCAACCCGCCTAACAAATGCAGCAAAGTCGATTTGCCAGAGCCCGAAGCACCTGCAATCGCCACGCGCTCACCGGCGATGACGCGCAAATTAATATCGTTCAATACGGGTACCGAATATTCGCCTTGGGTAAACGTTTTGCCCAAGGCGTTGCATGACAATACATCTGACGATACGTCTTTCATCTCAGTTATCTCATTAAGATTATTCATAACGCAAAGCCTGTGCAGGATTGACGCGCGCAGCCCACCAGCTGGGATAGAGCGTTGCTAAAAATGCCAGCACGACTGCCACCACAGCGATGATGCCGACATCATTCCAATGCAAATCGGAAGGCAAGGTGCTGATCAAATAAATGTCCTTGGGCAAAAACTGAACGCCTAATAAATGTTCGATAAACGGAACAATCACGTCGATATTCTGCGCAATCAACACACCCAAGCCCACGCCTGCAGCAGTCCCTAATATCCCGACCAAAGCACCCTGGATCATAAAAATTTTCATAATCGAAGCCGGCGATGCGCCCAGCGTGCGCAAGATGGCAATGTCCGCTTGCTTGTCTGTCACTGTCATCACCAAAGTGGAAACCAAATTAAACGCCGCCACTGCAATAATCAGGGTCAAAATAATGAACATCATGCGCTTTTCAGTCTGTACCGCCGCAAACCAATTGCGGTTTTGTTTCGACCAATCGCGTATCAACAACTCGCCAGATAACACGCGCGACAAAGCCAACGCCACTTCCGGCGCCTGATTCATATCCTTGATACGCAAACGCACCCCGCTGGGCGATTCCAGACGAAACATCTTCATCGCATCGTCCAAATGGATAAACGCCATGCTGGAATCAAACTCATAATGCCCTGCGTCAAAAATCCCGGCGACGGTAAATTGCTTCAAACGCGGCGTCACACCAGTCAGCATCACCTGACCTTGCGGCGCCATCACCGTGACTTTTTCGCCCAGCTTCACATGTAACATGCGCGCCAGCTCGCTGCCGAGAACGATGTTGAATTCACCCGGCTTCAAATTATCCAATTTGCCAACCTTCACTTGCGTTACCACATCGGATACCTTGGGCTCTTCCTGCGGCAACACACCACGGATAACCACGCCACGCATCACATCCTCCCGCATCATCAGGATTTGCGATTCAACATACGGTGCCGCGCCTGTGACTTCTTTATTGGCAAATGCTTCCTGCGCAGTCAACTTCCAATCCGGTATGGCGCCACGCGCGTCAAACACTTCAATATGCGCCAACACCGACAACATGCGATCGCGCACTTCCTTTTGAAAGCCATTCATCACCGACAAAACAACAATCAACGCCGCCACGCCCAGCGCAATTCCGGCCATGGAAATCAGGGAAATAAAGGAAATAAAACTATTCCGACTACTACGCCGCCCAGCGCGGGTGTAGCGCAGGCCGAGTCGCCATTCGAAGGGGAGATTCAATGCGGATTTTTTAGACATGTGCAATTTCGGCGTGAAGTTTGAGACCTAGCGCACGCACGACTTTCATTACCGTAGAAAATTCAGGATTACCCTCTGACGATAAAGCTTTGTACAAACTCTCACGCCCCAAACCAGTTTCACGCGCAATTTGCGACATTCCCTTCGCACGAGCGATATCACCTAAAGCAGCAGTGACTAAAGCAGGATCGCCATCTTCCAAAGCAGCTTCCAAATAAGCCGCCATATCTTCATTTGTTTCAAGATGCTCGGCGGCATCCCATAAGTGAGTTTTAATATTTGCCATTATCTGCTCCTAAAATTTCTTAAATATTGTGTGCTAGATCGAG
>CAZCIX010000026.1:0-2925 GCA_964498835.1 uncultured Burkholderiaceae bacterium | reverse complement strand
AATATTTGCCATTATCTGCTCCTAAAATTTCTTAAATATTGTGTGCTAGATCGAGAGCTATTTGTATGTCACGACTCTGGCTGTGCTTATCCCCTCCAGCAAGCAATACCACTAGCATCGCCCCTCGCTGTACAAAATACACTCTATAACCAGGGCCGTGATCAATACGCAATTCTGAAACCCCTTCACCTACCGGTTTTACGTCTCCAGGATTACCTAGCGACAAACGACGAACTCGGACATTAATACGTGCCTGGGCCTGCTTATCCCTCAAGCCCTTAAACCATTTGGCATACTCATCAGTTTGGCGAATTTCAATCATGCACAAACTGTATCCCATGAAATACAAAAAGGCAAGTTTGACAAACACATTTCAACACAACAACAAAATCCAATTCGTCGTCGAACCAGCACAAAACTGGAAAAATTGATCTTTCTGTAAAATAGCCCGACTTTACGCTGGTAACCCTACTATCCTCCCATGACCCATCTTGAAATCCTCCTGGCATTTGGCATCCCCCCCGCAGAAATAGCCCCTGACTTAATCGTCACACTAACAACTCCTGCTTTCGCCACCTTAATCAGCCGCACCACGTCAAATCGTTCGGCTCAACACGCTACATCAAAGCAAGTTTTTCAGGATTTCTCACTGGCGTTGCCGCATGAAATCTGGCTGGCGCAGCAATTTGGTTTGCAGCAGGATGGCATGGGGTCTGATGCTATTCCACTTGCTTTGGCGAATATGCAAAGTATGGGTTTGGTACCGGATGCCGCACCAAACTCTGGGCATTGGCTTGTGCTTAATCCTGTTCATATTCATATTGCGCGCGATCACTTGGTGCTGACGGATCAGCGGCAATTGTCGATTGATGAAGCCGAATCACGTGCGTTGTTCAACGCGGCGTTGCCTTATTTTCAGGAAATGGGATATGCGTTGCTGTATGGCGATGCGCGTAGTTGGTTTGTGCGGGCCGATGATTGGCGGGATTTTCAAACCGGTACGCCGGATGCGGCGTGTGGACATAACGTGACGCTTTGGATGCCGCAAGGTCAGCATGCTTTGCAGTGGCGCAAATTGCAAAATGAAATCCACATGCTGTGGCATGCCCATCCCGTCAACGAGGCACGCGCAGAGTGTGGTTTGCCTGCGATTAATTCGATTTGGTTGTGGGGGGGCGCATCGGCAACGCAGCAGCAAAAAACGGCGTCTTCTATCACCAATGTTTTTAACCTATCCGATTGGAATGCTGGCTATCAACAATTCTGCAATGCAAATTTGCAGCATTGCAGCGTTGCAGACATCATCCAAACGCAACCGCAGCATGGTTTGTTGACGCTGGATGGATTAATCGCTCCCGCATTGGCTAACGATTGGAGCGACTGGCTTGCGCAATGGCAGGTATTAGAAGAAAACTGGTTTGCGCCTTTACTCGCAGCGTTACAAGCTGGTCGTATCGGGCAAATTTCTCTAACGCTTAGCAACAGTAAGCAGCTCTCCACGTTGAGTACGACACGCAATTCGCTACGCAAATTCTGGCTACGGCCTACTCTCAAAAAATTACTCCCATGACACGCATCAGCATCGACTACAACATGGCATTGAGCATGCCTTTCAACTTAGAACAAGCGTAATCAAAAGTCGGATGAAAGTTGAGGGCATCAACTGCGTCAAATTGCTTTTTCAGAGGAATATATCTCTCCTCCAATTGTTGAAATACCACGCTCGCGTGGCGGATCATGAATTTGCTGGCAGCCATCAACGCATCAGGTTCATGCTCGGCGATTAATGCAAAGTCAAAAATATCACGGCCAGTAATGTGATTTCCTCGATGCCACATTTTCTTGGCGATGATCTCTACTGACGTTTCGACCTTGACTTGGCGCCCTAAAATTGTCTCGATTGTAAAACCCGGCGCCGTCAGGTTAGGGGCTGCTACAAAGTCGATTTCACCCTCTGGGAAGTAAAGTTTGACGTAAAGCGCTGTTTCCACGTAATCAGTAGTCATTGACTCGACAACACTACTCAGTCTCGGAGTAATAAAACCAAGCGATTGTGGATCGGGAACAAAGATATCGATGTCTTTGCTAAGTCGATGACCGTAGCGCAGCATCAAAACCGTGCCACCACCAAACGTCCAAAATGGGTCGTCGCGACCATGTTTAGTGATTTCATCTATGGCCTTGAGAGCTTGGGAAAACAAGATTTCCCAAGTGCGAGGAATTTCTCGCCTATCAATCATTACCAAACCATCCGGCATACTTTCCATTGTTTTGCCCATACGCTAAGGTTTTTCATGATTTTTTTTGCGGGCACTTCAGGCGTGGCCGCTTCGGTCACTGCTTTCACCACAACGGGTAAAGGTGTTTCATCAAGCAACGCCATCAGGTGTGGCTGGAACTGTTCCGGTGCGTCACCGGAACGTAGCATGATCGATAGCATGTCTGGCGTCATCACATCCCGATAACTGGTGCTGATACTGCGTGCTGCCACTGCCAGCGCACTTTTTAATCCAAGTGGTTGTACGGTCTCCATGTTCAAACCCACAATATCCATTACCGATTTTAATTTTACGTAACCCAGGTCTTTCAGCGTGCCATTTTCTAGCTGATTGATCGTTACACGGGAGAGTCCGGCAAACTTGGCAAGATGTTCCTGTAACAAGCCAATTTGTATACGTTTGCTGTGAATTGCATCGCCAATTTGTACTAGATTCATGTTCGGTATTTTTTGTTAAATATATTTAACATTGTAGTGCAAATTAATAGCAATATATCAAACCTGAAAAATTTCATCTTTCTGTAAAATAGTCCGATTTTTAACTGGCGATTTACCCTCGCCAAATAAAATTACTCCCATGACACGCATCAGTACCCGTCCTTATTCTTTTCGCGATTCAGAAATGCTGCGCCAGGCAGGTATTCATC
>CAZCIX010000025.1:27592-29039 GCA_964498835.1 uncultured Burkholderiaceae bacterium | reverse complement strand
AGCCTGTACGGCTTGCTCTTCTTTAGCAACGTATGCAGCTTGTGCTTCTTGCAAGACCTTAGCTTCCTGCTCCACCTGCTCTTCTTTAGCAGCCTGTACGGCTTGCTCTTCCATAGCAGCTTGTGCGGCTACACCCTGATCCTCCTTCGCCCCTTGCACTGACTGCCCCTCACTCGGAATGCTTAACACATCTTGCGTAGGCACAGATTCAACCGATTCAACAACACCCATATCCTGAGATGCCTTTGACTTTGACTCTGCCTCCAATTCAAATCCAGCATGCACTGCGACAGACAACATCAACGTTGCCAAAAGCATGAATTTCCAGATTTTTAAATACATCCTTCCCCCAACAATTTTATATAACCTTTTGATTCACATCACTTATTATTAATTAATATATATCAGTGATCGCTAACCAACTTATTTACCAGAAAACGTATTAAAACCTACACACATCTTTTACAAATATGAGAACTGAACAGCATTTCACCATCAAATGTAGCCTTACACGCGCCCAACTTCACCCAACACGACTTCACCAAGCGCTTCAGACCCAATATATCCAATCATCAACAGTCGAATCACATTACATTTTTACATGTAAATTAAATAGAAGCAACAACACATGCATTTAGTGTACAAAAACATACAAAAATCCTTTAAATTTCATGAACAAAATGAAAATTCTGCGTGAAATACACTAATAAAAATATATCAACTACACAGCAAATATTTACCATACTCACTTAGCACACATTAACATTACAACTAATCAATCTGGATAAATCAATAATGCTTCCTCCAAAAAACACACCAGATCTTTTGCTTCCATCAAGACGCAACTATCTTCAAGCTGCAGCAGGGGCACTCGCCTCATTATCCTTACCATGTTTTGCAAAAATGTCAGATTTCTGGTCAGAACCACGTGTATTGTGGCTATATCGACCAGAGACAAAAGAAGTAGTTAAGGAAGTTTACTGGGCAAATGGAGCTCTTGTAGTGCCTGGCTATCTTCGCATCTGCCAATTATTACGAGATGTCCATATCAATCGCGCTGTTCAGTTTGATATTGTGACTTTGGATATAGCACGTGGAGTGTATGGATGGTTACAAAGTTCTGGCATCAATCAACCCATCATTGTTAATTCTGGTTATCGACATCCATCAACAAATGCAACTGAAGGTGGGGTACGAAATAGTCTGCACACTATGGCAAGAGCAATTGATATCCGTATCCATGGCGTCAGCACAGAATCAATTGCACGCTTTGGTATGTATTTATCTGGCGGGGGGGTCGGATTTTATCCAGGCAAGCAATTTACTCACCTGGATCGCGGAAGAATTCGATACTGGCGCGGTTGAATTGTCCTTACTATTTCATCACTCGATAACAAGGAATATATTTCTTCCCAGGCAATTTCATACGATTCTGCGCCACAAAGGA
>CAZCIX010000025.1:0-27492 GCA_964498835.1 uncultured Burkholderiaceae bacterium | reverse complement strand
CCAGTTGAAATAGTATGCATCTCCTTTTTCTTTACGGAATTCACGCACAGCTTTGATCCCTGACAACATTTCCTCAGCCACTGCTACCGGATCATTCACAATAATCTTGTAACGTCGTTGTGCCTCGACTCCCAACGTTACGCCAATGAAATGGTCGATTTGCTTGAAATAGTCCTGCGCACTTTCTGGTCCGGTAAAAATCAATGGAAACGGCAGATCAGCATTATCTGGATGCAATAAAATACCGAGGATATATAAAATTTCCTCAGCCGTTCCTGCACCACCGGGAAACACAATAATCCCATGACCAATACGCACAAATGCTTCTAGGCGCTTTTCAATATCTGGCAAGATCACAAGATCATTAACGATGGGGTTGGGTGATTCAGCCGCGATAATGCCTGGCTCAGAAATACCTAAATACCGACCATCAGTAATACGTTGCTTAGCATGTCCAATAGTTGCCCCTTTCATCGGGCCTTTCATTGCACCTGGCCCACAACCAGTCCCAATGTCGAAACCACGCAACCCAAGCTGATATCCAACAACTTTAGAATAATTGTATTCTTCACGTGTGATCGAATGCCCCCCCCAACACACTACCAAATGTGGTTGACGCATAGGACGCAGGATATTCGCATTACGTAAAATATGAAAAACAGAATCGGTGACACCATCTGGTGTGCTTAAATCAAATTTAGGGTTGTTATTGATTTCTTGATTCACGTAAAGCACGTCACGCAACACCGCAAACAAATGCTCATGAATCCCTTTGATCATCTTACCGCCGACAAATGCACTCGCAGGTGCATTCTTGACTTCTAGTTTTATACCGCGTTCACGCTGAACAATTTCAATGTCAAAAGATGCATAGCGCTCCAATAATTCTTTGCCATCATCAATATCAATACCACAATTGAGAACCGCTAATGAGCAATTGCGAAAAATACTATACAAGCCACCATGGCTGGTATCTAGTAACTTAGCAACCTCCGCTTTGGACAAAATTTCCAGACGTCCATCTGGAGAAATTTGCGTATTAACCACTTCGTATTTCATAAAGCTCCATTCAATGTTGAAAAAGTTATTTTGATTGCACACCAGCAGCAAGTAGACGCAATACATGTGCCGCTGCCATCATGCCAAAACTTGCTGTCACCACCATAGATGAACCGAATCCCGCACAATTCAGGCCGCTGACTCCTACTCCTACCCCCTCATTCACTACGCATGCTTCCTTATTTTCCGGCAGGGTTAATGCCTCCATGGAGAACACGGCATCAATACCAAATTTGCTTTTGCTACCGCGTGGAAAACCATGATGGGCACGCAAACGTTTGCGCACTTTTGCCAGCAAGGGTTCTTGCTCTGTTTTAGCAAGATCACGGATTTCAATTTTGCCTGGATCAGTTTGTCCTCCGGCGCTCCCTATTGTGATCAAAGGAATTGCATGCTGATGGCAATAAGCAATCAAGGCAATTTTTGCAGCTGTATCATCAATCGCGTCAATCACATAATCATAAGAGCATGATGATGGTGGTGATAACGTCATCATCTGAGCAAGATTCTCAGGTGTAATGAAATCCTCTATCGTTGTCACACGACAAGCAGGATTAATTTGCCCAATCCGCTCCGACAAAGCCAGCACTTTAGCTTGACCGACGGTATGACTTAAGGCTTGAATTTGGCGATTGATATTGGATTCCGCCACGTGATCCAAATCGATCAAGGTCAATTGTCCTATAGCGCTACGTGCCAATGCTTCGACCGCCCAGGAACCCACGCCACCAACACCAACCACGCACACGTGCGCGGCACGAAAACGCGCCAAACCGGCTTCGCCATATAAACGCGCAATTCCACCAAAGCGTCGCTCAGGATCAAAATCATCCGATTCATCTGGGTTAATCGGTAGCAAATTCGAAGACATAGTATTGATACTGTATTGATATTAATAATTAAACAAAAACCTATTTCAAACAATGTAAAAACATTGTTCTAAACTTGGCGAGTTTAGGCGACACAACAAAAGCGCAATACCCTTGCAGCGGATGTGAACGAAAATAATTTTGATGATAGTCTTCGGCCCTGTAATATTTTTCTACGGCTGAAAGCGTGGTCACAATAGGTGCATCCCACACATTCGCCATTTCGGCCATAACTTGTTTCGCTACTTTTTGCTGCTCTTCAGTATGAAAATAAATTGCCGAACGATATTGTGTGCCGATGTCATTGCCTTGTTGGTTTAAGGTTGTTGGATCATGTATGGTAAAAAAGATCTCCAAAATCGTACGATAAGTCACAATGTTCGGATCAAAGGTCAAATAAACCACTTCGGCATGTCCTGTCGTACCATGACAAACTTGCTCGTAGGTAGGATGAGGGACATGACCACCAGTGTAACCAGATTCAACATGTTGTACGCCATTTACTTCCTGGTAAATGGCTTCCAAACACCAAAAACATCCACCACCTAAAGTTGCCATTTCCATCGTCATTGCGTCACCTTGTTGTATATTGCATTCAAAATCACGAATTATTAATGAATAATCCCTCTACTTTTGCTAACCAAACTACCCAATCAGGCGAACCCAACACGCAACAATTCCGACGTGCATTATCACAATTTGCCACTGGTGTCACCGTGATTACCACCCGCCTTACCGATGGTTCATTTTGGGGGTTGACTGCCAGCTCTTTTAATTCCGTCTCGCTCACACCACCGCTCGTGTTATGGAGTCTATCAAACGAGGCCAGTAGTTTACCTATTTTCACTGGCAACTCGCATTATGTAATCAATATATTGGGCAGCCACCAAAGTAAACTTGCCGAACAATTTGCGCAACGAACAAAAGATCGATTTGCAGGTGTCGACTTCGATTTATCACACAACGGTCACCCTATTTTAAAAGGCGTATCAGCCTGGTTTGAATGCCGCAACCGCAGCCGTTATCCAGAAGGTGACCATGTTATTTTTGTTGGAGAAGTTGAACATTGCGGCGTACAGCCCCAAGCTGCTTTGGTATTTCACAATGGAGAATTGATTTCCATGCCTCACAATAAATAATCAACCGCGAAAACGATTAATCTCATCACGTGTTTCAAGCGCTACACGTCGCGCAGCCATGACAAAATCCTCTGCTGCATTGGCTTTCGCATACAAAATCGCACGGGAAGAATTAATCATCATCCCAGCATTGATTGTTTGACCCGCTTTTACAGTAGCGGCAATGTCACCACCTTGCGCACCTATACCTGGCACCAGCAATGGCATATCACCGACAATCGCGCGCACAGCGGCCAATTCATTGGGAAAAGTCGCGCCCACCACCAAACCGCATTGGCCATTGGTATTCCATTTCTCCGCCACCAATTGGGCGACATGCTGATACACAGGCTTGCCTTCATGCATCAAGAACTGCAAATCCGAACCACCTGGGTTGGAAGTACGGCATAAAACGATGACGCCTTTTTCTTTCCATTCCATATAAGGCATGATGGAATCACTCCCCATATAAGGATTGACCGTCACCGCATCTGCGCCATAGCGCTCAAATGCCTCACGCGCATATTGTTCGGCAGTGGCACCAATATCGCCACGCTTGGCATCCAGAATGATAGGAATGTGCGGATAATTTGTCTTCAAATATGCGCAAATCGCTTGCAATTGATCCTCAGCAGCCAACGCAGCAAAGTAAGCAATTTGTGGTTTGAAGGCGCAAGCAAGATCCGCCGTTGCGTCGATGATGGCTTTGCAAAAAACAAATATTCCATCGGGTTGCTGTTGTAAATGTGTAGGCAATTTTTTGATATCAGGATCCAGGCCTACACATAGCAAAGAGTTATTACCTGTCCACGCAGCAGAGAGTTTTTCGATGAAAGTTTTAGTAAAAGTCATGTTTTTCTTTCTATTTTTTATCCCAAATTTTCTATTAACGTCGTTCCCGCAGGGGTAGGCAGGAAACCAGTGTCTTATGTAGCGAGTCAGACCATGAGATTAAAACGCCGCTGGGTTCCCGCCTAAACCCGCGGGAACGACGGTAGTGGTGTTTTATCCTTGTTCATACAACCACTGCAACAACGCATCTTGCGCTTCTTTTCCTGCAATCGCATTGCTGTGATTAATCAAAAAGACGACCACATAGCGCTTGCCAGATGCAGCCAAAACATAACCAGCAATCGCACGCACATCGTTCAAAGTACCTGTTTTGATATGCGCATTGCCGGCCACACTGCGCGCTTGTAAACGCCGCCGCATCGTGCCGTCGTAACCAGCTACGGGCAAAGACGAGATGAATTCCGGCATGATGGAAGACTGGAATGCCGCCACTAACATGCGCCCCATCGTGGCAGGGGAAATACGTTCAATCCGCGATAAACCCGAGCCATTTTCTATGACCATTTCCGACGCGGTAATACCTTTATTGCTCAACCAAGTTTTGATGATTTTTGTGCCATCCTCTGCATTAACAACATTGGCAATGTTGCCGATATTGCTAACGTTGCGTGCCGCCAATGTTAACAATACTTGCTTGGCCATGACGTTATTACTGTACTTGTTAATGTCACGCACGATTTCCGGCAAACTGGCTGACGACCATTCTTCCAACAAACGCGCATTGGATGGCAGCTTGTCATCCACAACCTGGCCCTTCAACGTCGCGCCTAATTGCTGCCAAATAGCTCGAAACACCGCCTCAAAATATTGCGTATTCGTGATTTGATACGGATGTACATGCCAGTTTTTTTCACCGCAAGCAGCAGGGAATCCGCCATCAAAACGGATACTGTTATTTTGAATCACGACTTGCAGCTTGCTTTGCCAATCACCACAACTTCCCTGCACCAGCTTGGGCGCATTAATGGCATATCCCATCAACGGCGGATCAACCGTCACATTAACGACATTGCTCACATCATCGGGGATAAAACGAAAACGCAATGCCTTATAATTCAACAGCAAAACATCTGAGCCTGCGTTGTACGGCTTGCCTGGATCACGGTCAAATTCAGCCGGATCATAAGTAACCGCTGCAAATGCTGTGCGGTCCAACACCAAATTGCCGCGAATTTCACGTATTCCTCTGGCGCGAATTTGGCGTAGGAATAACCAAAAATTCTCCACCACCAATTTCGGATCGCCACTGCCTTTGATAATCAAATCGCCATACAAAACATCGCCAATCTGCTTACCGTTTGTGTAAGCCTGCGTCTTCCAACTAAATGCTGGCCCAAGCAACTCAAGCGCGGCATTGGTCGTCACCAACTTCATGGTGGAAGCAGGATTGAACGGCGTGTTTTCACGCTGCGCAATCCATGGCTTTTGGGCTTGCACTTCTTGCACATAAACGCCCACTGCACTATTTGGTATGGCGGCACGTTGCAATGCTGCTGTTACTGAGGTTGGTAATGGTACTGACGTTGGTGACTCTTGCGACCATGCATTGCTTAGTACCAATAACATGCAAGTCAGCACATAGCGATAGCGGGCAGGAGAAAATATCTTCATTACTCTATTCACCATGCCAATTTTTAGAATTGCTCTTCTGTCAAACCTAAAACGCTAGCCCCACCTTGGATAATCGCGGAACGATAAGCCAAAGCGTGAGGCAAGATGTGTTCAGCAAAAAAACGGGCTGTGACGATTTTGGCTTGATAAAACGCCTGATCGGTTTTTGCTTCGCTTAACTTTTGTTCGGCGATCAAAGCAGCACGCGCCATTTGCCAACCGCCTAATACAATCCCGGCCAATTTCAGATACAACACGCTGCCAGCGAATACGGCTTTCATGTCAGTTTGAATAGTTGTAACGACATAACTCACCACTTCTTCCATAGCATTACAAGCGGCGCTCAGTTGCTTGGCGATGGCCTGCAAATCCGCTGCGTGCTGGCTTTGTTTCTCAGCCAGCAATGTCTGTTCAGTCGCACGTATCTGCACAATGATGGCACGCGCTGTCGCACCGCCATCGCGCATGGTTTTCCGGCTAATCAAATCATTGGCTTGAATCGCCGTGGTGCCTTCATAAATCGTCAATATTTTTGCATCACGATAATATTGCGCAACACCGGTGTCTTCGATAAAACCCATGCCGCCATGCACTTGCACGCTGGTAGACGCAACGTCGATCGACATTTCCGTGCACCAACCTTTGACGATCGGCACCAAATATTCATAAAACGCCTGGGACTGCAGACGCTCATCTGCGTCTGCATGGTGGCGAGCGTTGTCGCAAGCAGCGGCGGCAACGTAGGCTAAAGCACGCCCAGCCTCAATCTGCGCCCGCATCATCATCAACATACGGCGTACATCGGGATGATGGATGATAGTGACTGGATCGGCTTTGGCGTTCAACAAATCACGCGACTGCACGCGTTCTTTAGAGAATTGCACGGCTTTTTGGTAAGCGCGCTCTGCCAGTGCAATGCCTTGCAAACCAACGCAAAAGCGGGCGGAATTCATCATGATGAACATGTATTCCAAACCATGATTTTCCAAGCCAACCAAACTGCCTATGGCCCCACCGTGATCGCCAAATTGCAAGACGGCGGTAGGGCTGGCCTTAATACCCATTTTGTGTTCTAGCGAGACGCAATGGACGTCGTTGCGTTCACCTAATTCAGCCGAAGAACCATCTGCATTGGAAAAAAATTTAGGCACGATGAATAAGGAAATCCCCTTTACGCCCGGGGGCGCATTCGGTGTGCGCGCCAACACCATGTGCACGATATTTTCTGCCATATCGTGTTCGCCATAGGTGATGAAAATTTTGGTACCAAAAATCCTGTAACTGCCATCCGGCTGCGGCACAGCACGTGTTTTGATCGCAGCCAAATCCGAACCCGCCTGCGGCTCAGTCAAATTCATGGTGCCAGTCCATTTGCCGCTGATGAAATGTGGGAGATAAGTCGCTTGTTGCTGCTCGGATCCCGCCACAAACAAGGCTTCGATAGCACTATCCGTCAACAAGGGACAAAGAGCAAAAGCGAGATTGGCGGAATTGAGCATTTCCGTACAAGCCGCTGCGAGCAACTTAGGCAAACCTTGACCGCCAAATACAACAGGGTGTTGTACACCTTGCCAACCAGCATCGCCATAGGCTTTGAATGCTTCCTTAAAACCCGCCGCAGTCGTGACACGTCCCTCATGCCAAACGCTAGGTGCACGGTCTGCCGAAGCATTCAGCGGTGCCAATACATCAGCACAAAACTTGGCATGCTGGTTGAGGATTTCTTCCACCACGTCTGACGTCGCATCTTCACAACCAGGCAATGCTGCGATTGCTGGCAAATCCGCCAATTCGCGCATGGCGAACAGCATGTCTTTGAGGGGGGCGATGTAAGGCATGTGAACCTCTACAAAATTGAATTGGGGAGGTGCTACGTCGCTCCCGCGGTTTTAGGCGGGAGCCCAGTGGCGTGATACGACTTCAAAGACGACGGGAGGAGGAGTTTTACAACGCTGCCACGAGTTGTGGCACCACTTCAAACAAATCACCCACAATGCCGTAATCCGCAACCGAGAAAATCGGCGCTTCAGGATCTTTGTTAATTGCAACAATCACTTTGGAATCCTTCATCCCAGCCAAATGCTGGATAGCACCGGAAATACCGACTGCGATATACAACTGGGGTGCAACGATTTTGCCAGTTTGACCGACTTGCCAATCGTTCGGTACAAAACCGGCATCGACTGCGGCGCGAGAAGCACCCATCGCGGCATTCAATTTGTCGGCTAAAGGCTCAAGAATTTTGAAATTCTCTGCCGAACCTAAACCACGACCACCTGACACAATCACCTTGGCAGCAATCAACTCAGGACGCTCGGATTGCAAAACGGCACGGGAAACAAAAGCGGATTTTCCTGTATCCGCTACGGCAGCTACATTTTCAACCGTGGCAGTGCCGCCGACATTAGCTGCGGCATCAAATCCAGTCGTGCGCACGGTAATGACTTTGATGGGATCAGCCGATTGCACGGTGGCAATCGCATTACCGGCATAAATTGGACGCTCGAATGTGTCGGGCGCCTGCACTTTAGTGATTTCAGAAATTTGTCCCACATCCAGCACAGCGGCTACGCGCGGCAAAATATTCTTACCATACGCCGTCGCTGAAGCCAAAATATGCGTATACGACGCCGCCAAAGCCAGCGCCTGTTTAGCGACGTTTTCAGCCAATCCATCCGCAAATTGCACAGCATCCGCCAGCAATACTTTGGAGACACCGTCAATCTGTGCAGCAGCCTCTACAACAGCGGCGCAATTGTGACCAGCAACCAGCACATGCACTTCCCCTGCGCATTGGCGCGCAGCAGTCACTGTGTTGGCTAAGCTTCCTTTGAGAATCGCGTTATCGTGCTCGGCAATGATTAATGCAACCATGATTTTCCTTATTAAATAACTTTTGCTTCATTTCTGAGTTTCGCTACCAAAGTCGCCGCATCGGGCACGGTGACACCGGCGGAGCGCTTGGGTGGTTCGGAAACTTTTAAAGTTTTAATCCGTGAACTCACATCGACATTCAAATCCGCTGGTGTGATGGTATCGAGCTGCTTTTTCTTAGCCTTCATAATGTTGGGCAAAGTCACATAGCGTGGCTCATTCAAGCGCAAATCAGTTGTAATCAACGCTGGCAGGGTCAATCCCAAGGTTTCTAATCCACCATCGACTTCGCGCGTAACGGTGACTTTGCTGTCATCGTCACCCATAACGATTTCAGAAGCAAACGTCGCTTGTGGCCAGTCCAGCAATGCCGCCAACATTTGACCCGTTTGATTGCAATCATCGTCAATTGCTTGCTTGCCTAAAATAATCAGCGATGGTTGCTCTTTATCCGCCAGTGCTTTGAGCAATTTAGCCACCGCCAAAGGTGCCAGTTCGGCTTCTGTTTGCACCAACACGGCACGGTCAGCACCGATTGCCATTGCGGTGCGTAAAGTTTCCTGGCACTGCGCGACGCCGCATGAAACGGCGATGATTTCCGTCGCTTTGCCGGCTTCTTTCAACCGCACTGCGGCTTCCATGGCGATTTCATCGAAGGGATTCATCGACATTTTGACGTTGGCTAATTCGATGCCAGAACCATCGGCTTGCACGCGCACCTTGACGTTGTAATCAACTACACGCTTGACTGCTACCAAAATTTTCATAACAAGTTTCCTATTAAAGGATGGATATTAATTAACTAATCAACAATTAACCTCACCGTCGTTCCCGCAGGAACGAGCAATACGGAGAAACTTAAAACCGTCGTCCCCGAGTGCTTTAGTCGGGAACCCAGTGGCTTTTAGCTGCAAACAACGAAAGACGCTGGGTTCCCGCCTAAACCCGCGGGAACGACGGGGTGTAGATAATCCAGATTAACAATGAATTCAATTATTTACGTTTCATGAAGAACACAAAATCCTGCTCGACTGCCATTTGCAACAGCAGCGTGTTTCCCGTCTGCTTGGCAAATGCCTGAAAATCACGCACAGAACCCGGATCCGTTGCGGCAATCCGCAATACTTGACCGCTTTGCATCTCTGCCAATGCTTTTTTTGTTCTCAGAATTGGCAATGGACAATGCAAACCACGTGCATCTAAATCTTTATCAAACTCCATGATTACCTATCCATGTAGGAACGCTGGCCAATGCTTTGGGCAAATTTTCGACATCCGTACCGCCAGCTTGCGCCATGTCAGGACGACCACCACCTTTTCCGCCAATCTGTTGCGCAACGAAATTGACTAAATCGCCTGCTTTTACTTTAGAAATCGCATCGGCTGTCACGCCTGCAATCAAACTGATCTTGCCGTCATTGACGGTCGCCAGGATCACGGCTGCGGTCTTCAACTTGTCTTTTAAGGTATCCACTGCCGCGCGTAATGTCGCGACATCGGCGCCTTCCAGCGTTGCCGCCAATACTTTGATGCCATTGACCTCTTGCGCTTGTGCGACTAAATCATTGCCCTGACTTGCTGCCAACTTCGATTTGAGCTTGCCGATTTCCTTTTCCAACACGCTTTTTTTGGCGGCAAAATCAACCGCAGCCTGTTCCAATTGACCACTCAAATCCCATAAGCGCTGAATCACCGCCTCACCTGTCACCGCTTCAATCCGGCGAACGCCGGATGCGACGCCGCTTTCCGCCACAATTTTGAACAAGCCAATATCACCAGTACGCGCAACGTGAGTACCGCCGCACAATTCTTTCGACGAACCCACACCTAACACGCGGACTTGATCGCCATATTTCTCACCAAACAGTGCCATCGCACCGTACTTGATCGCATCGTCGTAAGCCATGATGTTGGCTTCTGTCGCTGCATTGGCCAGGATTTCCTGGTTGACGATGGCCTCAACCTGGCGAATTTCATCCGCAGTCAGCGGCGCGTTATGACTAAAGTCAAAACGGGTTTTTTCCGCATCCACCAAGGAACCCTTTTGCGCAATATGGCTACCCAACACCACACGCAAAGCCTTATGCATCAAATGCGTTGCGGAATGATTGCGCATGGTTTGCTCACGCACTTTGAGATTCACTTGCGCATTGACGACATCGCCAACAGCAAATGAGCCTTTGCTTAAACGACCGTGATGTCCAACAACATCGGGCTGGACTTTTTGCGTATCCAGCACTTCAAACAAGGCCTGGCTAGACTCAAGCAAGCCTACGTCGCCTACTTGACCACCGGATTCAGCATAAAAAGGCGTGGTATCCAACAATACCAACGCATTTTGACCAGCTTGAGCTTGCTGTACTGAATTGCCATCCACGTACAAGGCCGTAATTTTTGCTTCTTGCGTCAACATGGTGTAACCCACAAATTGCGTCTTGTCGCCGTTATATTCAATCGTTGTCGCTGCTTTGAATTTGCCGCTAGCGCGCGCGGTTGCTTTTTGCTGCGCCATCGCGGCATCAAAACCCGCTTCATCCAAAGTCACATTACGCTCGCGGCAAATATCTGCCGTCAAATCGAGTGGGAAGCCGAACGTGTCGTACAGCGTAAAGGCCGTATTGCCATCCAGATTTTTGCCATCCTTTGCTAGCGCGGCTTCCAGAATCTTCATGCCATGTTCTAAGGTTTCACCAAAGCGCTCTTCTTCTTGCTGCAAAACTTGCTCTACGCGTGACGCCGCTTCGGCCAACTCAGGGTAAGCCTCTCCCATTTCCAGCACCAAATCTTTGACCAAACGATGGAAAAATGGCTTACTTTGACCCAACTTATGTCCATGCCGCAAAGCACGACGCACGATACGGCGCAACACATAAGCGCGGCCTTCATTGCCAGGAACAACGCCATCGACAATTAAAAAGGAACAAGCACGAATATGGTCCGCAATCACTTTGAGCGAGTTATTACCCAAATCTTGCGTACCCGTTTCGCGCGCAGCAGCTTTGATCAGGTTTTGGAACAAATCGATTTCGTAATTGCTATGCACATGTTGCAACACCGCTGCCAAACGCTCCAATCCCATGCCAGTATCAACGCAAGGTTTAGGCAATGGCGTCAAGCTGGCAATGCCAGTTTTTGGATCAATCTGACGATCAAATTGCATGAAGACGTTGTTCCAAATTTCAATGTAACGATCGCCATCCTGCTCTGGACTGCCCGGTGGCCCACCCCATACGTCAGCGCCATGGTCATAAAAAATCTCAGAACAAGGTCCACATGGACCGGTATCAGCCATCTGCCAAAAATTATCGGACGCATAAGGCGCACCCTTGTTATCACCGATGCGAACAACACGTTCTTTTGGCAAGCCAATCACATTGACCCAAATGTCATAGGCTTCATCATCTGTTTCATAGACGGTTGCCCACAATTTCTCTGCTGGCAAGCCATACACCTTGGTCAACAACTCCCAAGCCCACATCAAGGAATCACGCTTAAAGTAATCGCCAAACGACCAGTTACCCAGCATTTCAAAAAAAGTATGGTGACGCGCGGTATAACCGACATTCTCCAAATCATTATGCTTACCACCAGCACGTAGACATCGCTGTACAGAAGTGGCACGCACATAATCACGCTTTTCGGTACCAAGAAAAACATCCTTGAACTGCACCATACCGGAATTGGTAAAGAGCAAAGTGGGATCATTTCCAGGCACCAAACTAGACGAACGCACAATCGTATGTTCTTTGGAAGCGAAAAACTGGAGGAATTTTTGACGGATTTCAGAAGATTTCATATTTTTTAAAATAAAAATGGGGCTGGGGCTTTATAGCTCAACCCGCAATTATACGTGAGGATAAATGGAAGCCAAACCGAGCTGATCCGTACAAAATCCATCCACACCCCACGCCATGATTTCCTGCGCACGAGCAAGGTCATTGACGGTGTAACAAAACAGGCCAAAACCCGCTTGCTTAACGGCCTTAGCTATCGGTAAAGAAAGGTGTTGATGATCGATATGCAAAGCAATCGCATCTAATTTTTGCAAACATTGCAACCAATCCGCTGGCAAAGTTTCAACCAGATAAGCGCGCGGAATATCCGGTACCGCCAGCTTGGCAGCCATTAATGCATCAAAGGAGAAAGAAGAAAGCAAGGGTAGTTTTGCTTGATTTTGATGATCGTCTTGAATCACATCAACATAATGCTGGCGCACCATCTGAGCGACTGCACGCCCAGTTTCTGATTCCCAAGATGGATCAGGCTTGATTTCCACATTCATCCAGATATGATTTTTCTGGCAAAAAACGATCACTTGCTCTAATAAAGGAATGGTCTCGCCACGGAATTCAGGGCTAAACCAACTGCCAGCGTCCATAGCAACCAGTTCTTTTGCGGTGAAATCGCATACCCGGCCTACCCCCGATACTGTGCGACCAAGCTCCACGTCATGCATCACAACAGGAATGCCATCTTTGGACAACATGACATCAAACTCAACCGCATGAAAACCATGCGCCAAGCCGCAACGCATGGCAGCTAATGTGTTTTCAGGAGCAAGAATGCCGCCGCCACGATGCGCGACGATATGAGGATAGGGCCACATGTGCTTTTGATGAAGTCTAGAAAGCAAAAAGCCCAACGTTGAAGTTGGGCTAGCGCTAGATACTGATGTTATTTACTTTGTCTGGTTGCGGGGACAGGATTTGAACCTGTGACCTTCGGGTTATGAGCCCGACGAGCTGCCAGACTGCTCCACCCCGCGTCTGAGCCATACATAATACATAAAATTGACCTATAAAGCAAAACAAATAAGCTAAATAAAGCAAATTTCAGAAAATAAAAGACGGTGATACACTGGCGCGCGTACTAATTCCGCTACTTTCGACGATTCTCATCATTTTATTCCTATGAAATTCTGCCCTGAATGCGCGCATCCCATTTCGTTTATCACCCCACCAGATGACAACCGCCCACGCCATGTTTGCATTCAATGCGGCGCGATTCATTACCAAAATCCGAAAATGGTGCTGGGCTCCATTCCTGTCTGGGAAAACGAAAGTGATGGTGAGGTTCGTGTTTTGCTATGCAAACGCGCCATCCAACCGCGTCATGGCTATTGGACGTTGCCAGCTGGTTTTATGGAAAACGATGAAACCACCGCTGAAGCGGCAATACGTGAGACAGTGGAAGAAGCCGGTGCCGAAGTCAAACTGCATGAGCTATTTACCCTACTCAATGTCGTGCATGCACATCAAGTCCATATGTTTTACCGCGCCACTTTACTTAATCTCAATTACAAAGCAGGAACAGAAAGTCTGGAAGTGAAGCTTTTTACGGAAAAAGAAATTCCCTGGGATGAAATCGCATTTCCTACCGTAACGCATACATTGAAGTGTTTTTTTGCCGATTGGAATGCGATCAAAAGTGGCATTCAAGGCGGTGTATATAGCTTCCATACCCATGACGTCGCCCGTTCAACACATTACACATCGTAAAACACGGTCTTAAAACAACATGATTCCATGGTTAGACGCCGATACCGCTTTTCCGGATGTTGCTGAGGCATTGACCGAAGCTGACGGCGCGGCTGGTTTGCTAGCCGTGGGAGCGGATTTATCACCAGCACGTTTGCTGGACGCTTATCGACAAGGCATTTTCCCCTGGTTTTCTGAAGGCCAACCTATTTTGTGGTGGAGTACCGATCCCAGAATGGTGTTGTGGACCGATCGCTTCAAGGTGTCGCACAGTCTGAAAAAAGTCTTGAAGCAAGTACACCAAAGCATGCTTTACGATGGCCCCTGGCAAATTCGTTTTGATAGCGCATTTGAACAAGTCATCCGTGCTTGCGCAGCACCACGCAAAGATGGTGCTGGCACATGGATTTCAGAAGACATCATCACCGGCTACAGCGCATTGCATCATCAAGGTTATGCCCATTCATCCGAGGTATGGCTGGATGGACGCCTAGTCGGCGGCGCATATGGAATCAGCATCGGGCACATGTTTTACGGCGAATCCATGTTTGCTCTCATACCGAATGCGTCAAAAATCGCTTTGGCTTATCTGGTGGATTTTTTAAAAAGGAACCAAGTTGCGATGATTGATTGTCAGCAAGAAACCGTACATCTCGCTTCATTAGGTGGTGGCTGCATCTCACGCGCGGAATTCATGGCGCATATACAGCAAGCAATTCAGCAAAAACAGATTAAGGTTTGGCAACCTTCTATTTCCCCCTTTTTTATCCCTTCATAACTTATGTTCGATAACCTTCTATACACATTAATCCGCCCAGTCTTGTTTTCACTTGACCCAGAGGCGGCACATAGTTCAACTTTGGGCACATTAAAACGCGCCAATGCACTTGGTTTAACTAAAGCCTTACCGCAACCCAAAGCCGACCCACGTCATGTGATGGGCATTAATTTTCCCAATCCAGTTGGTTTAGCGGCAGGCTTGGATAAAGATGGCGCGTATATTGATGCGCTGGCTTCGCTGGGCTTTGGTTTTCTTGAAATCGGCACCGTGACGCCACGCGCGCAGGCGGGCAATCCCTTGCCACGCATGTTTCGCCTACCAAGCGCGCACGCCTTGATCAACCGGATGGGATTCAATAATGGCGGCGTGGACGCGTTTGTCAACAATGTGCAGCTTTCTAAGTTTTATCAAAACAAAGAAGGTGTGCTAGGTCTAAACATCGGAAAAAACGCTGACACGAGCATGGAGAGTGCGGGCGATGATTACGAATATTGCTTAGAAAAAGTTTATCCCTACGCCGATTACGTGACGATCAATATCTCTTCACCCAACACTAAAAATTTACGTCAATTGCAAGGTGCATCTGAACTCGACGCTCTGCTTGCAAGGCTTAAATCTGCGCAACAACGCTTGGCTGACAAACACAAACGCTACGTTCCCTTGGCGCTCAAAATTGCACCCGATATCGATAGCGAACAGGTTCAGAACATCGCCGCCGCTTTATTGCGACACAAGATTGATGCCGTCATTGCCACCAACACCACGACTTCCCGCAATGCAGTACAACATTTGCCGTACGCAACAGAAATCGGTGGTCTATCAGGCGCGCCTGTGCTGCCCTTGTCAAATACGGTAATTCAATTATTAAAAGCAGAAATCGGCGACGCACTGCCCATCATAGGCGTAGGTGGGATTATGCGAGGAGAAGATGCACAAACAAAAATCAAGGCAGGCGCCTCGCTGGTGCAACTGTATACAGGTTTGATTTATCGCGGTCCCGCCTTGGTCAGAGAATGCGCAGCGGCAATCAGGTCATAAGAATAAAACACCCTTTTGATCGCTATCCAATCCAAACCTGCCAGCCCAGTTTAGCGATCAAAACGACCAATATGCCTAAAAAGAAAATACGAACAAATCCTGGCCCCCGACGAATCGCCATATGACTGCCTATCCAGGCGCCAGAGATATTGGCGCCAGCCATTAACAATCCGACACCCCATATCACGTGACCAGTAGGCACAAAATACGTCAAGGCAGCAAAATTCGACGCCCAATTCAATATTTTGCTCATCGCTGAGGCTAGTAAAAAATCATAGCCAAAGAAATACACAAAACAGAAAATCAAAAACGTCCCCATGCCCGGACCAAAAAAGCCATCATAAAATCCCAACACCGCACCAACCAGCACACCCATCAGGATTTCTTTACGACCAAAATAACGTGGCGCGTGGTGCTGACCAAACTCTTTGCTAAACCAGGTCACGATTGCCACGACGATCAGCAACACCAGCACAAAGGCACGCATCCACTCCTTGGACACCGTACTCATGACTTTGGCACCGATGAAAGCAAACAATAAAGTGCTAATAAATGCGCCGATCAACATCCGCCACGGCAAGACGACTCGGCCCATATAACGGACACTGGCTAAAGTGGTTCCACAGATGGAAGCCACTTTATTCGTGCCCAACAAAGTCGCGGGCACAGCATTGGGGAAAGTAGTGAAAATAGCCGGCACTTGAATCAAACCACCGCCACCGACTACAGCATCAACAAAACCAGCAAACCCGGACAATAACAATAAAAGAAGGAAGGAAAATCCTTCCACTCCAAAAAACATCATATTCATTGTTAAGTTGTATTAGTTAATACATCAACTGAGATTATCCATTAGTCCCCATCATTCCCACGAGAAAGATGGTAATACGGAAAAACTTAAAGCCGTCGTCCCCAAGTGCTTTAGTCGGGGACCCAGTAACCTTTACCATTAAACGAAAAAGACACTGGATTCCCGTCTAAACCCACGGGAACGACGAGGTTAATGGACAATTTCGGATTAATTAAGCGATTGATTTGCCAAGTTTGTTGCTTACACAAAAATCAATGGTCACCGTAAGCACGACGTGCGCCGCCATTATCGTTAAAGTTGGAACGCCCTTTGTAACCACCCCCACCACTACGTGGCGCTGCATTTGGCTTACTAAAAGTACGTTGCCCAAACTTGGCGTGCCCACGGCTATCGCCTGGTTTCCAGCCACCTGGCTTGGAATTAGAGCGTGGAGCAAACGTGGTTTTCTTGGGTTCAAAACCTTCGATGATATCAACTGGAATTGACTGTTTAATAAAACGTTCAATACGCTTCACATTCATATGTTCAGCATGATTGACCAAAGAAACGGCAACACCATTACGACCCGCACGGCCAGTACGACCAATACGGTGCACGTAATCTTCCGCGAATTTTGGCAAATCGTAATTAAACACGTGCGTAATAGTCGGCACATCAATCCCACGTGCAGCAACATCGGTTGCTACCAACACCTTGATATTGCCACGACGCAAGTTTTGCAAGGTACGGTTACGTGCGCCTTGGTGCATGTCACCATGCAAAGCAGCTGCAGAGAAGCCGGCAATATTCAAACGATCAGCAATTGTATCGGCATCACGTTTAGTCGCAGTAAAAATCACTGCTTGATTTAAAGATACGTCACGCAACAAATGATCGAGCAAACGGTTTTTATGGGACAAATCATCCACAAAATGCACGCGCTGTTGAATGTTTTCATGCTTGCTAGAAGAGCTAGCGATTTGAATCACCAATGGATCACGCGTGATACGTTTTGCCATATTGCCAACAACACCGTCCAACGTTGCGGAAAACAACATCGTTTGACGTGTCTCTGGTGTGGCATCGACGATTTTTTCAATGTCATCAATAAAACCCATATCGAGCATGCGATCAGCTTCATCCAGCACCAAAATTTGCAATTGCGAGAAATCAATCTTGCCGGATTCCATATGGTCGATCAAACGACCTGGCGTCGCGACCAGAATTTCTGGGTTCTTAGCCAACAATTGCATTTGTTTGGGATAAGGCATACCACCCAAAATTGAAATTGCTTTTACACGTCGCATATAAGCGCCGTATTTTTCCGTCGCCGTAGTGACTTGCAACGCTAACTCACGCGTTGGCGTCAACACCAGCATCTTAGGTTGTGCGGCTCTAAAACGCGGGCGGTCGTTACGGCCACGCGCTGGGTAACTTTCCTGATTACCTACTGCTTGATTTGCTTGCTCGGACACAGCCAATTTATGCAAGGCAGGCAACATAAATGCAGCAGTTTTACCAGAACCCGTTTGAGAAGAAACCATCAAATCACGTCCTTCTATACCAGCAGGAACGGCTTGTGCTTGAACAGGAGTTGCTTCTGTATAACCAGCATCAACCAGTGCTTTAAGAATAGACGCGTGAAGACCAAGTGTTTCAAAATTCATTATTTTCTTTCTTATATTTCGTATAAATTGGCGTTCCAGACAAATGCACGGAACGCAAGATAGCAACGCCAACCGACGAAATGACTCAGGAAAGAAGAAATTTCGGCACAAAAGCTTTGCGCCGGGACGGTGTCAGATGTAACACACAAGGCGGGAGGCTTTATTAGCGACATCATCAAGATGCGCCAAGGCTTGCGAAGCTGCTAAATTACTATGATTTACTTCTTACGCACAAAGGATTGCAGCGCAAGGGGCCGCACTATACAGCATTTCTGTCCCTTGCGCTTTATAGAATGATATTTATTTCTTAATAAGATTCAGCATTCAAACCCATAACATGGGAAAAGCCACCATCTACGTAGGTAATTTCCCCCGTAATACCAGAAGCCAAATCGGACAACATGAACGCTGCGGTATTACCGACTTCCTCAATCGTGACATTGCGACGCAATGGTGCGTGCGCAGCGACAAAGCCCAACAAAGTACCAAAATCTTTAATACCGCTCGCTGCCAAAGTCTTAATTGGGCCAGCAGAAATACCATTTGCACGAATACCTTTTTTACCCAAAGACTCAGCCAAATAACGTACGCTAGCCTCCAAAGAAGCCTTCGCCAAACCCATCGTGTTGTAATAAGGAATGGCACGCACAGCGCCTAAATACGAAAGAGTGAGTACAGAAGAACCCTCTCGCAACATCGGCAATGCTGCTTTTGTCATCGCAGGAAAGCTATAAGCAGAAATATCGTGCGCAGTTTTAAATCCTTCACGCGACAACCCTTCCAAAAAGTCACCCGCAATTGCTTCACGCGGTGCAAAACCGATTGAGTGCACCAATCCATCCAGATGATCCCAAGATTGATTCAAATTGGCAAATAACGCATTAATTTGCTCATCGCTACTGACATCGCACTCATAAATTAGTTCACTACCAAATTCTTTTGCAAACTCAGTAATACGATCTTTGAAGCGCTCTCCAACATAAGTGAAAGCCAACTCGGCCCCTTCACGTTTACATGCCTGAGCAATACCATAAGCAATCGAACGATTGGACAATAGTCCAGTAATGAGAATTTTTTTACCTTGCAAAAACGCCATATATACCACTCCCAATCTTGTTACATGACCATCACATACGACAAACATATGTGACAAAATTACAACAAGTATGATTGATTAACAAATTCCTTAAAACTAATGAATTTTGATGCCAAAGAGGCGGAATTCTGCCACATTTTTCAGTAAAACACATGAAATACGACTAAAACACTATACCTTTTAGAGCGAAACTATTGACTACTATTCGCCTGCCACACTATAGTTAGAGGATGATTCCCGAATTCCAATCACTCTCTGAAAAAATCAATCAATTGGCCGAATTAACACTGTTATTACGCCAAGAAAACGCTGATTTACGCTTGCGTATGGCTGTTCTCACAACCGAAAACGCCGAGCTGTCAAAACGCATGCAAGAAGCTTCTCAACGCGTTGCCGCTTTGCTGGAAATCATTCCGGCCACACCAGCACCAACGCCATCTTTTCCACCTCCGCCATCCTCCTTATCATTATTCGAAGACACGACAGCATGATCCAGTTTGACGCCATCATCATGGGGCAAGTGTATAAATTGACTTGTCAAAAAAGTGAAGAAGCAAGCTTGCAAAAAGCCGTTGCTTGTTTAGATGAAAAAATGTGCGCCATACGTGATAGTGGGAAAGTCAAAGGAAATGACCGCATCGCTGTCATGGCAGGCTTGGCCATTGCCGCGCAGCTTTTATCCCTGCAAAAATCGATTAACGAAGACTCGAATAGTCTAAGTCTGCCTGATGTGAAACAAAAAATCAGCGCAATGCAACTTGTTTTAGATAAAGCTTTAAACAGCGATATCAAATAATACAAACACTAAAAATACAAGCATTAAATCTTGCCGACTAACGCTAAAATCATTTGACATACGATTCGATCAGAGTAGACTAAAGTTCCCTGCTCTGTTTGCGATTGTCATATATTCCTTGAACCATTTATGTGCATAGGTTGTGGGATTTTGTTCGATAGGTGTGAGCATCGCCAGTCCGATGAACCCGAAATTGAACTTACTGCGACCAACTTGAACCGCCTTGGTTCAGGATGCCGGCAACGCTACACGGCGGGGAACAAATTCAAACGGCTGCGATGTACAAACATCGCAGCCGTTTTCTTTTGGTTTTTTTGATTGAAAGCTTTTAAACCAAAATCCGCTCAATACCACCATTGTTGGCATTCGACACATAATCTGGCAGCCAATTGCTTCCCAATATGTGTTTCGCCATCTCAACCACGATGTAATCCGCATTGGTACCCGCATCCTCATCAAAACGCGTCAACCCCATCAAGCAAGCTGGGCAACTAGTCAATACTTTTACATCACCAGTAAAGCCATCAGCGCGCAATTTATCTGCGCCTTTGGTCATTTCTTGCTCTTTGCGGAAACGAATTTGCGTAGAAACGTCTGGCCTGGAAACTGCCAACGTACCGGCCTCACCACAGCAACGATCATTTTTTTCAATCTTCAGATTGTCTTCTGTGGTAATCAGCGCGTTCACCGTTTTTAATGGATCTTGTAACTTCATCGGGCTATGGCAAGGATCGTGATACATATAACGCACACCATCAATGCCTTCTAATTTGACATTTTTTTCCATCAAATATTCATGAATGTCGAGTATGCGACAACCAGGGAAAATTTTATCGAATTGATAACCCTGCAACTGATCGTAGCACGTTCCACACGACACAATCACCGTCTTAATATCCAAATAATTGAGTGTGTTTGCCATGCGATGGAACAAGACACGATTGTCGGTAATGATTTTTTCTGCCTTTTCAAAATCACCCGAACCGCGCTGCGGATAACCACAACACAAATAGCCAGGTGGCAATACCGTTTGTACGCCTACATTCCACAACATCGCCTGCGTTGCCAAGCCAACCTGAGAGAACAAGCGCTCAGAACCACACCCCGGAAAATAAAACACAGCTTCCGTATCGACCGTGGTATTGCGCGGATTACGAATGATAGGAATGATTTTGTCATCTTCTATTTCCAACAAAGCACGCGCTGTCTTTTTCGGTAAATTACCAGGCATTTTTTTATTCACGAAATGAATAACTTGTTGCCGAACCGGTGGTTTTCCCTTGCTAGCTGGAGGCGCTTTGGTTTGCTTTCTAGCTAGTTTTTTGAAAATTGTGTTGCCAAAACGCTGTGCAGCAACACCCCAAGAAAAAATCACCTCACGGGCTGCCTTAATCGTTGCGGGATCTTTGGCATTGAGGAAGAACATTGAAGCGGCTGTGCCGGGATTAAAAGGCTTTTTATCCATCTTGCGCAATAAATTACGCATGTTCATGGATACGTCGCCGAAATCAATATCAACCGGGCAGGGTGTCAAACACTTATGGCAAACCGTGCAATGGTCGGCAACATCAGCAAATTCATCCCAATGTTTGATGGAAATACCGCGCCGTGTTTGCTCTTCGTATAAGAATGCTTCCACCAACAAAGAAGTAGCCAAAATCTTATTACGTGGCGAATACAATAAATTCGCGCGTGGCACATGCGTCGCACACACTGGTTTGCATTTACCGCAACGCAAACAATCCTTAACGCTACTAGCAATCGCACCAATATCGCTTTGCTGCATGATCAAAGATTCATGCCCCATCAAACCAAACGAAGGCGTATACGCATTGTGCAAATTGGCAGGCAGTTCAGGCAAATTCAACAATTTACCTTTGTTAAAGCGGCCTTCAGGATCGATACGCTGCTTGTAAGAGCGGAATTCGCTGATTTCATCTTCCGTCAAAAATTCCAACTTAGTAATACCAATGCCATGCTCACCGGAAATTACGCCATCCAAAGAACGCGCCAGCACCATGATGCGTTCAACTGCCTGATGCGCGACTTGCAGCATTTCGTAATTATCGGAATTGACCGGAATATTGGTATGCACATTGCCATCACCTGCATGCATGTGCAGCGCCACAAAAACCCGGCTACGCAATATTTTTTGATGTCTAGCTGTACATTCATCCAAAATTAATTTGAACGCCGCACCACTAAAAATCTGGCGTAACTGCGCCCGCACTTCGGTCTTCCAGGATATACGTATGGTGCGATCCTGCATGAGATCTAATAGCCTTGCATCTGGTTGTTTGGCTAAACGCTCATCAAAAGCGCTGGTTAATTTTTCTAGTCCTAAGGCCAACAATTCGTTTTTGGCATCGCGCAAAGGCAAATCCAGATGCGACAAGCAATACGACCAGCGTGCGTAAGTGGTATTCAACAATTGCTCAGCTTGGTGAACGCGGTCCTCCAACATCACGGCATCAGGAATATCATCACCTTCCGCATCTTCGCTTTTGCCTAAAGGCAAATTATCAGCAGCGAAAAAGCCACGCAAATCCAGCAACAAAGCCAATTTATTTTGCAAAGACAATTCGATATTGATGCGCTCAATCGCATCCGTGTATTCCCCCATACGATCCAAGGGAATCACCACATCTTCATTGATTTTAAAGGCATTGGTATGCTTAGAAATCGCTGCGGTACGTGCACGGTCGAGCCAGAATTTTTTACGCGCTTCAGGGCTAACGGCAACAAAACCTTCACCAACATGCGTATTAGCAATACGTATGACTTCAGATGCCGCTTGTGCGACCAAATTTTCATCATCGCCAACGATATCGCCAAACAAAGCCATTTTGGGCAAAATGCCGCGCTTAGATTTTGTGGCATAACCAACGGCACGCAAATAGCGCTCATCCAAATGTTCTAGGCCAGCCAGAATAGCGCCGCCTTTTTTGCTTTCAGCATCCAGATAATCTTTGATTTGCACAATTGCTGGAATCGCATCGCGCGCATGACCAAAAAATTCCAAACAAACAGTACGCGCATGCTTAGGCATTTTGTGCAGAATCCAACGTGCGGAAGTAATCAAACCATCGCACCCTTCTTTTTGCACACCAGGCAAACCAGCTAAAAACTTATCGGTGACGTCTTTGCCCAAGCCTTCTTTACGAAACTTGCGGCCTGGAATTTCTAAAATTTCCGTCTTAAACGGCGCGCCATTTTTCGCTCTTGCTTCTGGATGTGTCCATTCCAATTTGAATTTGGCGACTTCGACGTCATGGATTTTCCCCAAGTTATGCTCAAGCCGCGTCACGTCCAACCAATCACCATTTGGATCTACCATGCGCCAACTGGCCAAATTATCCAGCGCCGTACCCCATAACACGGCTTTTTTACCACCAGCATTCATTGCCACATTACCGCCTATGCAAGATGCTTCGGCAGAGGTTGGGTCAACTGCAAATACAAAACCGGCTTTTTCAGCAGCATCCGACACACGCTTGGTGACAACGCCAGCACCAGAATAAATGGTGGCATATTCCCGCTCCACGCCAGGCAAAACGGTCATTTCAACTGCGCCGAGTTGCTCCAACTTTTCGGTATTAATCACTGCTGACAAAGCAGTCAATGGAATGGCACCGCCGGTGTAACCCGTACCGCCACCACGTGGAATGATGGTCAATCCTAGCGAAATACACGCTTTCACCAAACCCGCCATTTCATCTTCTGAATCTGGTGTCAGGACGACAAAAGGATATTCAACGCGCCAATCGGTCGCATCAGTGACGTGCGAAACCCGCGACAAACCATCAAACTTGATATTGTCCTTGGCGGTATAACGTCCCAATGTTTTGATGCTGCGTTTGCGCAAATCGCTGGTACGACGAAACTCTTCATCAAATTCTGTCACTGCTTTTTTAGCAGCGCGCAACAATGTTTCCACATTAGTGCTGCGTGCTTTGGCAAATGCATCATCGACTTCCGATAATTCTGCGCTCATACGACGCTTATCAACTTCTGCCAAACGATGATGCAAAGCCTGGATCAAATCCTGGCGCCGCTTGGGGTTATCCAGCAAATCGTCTTGCAAATACGGATTACGCTGTACCACCCATATGTCACCCAACACTTCATACAACATACGTGCTGAACGGCCAGTCTGACGGGCGCCGCGTAACTCATCCAACAAACGCCATGCTTCATCGCCCAACAAGCGAATCACAATTTCGCGATCGGAAAACGATGTGTAGTTGTAGGGGATTTCACGTACTCGAGCGAGAGCAATTTTCTCACTTTGGTTGAGTGATGCATCGTTAACATCATGTGCAGGATGAACGTTATTGATGTGATGTAACTGATTGATGGTTTGAATTTGTGCGGGGGCGCTCATTGATGACTCTGTATTATTGGACTATCCCTAAAGGCGCATTTTAGCCGATTGCGATAGGACACGTTGGACATCGTTGTAAACCACACCACCCACCACATGTCCTAGATTTTATAAAAACCATTGCGCAACTTGCCGCCAAAAACCATCCGGTATTTCAGGCAAACGTAATAGCAAGCACAGCAATAGCAAATAACGCAAAAATTTACCCAGCGCCATGTAAAAAACACTGGGCCAAAATGGCAATTTAAGCCACCCAGCAAGACTACAAATCAGATCTCCGATGATGGGCAACCAGGCGAACAACATAGTTTTCGCTCCAAATCGCTCCAACCAGGTAAACCAGCGACTTTCGCGTTCTTTAGCGAATACAGCGTGCGCGCCATATCCCAACCAATAATTGACGATTCCACCCAAGGTGTTACCTGCAGTGGCAACGAATATGACTGGCCAAAAATAAAATGGATTGGCTTGTGCCACTGCAAATACAACTGGTTCCGAGCCAATTGGCAATAAAGTGGCAGCAAAAAAACTGATGAGAAAAACGGCTGTCAAACCAATTTCAGGCACTGACAACACGTCTAATAAAGCATGTATAGCAGATTCAATCATTTATTGTCTTTGGTAGTTACTGGGTAAAAAAGATAAAATAGGCGTTTTTAACGGCGAGCGTCTTCGTTAGTTGTTAGTTACTGCGTTATCGTCGTTAAAATCTCTCAATTTCGTTAAAGATGCATCGCTTTTTCACTTCCCGACCAGCATGACCACCGATTATCTCAAAAAAATCCTGACCGCTCGTGTCTATGATGTTGCCACTGAGTCAACACTTGAGTTGGCACCGACGCTTTCTCAAAAAATGGAGAACGCGATTTACTTGAAACGTGAAGACATGCAAAGTGTGTTCAGTTTCAAACTGCGCGGCGCTTACAACAAGATGGCGCATTTAAGTCCGGAACAATTAAAACATGGGGTCATTTGCGCTTCAGCTGGCAATCATGCGCAAGGCGTCGCGCTGGCTGCCAAGCGGCTTGGCTGCAAAGCATTGATCGTCATGCCAACCACCACACCACCCGTCAAAATTCAAGCCGTGCAAGCACGCGGTGGTGAAGTGGTTTTGTTTGGCGACTCTTACACTGACGCCTATCAACATGCTTTGACGTTAGAAAAAGAATACCAACTCACCTTCGTCCATCCTTTCGACGATCCCGATGTGATTGCCGGACAAGGCACCATCGGGATGGAAATCCTGCGCCAGCATCCTGATCCTATTCATGCCATTTTTGTTGCCATCGGCGGCGGTGGTTTGATTGCTGGTGTCGCTGCATACATCAAACAAATTCGCCCTGAGATCAAAATCATCGGCGTACAAACACCTGATTCCGATGCCATGGCACGCAGTCTGCAAGCAGGAAAACGCATCACGCTGCCAGATGTGGGTTTGTTTGCCGATGGCACAGCCGTCAAATTAGTCGGTGAAGAAACATTCCGCTTAGCGCAAATGTATGTCGACGAAATCATTTTGGTCGATACCGATGCGATTTGCGCTGCGATCAAAGATGTCTTTCAAGACACGCGCAGCATATTGGAACCATCCGGTGCACTGGCAGTCGCTGGTGCAAAAGCATACATAGAGCGTGCCAAAAATAGCGATCACCCGATTAAAAATCAAACTCTGATCAGCATTGCATGTGGCGCCAATATGAATTTCGATCGTCTGCGTTTTGTCGCAGAACGCGCCGAAGTCGGTGAAGCCCGTGAAGCTTTGTTTGCTGTCACCATCCCGGAAGAGCGTGGCAGTTTCCGCCAATTATGTGAGTTGCTCGGCCCACGCAATGTAACGGAATTCAACTATCGCATCAGTGATCAAAAAGAAGCGCATGTCTTCGTCGGCATTCAAACCACCGATCGCGACGATGCGAACAAAATTGCCAAGAACTTTGACAATGCCGGCTTCAAAACGCTGGATTTGACCGATGACGAAATGGGCAAGCTGCACATACGTCACCTGGTCGGTGGCAAAAGTGCCTTGGCGCAGAATGAATTGTTATACCGTTTTGAATTCCCAGAACGCCCCGGTGCCCTGCCTCGCTTCTTGCGCAGCATGGCACCGAACTGGAATATCAGCCTTTTCCATTACCGCAATCACGGTGCTGATTACGGCAGGATTTTGGTGGGATTACAAGTACCAGAAAAAGAAATGCACGCGTTTCAGGAATTTTTAAACACCCTGGGATATCCCCATTGGAACGAAAGTGACAATCCGGTGTACAAACTGTTTTTAGGATGAATCCAAAAATTAACATGACAGACTCTTCCTCCACCGATTTTTCCCCACTTGGAAAAACGACGATCTACAAAACCGAGTACGATCCATCGCTGCTGTTTTCTATTCCCAGACAAGGGAAGCGGGAAGAAATTGGTATTACTGGGACGCTGCCTTTTTTTGGCGTCGATATCTGGAATGCCTATGAAGTGTCCTGGCTAAACCTGCGCGGCAAGCCACAAATTGCAATCGCTACTGTCACAGTACCGGCCAACTCGCCTTTCATTATTGAATCTAAATCTTTCAAGTTGTATTTAAATTCATTCAATCAAACTAAGTTGGCTGGCATTGATGCCCTGCGTAGCTTGCTACAAGCCGATTTATCAGCCGGATTTGGTGCAGCGGTGCAAGTGACATTGACGCAGCAACAGGATTTTTCTTCCTTACAAATAGGCGAATTAGACGGGTTGTTACTAGACAGATTAGACATCGAAGTGACTGAGTACAAACTCGATACGTCTTTATTGCAAATCCAGGCAGATGAAGCGCCAGTGGAAGAAACACTGGTATCGCATTTATTGAAATCGAATTGTTTGGTCACCGGCCAACCAGACTGGGCCAGCGTGCAAATCCAGTATGTAGGCCCTCCTATCGTGCAAGAAGGCTTGCTACAATATTTGATCGGATTTCGTCAGCATAATGAATTTCACGAGCAATGCGTGGAACGCATTTTTGTCGACATTGTGCGCACCTGCCAACCACAAAACCTATCCGTGTACGCACGCTCCCCCCGACGTGGTGGACTAGACATTAATCCATG
>CAZCIX010000024.1:20034-29905 GCA_964498835.1 uncultured Burkholderiaceae bacterium | reverse complement strand
CTCTCGCTGCTGTTAATAATTCACCATATGCGCGAATGGCATTGGTATGCTCATTGTACAAAGCGATATGGAGGCAAGGGGTGCCATATTCGTCTTCAGCGCGCAGTAATGTCAGCAAATCTGTGTCTGATATTACTCCTGCTACTCTCGCTGCTGTTAATAATTCACCATATGCGCGAATGGCATTGGTATGCTCATTGTACAAAGCGATATGGAGGCAAGGGGTGCCATATTCGTTCTCAGCGCGCAGTAATGTCAGCAAATGCTCGCCTGATATTCCTGCTGTGCTCGCTTCTTTTAATAATTCACCATACGCCCTAATGGTATCGGCATGCCCATTATCCAAAGCGATATAGAGGCCAGGGTTGCCATATTCGTCCTCAGCGCGCAGTAATGTCAGCAAATCTGTGTCGGTTATTTTTCCTGCTGCTCTTGCTGCTGTTAATAATTCACCATATGCGGGAATGGCATTGGTATGCCCATCGCGCAAAGCGATATGGAGGCCAGGGGTGCCATATTTGTTCTCAGCGCGCAGCAATGTCAGCAAATCTTCGTCTGTTACTTCTCTTGCTCCTTCTTCTCCTGCCCATCCTCGCATGAAATCTAAACGCTCATTTTCCGAAGCACGATAGAGGCTAAGCGTGATACGGCAGTCAATCTGTTGTTGAACTGACTCGTCTGTAAAAAAAATCAAGGCGATTCTTGCTTGGGGAGTGAGCGGCTCTTGCAAGACCCAGGAAAATTGATTGTTAAAAAGATTTTGTTGCTGGGCAGGGGATAGACAAGGAGTACAAGTTCTGAGTGCTTCAAGAACCCTTACATCCATGTGTGTATTGGCTATTAATCCTTCCACTAAGCATTGTTGTACCCTCGGATCATGAAAGAATTCACCCCTCCTCTCCTGTGAGGAGAGAATTTCTTCTAGTTGACGTGATTGATCAGAGGAGAGTCCGTTGTTTTGGATTGCTTGTGCTAATGCTAATGCCTCATTTTTTGCCGCTTCGGGCAAATCTGAATCTGTGACATGATTCCTGATTGAAGAGAACGATGTCAATGTCGGTGTGTGGGAAATCATGACTGTTTACCCCATTGGTTGCAATATTGATAATTATGTTGCCGATTGTAGCACCCGTTTAAATATATTGTCAACTTTGCAAAACTAAGTGTCGTGAGTTTTTAATTTGTTCGGTTTTGTAACACGCAATCTGTCCGGTTTCATCATTACCGTTGGAGGTGATTGTTTGACAGGAGCCAAGACGTTACAAGAAAATTCCGGAGGCAATCGCCGTTTTTAGGTTTATTTATGTTAGTTGCGACTGTGCTTCTTGTTTAAAGATAGCAGCGCTGTATTGCAGGAACGCATCCAGATGATGGGTGATGATTTTGACGGTAATCGGTAATAGCAAAGTTTGGTAATCATGGACGGCGATATTGCGGAAACCGACCATGTGTTTCAAACCTTCCGCTAACTGTTCCTCGATCCAACCAGCGCGTGCTGTATTGAGTGCCATTTTTTCACTGAATACAAAGCATTCGAATATGCCAGCTGTAGGGGTCTTCTCAGCTTTTTGTTACGATGACTTTTATTACTTTCCATCACCTGTGGGATTATACAGCGCTTGCTATTACTGCTTACTCTTAACCCTTACCATTAGTTACATTAAGCACAGCATATCGTATGGTATTACCAACAAATATTGCGTACCATGCTGGATATTTTTGGCCTTCATCAATGTGGAATTTTCGTGATTAACCGTATGCAAATCGCTGCTTGGCGTCGTTTTTTTGTGGGCATGATTGTTATTGGTGTGCACGGTTTGTTGTTTGCACTCTTGCGTCCTGGATTACAGCAGCATGCGATGCCTTTGCCACCGCGTGAAATCATGATTGCTTTATTGCCTTCTACGCCTGTTCAAGCTGCTCCTGCACCACAACAAGCATTGCAAAAGCCACACAAGCCTCAAAAACTACAAAAGCCGCAGGAACCACAAAAAATCAAAGCATCAGCACCAGCACCAAAACCTATCCCTGTGGTTGCCGGCACGCCATTGGTGACGCCATCGCGTCCTGTTACAACATTGCCGTCAGAAGTGGCTGCGCCAGTGCCGACTCATACGGTGCAATCCACACAAGTAGCGCAAGCAGCATCGTCGCCTGTTGCGGCAGCACCTACACTGGCAGCAACTACAACTAGTCCCTCGCATCCCAAAACGGTTACATCTGGCGTGGAATATCTACAAAAACCAGCGCCGGTTTATCCTACTTTCTCTCGTCGTATGCAGGAAGAAGGTAAGGTGATATTGCGTGTATTGGTGAATCTCAAAGGCAAACCTGAACAGGTGGAAATACAAAAATCATCCGGCTTTCCACGCTTGGATGAAGCAGCGCGGCAAACTGTGCTTTCTTCTTATTTATTCAAGCCATACAGCGAAAATGGGCAAGTGCAGAGCGTGTTTGTTTTGATACCCATTAATTTTCAATTAAATAATTAAACTGAGATTACTCATTAGTTCTGTTATGACACCGGAAACGATGATCATATGGGAAAACTTAAAACCGTCGTCCCCGATTGCTTTAGTCGGGGACCCGGTGGCTTTTAGCAGCAAACAACGAAAGACACTGGATTCCCGCCTAAACTCGCGGGAACGACGGGGGTTAATGGATAATCTCGGTTAAATAATTAAAGTTTTTATTAAAAAGGAAACATTATGCACATCAACCCGTATGGATTAGATAATCTCTGGAGCCAAGGGGATATGGTCACTAAATCGGTAGCTGTACTCTTACTCGCTATGTCTATTGCCTCTTGGTATGTGATTGTCAGTAAAGCATGGCAATTGCTGCGTTATCGCAAGGCTGCGCATGCGGCGGGGCATGCTTTTTGGAGCGCGGTGAGCGTGCCGGAAGGTGTGGCGACTTTGGGTGACGATAATCCGTTTTCTGCTATTGCGCGCGCTGGGGTGGATGCGATGCAGCACCACACAACGGTGACGCATCAAGGGCAGTTGCATGATCAGTTATCGATCAGTGATTGGATGACCTTGTCGCTACGGCAAGCGATCGATGATGCTGCCGGTACTTTGCAAAGTGGCATGGCGGTATTGGCATCGGTTGGATCAACTGCGCCATTTGTTGGTTTATTTGGCACGGTGTGGGGGATTTATCATGCTTTGGTGGCGATTGGTGTTTCCGGGCAAGCTGGCATAGACAAGGTGGCTGGGCCAGTAGGCGAGGCTTTGATCATGACGGCATTGGGCTTGGCGGTGGCGATTCCAGCGACTTTTGGTTACAACGCACTGGTACGTGGCAATAAGGCGGTGATCGCTAAATTGAATAAATTTGGTTTTGACTTGCACGCTTTGTTTGTTACTGGTTCTCGTTCTGGTGACGGTAAAAATCAAAGTCAACATAACCAGACAAGAGGCGCATGATGGCAATGGGTTCTTTGTCCGATAACGAAGATGATTTCAACCCTGAAATCAATACCACGCCATTGGTGGATGTGATGTTGGTGTTGCTGATCGTGTTCATGATTACCATTCCCGTCATCCAGCACAGCATCAAAGTCGATTTGCCACGCGCCACCAATGTACCGAATAACACGCAGGAGCAAGCGATCAATCTCTCGATTGATGCGCAGGGCAAGGTGTATTGGAACACCATCCTAATCGATGTCCAGGAATTAAAAAAACGGATTGCTGAAGCTGCTCAACACCAGCCACAACCCGCCTTGCATCTACGCGCCGATCGCACCACGCAATATGAGAAAGTGGCGCAAGTCATGGCAGCTGCGCAGGCTGGTGGGTTAAGTAAGATGGGGTTTGTTACTGATCCGAATGTTAAGTAGGAAGGTCGGCAGGGGCAAAGTTATTTTGCAGCGCAGCATGCTATAATCCCGCGCTTTCTAAAATCCGCAAAATCTGCTTTAACGTGTTTACCGCACTTAACGCACTCCTGCACTCACTGCACTTATTGCATTAAAACTATGTCAAATCAAAAACGCGCTATTCGTAACATCGCCATCATCGCTCACGTTGATCATGGTAAAACCACTCTAGTTGATCAATTGCTCCGTCAATCTGGCACCTTCCGCGAAAACCAGCAGGTTGATACGCGTGTGATGGATTCCAATGATTTGGAAAAAGAGCGCGGTATCACGATTCTGTCCAAGAATTGCGCGGTTGAGTATGAAGGCACCCATATCAACATCGTCGACACTCCAGGTCATGCCGATTTTGGTGGTGAAGTTGAGCGCGTATTGTCGATGGTCGACAGCGTTTTGCTCTTGGTGGATGCCGTCGAAGGTCCGATGCCGCAGACCCGTTTTGTGACACGTAAAGCGTTGGCACTGGGTTTGAAACCGATCGTGGTGATTAATAAGATTGACCGCCCAGGCGCACGTCCAGAATGGGTCATCAATGCAACTTTTGAATTGTTTGACAAGTTGGGTGCAACGGAAGAACAGCTGGATTTCCCTGTAGTATTTGCTTCTGCGTTGAACGGTTACGCTAGCCGTGATGCGGAAGTACGTGAAGGCAATATGAAGCCTTTGTTTGATGCTGTGTTGGAACACGTACCTGTGCGTGATGACAATCCAGATGGCCCGTTGCAATTGCAAATTACTTCTTTGGATTATTCTTCTTACGTTGGCAAGATTGGTATCGGCCGTATTAATCGTGGTCGTGTCAAAGCTTTGCAAGACGTATTGATTTTGAATGGACCGGATTCCACACCTTTCAAAGGTCGTATCAATCAGGTATTGAATTTTAAGGGTTTGGATCGCGTGTTGGTAGATGAAGCGGTAGCAGGCGATATCGTCTTGATCAACGGGATTGAAGACATTGGTATTGGTAGTACAGTTTGCGCAACAGATACGCCTGAGGCTTTGCCAATGCTGACTGTGGATGAGCCAACTTTGACCATGAATTTCATGGTGAACAGTTCGCCCTTAGCTGGACGCGAAGGCAAGTTTGTTACCAGTCGTCAATTAAGAGATCGTCTGGAAAAAGAATTGAAAGCTAACGTTGCTTTGCGCGTGGCACCGACCGATGACGATACGGTATTTGAAGTATCCGGTCGCGGCGAATTGCATTTGACGATTTTGATTGAAACCATGCGTCGTGAAGGGTTTGAGTTGGCCGTATCGCGTCCACGCGTGGTATTCAAAATGGTGGATGGCGTACGTCAAGAACCGTATGAATTGTTGAGCGTTGACGTAGAAGAAGACCATCAAGG
Source organism: uncultured Burkholderiaceae bacterium (assembly GCA_964498835.1). Lineage (GTDB taxonomy): Bacteria > Pseudomonadota > Gammaproteobacteria > Burkholderiales > Burkholderiaceae_D > JAGKXB01. Next base: position 24,670 of record CAZCIX010000024.1, on the reverse strand, counting down.
TGGTGTGATGGAAGAATTAGGCCGTCGCCGTGGTGATTTGCAAGATATGCAACCAGATGGCAAAGGTCGTGTTCGCTTGGAATACCGTATTCCCGCACGTGGTTTGATTGGTTTTCAAGGCGAATTTATGACCTTGACCCGTGGTACTGGCTTGATGAGCCATGTGTTTGATGAATATGCTGCAGTTGATCCTTCCAAGGGTGACATGGGCGGTCGTCGCAATGGCGTGTTGATTTCACAAGATGATGGCGCGGCAGTGGCGTATGCGATCTGGAAATTGCAGGATCGTGGCCGTATGTTCGTCAGCCATAATGATCCCGTCTATGAAGGTATGATTATCGGTATTCATTCACGTGACAATGATTTGGTGGTGAATCCAATTAAAGGTAAGCAATTGACCAATATTCGTTCTTCTGGTACCGATGAAGCGGTGCGTCTGGTACCACCGATTGCTTTGTCATTGGAATATGCAGTGGAATTTATTGCCGATGATGAGTTGGTTGAAATCACACCTAAGAGCATCCGTTTGCGCAAGCGTCATTTGAAAGAAAATGATCGTAAGAAAGCCGCGCGAGAAGCGGTGTAAATAATAAGCTGTGTGGATCGTAAAGGCGGATTTAAAATCCGCCTTTACCTTATAAAAGACCTTAAAAGGACTTGATATGGCATTAACTTTAAGATCAATCTCCACATTCATATTTACAATAATATTGGCAGCACTGAAATTGTTGTTTAGGCAACGCATTCAGTTTGCTAAATACACCAAATACGTAGTCATATCCATCGCTGGGTTCTTTCTTACCCTTCCTATTAGTATTACTTCTACCGCAGCGGTCAATAGACCTGCATCCAAAGAAGAAAAAGTTCTCAATATCTACAATTGGTCGGATTACATCGCTGACGATACCATCAAGAATTTTGAAAAAGAAACCGGTATTAAGGTGCATTACGACAATTTTGATAGCAACGAAGTGCTGCATGCAAAATTACTGGCTGGCAGAAGTGGTTACGATATTGTGGTGCCGTCTTCTAACTGGGCCAAGATGCAAATTGATAGCGATTTGTTGCGCCCACTCGATAAAAACCAATTACCCAATCTGACCAATCTTGACCCAGCTATTCAGGCGCAAATTGCCAAGTTAGACCCTCAGCACAACTATTTGGTGATATGGCTATGGGGTTACACTACGCTTGGTATCAATGTCGATAAGGTAAAAGCTGCGTTGGGAACAATCCCCATGCCGGACAATGCCTGGGAATTGTTGTTTAATCCGCAATACGTATCGAAGCTGAAATCCTGTGGTGTTTCTTTGTTAGATGCGCCGTCAGAACTTTTCCCCGCGGCTTTAAAGTATGTGGGCAAAGCTCCTTACTCCAGAACGGCTGCTGATTATCAAGAAGCCGGAAAGGTGTTGCAGGCTATGCGTCCGTACGTGACATTATTTAGCTCTTCCTCGTATATCAATGACATGGCAAATGGTTCTATTTGTTTGGCCCTTGGCTGGTCGGGTGACATTAATATCGCTAGGCAACGTGCGATAGATGCCAAGAATGGTCAAAAAATTCAAGCCTTGATTCCCGTTACTGGTGCCAGTTTTTCTTTTGATACCATGGTGATTCCAAAAGATGCGCCACATCCTGAGAACGCCCATCGGTTTATCAATTATATTTTGCGTCCAGAAATCCATGCCAGTTTGAGTAACAAAGTTTTTTACGCCAACCCGAATGCGGCTAGCTTGTCATTCGTCAAAAAAGAGATTGCGCAAAACAAAACGATCTTTTTGTCCGATGCAGATAAAAAGAAAATGACCGTGCCGGAAGTGTTGTCCCCAGATATCCGTCGGGTCATGACGCGCATTTATACCAAGTTCAAAACAGGATTGTGATCATGATGCAAACTTCAGACAGCATGCCTGCTATAGGGGCTCCATTAGAGGCACCATTGTTATTAATACAAAATCTGTGTAAGACATTTGATGGCGTGCGGGCAGTCAATGATGTATCGATTGCCATTCAGAGGGGGGAGATTTTTGCCTTATTGGGCAGTTCTGGCTGTGGTAAATCGACCTTGCTACGTATGTTAGCAGGCTTTGAAACACCGACTGCTGGTCATATTTTGCTACAAGGCGTTGATATGGTAGGTGTGCCGCCTTATCAAAGACCGATCAATATGATGTTTCAATCTTATGCCTTGTTCCCGCATTTATCGGTGTGGGACAACATCGCATTTGGTTTGCGCCGTGATGGGATGCACAAGGACAAGATCGCTGAAATCGTTGAAAAAATGCTGGCGCTGGTGCAATTGCAAGCTTATGGTAAACGCAAGCCACACCAGTTATCTGGGGGCCAACAACAACGCGTCGCCTTGGCACGTAGCTTGGCAAAAAAACCGCAGTTGTTATTGCTCGATGAGCCTCTGGGCGCTCTGGATAAAAAATTACGCGAACAAACGCAAACTGAATTGGTGAACATCATCGAACAAGTCGGCGTGACCTGCGTCATGGTGACGCACGATCAGGAAGAGGCGATGAGCATGGCAAGCCGGATTGCTGTCATGCACGAAGGGCGCATCTTGCAGCTCGGCAAGCCGCATGAGATTTATGAAACGCCGAACTGCCGTTTTGTGGCGGATTTCATCGGTAATCTGAACGTGTTTGGTGGTACCTTGACTTTGAGTGATGCGACGCATGCCCGAGTCACTTCACCAGAATGCCAGCATGAGTTTGCTTGCGCCATTAATGCTAGCGTCGGCACGAATGTATCGTTGGGTATACGACCAGAAAAAATTGCCTTGCGTATGGACGTTGAGTCCGAGGCGGATATGGGTGCAAATTGCGTGGTGGGCGAAGTGATCTCACTGGCTTACCTAGGCAGCCATACCGTTTATCACATCAAACTGGCTAGTGGCATGGTATTAAAAGTCGCACTGATGAATGCTGTTAGGCATGTACCTTATTTGCCGCAACGGGGTGACCGCGTGGTCGCCAGTTGGCATGCGGAAGACGTGGTGGTGTTGACGCAATGAAGAACAATATCCTGCAGCCTACATGGTGGCAAAAACTTTACCCAAGCAATCGCCATGTCGTGATTGGCTTGCCTTATGCCTGGTTGGCATTGTTCTTTTTGTTACCTTTTCTGATTATTTTCAAAATTAGCGTGACCGATATGGAAACCGCCAGTGGCGTTTTCGTGTCCGGTCTTGGTGGTGGTATTTGGTCTTATGTCGATGGTTTGTTGGTGTTGAAGGTCAGAATTAGCAACTATCTCTTTCTGGCGCAAGATCAACTGTATTTGTTGACGTATTTAAGTTCTATTAAATACGCGGTGATTACTATGTTGTTGTGCTTGTTGATTGCCTATCCCTTTGCTTACTTCATGGCGCGTGCCAAAGCAGTGTATAGGCCGATGCTGATGATGTTGGTGATGCTGCCGTTTTGGACGTCTTTTTTGCTGCGAATTTATGCCTGGAAAGGGATATTGGCGAACGATGGAATACTCAATCATCTGCTCATGAGCTTGGGATTGATACAAGCGCCATTAGCGATGATGCATACGCCGTTTTCGCTAGTATTGGGCATGGTGTACGCGTATTTGCCCTTTATGGTGCTGCCGCTGTATGCCAATTTGGTCAAGATGGATCATCGTTTTATGGAGGCGGCAGCTGATCTTGGTGCCACGCCTTGGCAAGTGTTTTGGCGCATTACCGTGCCATTGTCTAAGTCGGGCGTCATAGCGGGATGCATGCTGGTATTGATTCCTTGTATCGGTGAATTTGTGATCCCTGAGTTATTAGGTGGGCCGGAAACCCTGATGATAGGGCGGGTGTTGTGGGACGAGTTCTTCACCAATAGCGACTGGCCTATGGCATGTGCAGTCACGGTGGTCGTTATTGCTTTGATTTTGCTGCCTATGGCTGTATTTAATAAATATCAAGCGCAAGCTCGAGCACCGCTACAAAAATAAAAGAGAAACGTAATGAGTTCGAATCCAATCAACTTATGCAACCCACACCGCTGGTTAAGCCGCAGCTATTTGTCGCTGGTATATGTCTTTTTGTACATTCCTATTCTGGTATTGATTGTTTTTTCTTTTAACAACGCGCGTCAGGGCATGGTTTGGCAGGGGTTTACTACCAAGTGGTATGTGGATTTATTGCAAGATCAGGAATTGATTGCTGGTTTGTTGTTGTCGATAAAAATCGCTATTGCCACAGCTTGTTCTTCCGTATTGTTGGGTACATTGGCTGCTTTTGCGTTGAATCGATATCAGAACTTTTATGGCCGTACGTTGTTTAGTAGCATGGTCAAAGCGCCCTTGATCATGCCGGAAGTCATCGTCGGTTTGTCTTTGTTATTAATGCTGGTATCGGTGCAAAAAATGTTTGGTTTTCCAGAGCGTGGCATGCTGACGATTTGGCTTGGTCATACTTTGTTAGGCATGGCATATGCAACCGTCGTGGTGCGATCGCGCTTGCAGGAAATGCCGCTGTCATTGGAAGAGGCCGCCATGGATTTGGGTTGCAAGCCGCGTCAGGTGTTTTTCTTTGTCACTTTGCCTAACATCATGCAGGCGCTGGCTTCTGCCTGGTTACTGAGTTTTACGCTGTCTTTGGACGATGTGGTGTTGTCGGCGTTTC
>CAZCIX010000024.1:15943-19934 GCA_964498835.1 uncultured Burkholderiaceae bacterium | reverse complement strand
GCCTGGTTACTGAGTTTTACGCTGTCTTTGGACGATGTGGTGTTGTCGGCGTTTCTTTCTGGGCCTGGATCGTCCACTATGCCGATAGTTATTTTTTCCCGTGCTCGCCTGGGTTTGGATCCACGTGTGAACGCCGTGGCTGGTTTGACGATTTGTGTTGTAACAATCGCGGTAATTGCAGCCAGTTTGTATTTAACTCGTCGTGAGCGTTGTGAACGCAGCACACGTTTAGCTCAATAATCGGAAAGAACAACATGTCTGCAAAATTCTGGCATAGACAAGCGGCGGTTTTGAGAATCGATGGGCGTGCATGTATCAATGGTCAGCGGGTATGGGCACAATCTGGTGTGACGTTTACGGATTTTTCGCCGATTGATGGTCGCATATTGGGTGAGGTCGCGCGTTGCGATCAGTATGATGTGGATGTGGCTGTATCGTCAGCGCGTGCTGCTTTTGAAGATGGGCTTTGGGCCAAGCTCCCACCAGCAGTACGTAAACGGACGTTAATCAAATTCGCCGATTTGGTGGAAAAACACAATCACGAGTTGGCTTTACTAGAAACCCTGGACATGGGTAAGCCGATTAAAGACAGTCTGGCAGTCGATGTCAAATTAAGTGCTAATTGCCTACGTTGGTATGGCGAAGCGATCGACAAAATATACGACCAAATTGCTCCCACTTCTGATGCCAGTTTGGCACTGATTACACGTGAGCCGGTCGGCGTAGTGGCGGCTGTTGTGCCATGGAATTACCCCATGTTGATGGCGTGCTGGAAAATCGCCCCTGCATTGGCAGCAGGCAATAGCGTGATCTTGAAACCCTCTGAAAAATCGCCGCTGACTGCTTTATATTTAGCCGATTTGGCGTTGGAAGCAGGCATTCCACCAGGTGTGCTGAATGTACTGCCCGGTTATGGTGATGAGGCTGGCGAGGCGTTAGCCTTGCATTATGATGTGGATTGCATGGCGTTTACTGGCTCTACTCGGATTGGTAAGAAAATCATGCAGTACGCAGGGCAATCAAATTTGAAACGTGTTTGGACTGAGTTGGGCGGCAAATCAGCCAATATTGTCTGCGCAGATTGTCCGAATATCGATGCGGCTGTGCGCTCAGCATTAAGTGCTATTTATTTTAATCAAGGCGAAAGCTGTAATGCGCCTTCACGTTTATTCATCGAAGCATCGATCAAAGAGGCATTTTTAGAAAAAGCCCTGGCCATGATGCCGAGCTTTCAACCTAATGATCCGCTGGACGAAGCTACGACTATGGGTGCGATTGTGGATGAAGTGCAATTGAACACAGTTTTGCAATATATCAATTCAGGTCGGGAAGAGGGCGCGCAATTATTATCCGGTGGGCAGCAAGTGCGCCAGGACAGCGGTGGTTTGTACATCGCGCCCACTTTGTTTGATCAAGTCCATAACGGCATGAAAATTGCACAGGAAGAAATTTTTGGGCCAGTGTTGTCGGTGTTTAATTTTACCGATATACAGGAAGCGGTGCGTGTGGCCAATGCCAGTTCTTATGGTTTGCAAGCAGCGGTATGGACGTCAAATTTGAGCAAAGCCCACCAAACCGCACGTGCTTTACGGGCTGGGACGGTGCATATTAATCAATACGATGAAGATGACATTACCGTACCATTTGGCGGCTTTAAACAATCTGGCAACGGGCGTGATAAGTCATTGCATGCTTTGGATAAATATACGGAGTTGAAAACTACGTGGATTAGTTTGGGTTAAGTTGGGTTGAATTGGGTTGTTTTGCTTTAATTTTTTGTTTTAATTTTTTCTTTGCACACTCATGACAAATTTTACAAAAGTCATCTTATATACCGACACAGATGGCTATGCCCGATTTCGTGAAGAATTGATCCCGTTATCACAAGGCAAACCAGAAGCTTTGTTGTCCGAATTACAGCCTGCTTCTGCTTGTCAATTGCGTCATAGTCCAGTCGGTTTTCGTAGCGAATTTCATTGCACTGGCGCACCACAATGGTTATTTGTTTTGTCTGGGCAGATGGAAATTTCTTTGCAAGACGGCAGCGCACGTATTTTCAAGGCTGGCGAGCATTTTTATTCTGCTGATGTTTTGCCTGATGGTAGTGTTTTTGATCCCAACGTACATGGACATGCTAGTCGCCAGGTTGGAGATGAGCCATTGGTTACGTTGTTTATTAAGGTATAAATTATGAGTATTAAAAGCGATAAATGGATACGCCGCATGGTCGAAGAAAGCGGCATGATAGAACCTTTCGAACCTGGACAAATACGGGAGCAAGAGGGGAAGAAAATTGTTTCGTATGGCACATCATCGTACGGTTACGATATTCGTTGTGCCAATGAATTCAAGGTGTTTACCAATATCAACAGCACTATCGTTGATCCTAAAAATTTCGATGAAAACTCGTTTGTCGATATCCAAAGCGATGTCTGCATCATCCCGCCCAATTCCTTCGCCTTGGCGCGTACCATAGAATATTTCCGTATTCCACGGAATATTTTGACGATTTGCCTGGGTAAATCGACCTATGCGCGTTGCGGCATCATCGTCAATGTGACGCCTTTTGAGCCGGAATGGGAAGGCTATGTGACGCTGGAGTTTTCTAACACTACGCCTTTACCAGCCAAAATCTACGCCAATGAAGGGTGTGCACAAGTCCTGTTTTTTGAAAGCGATGAAGTTTGTGAGACTTCGTATAAAGACAGAAACGGGAAATATCAAGGGCAGGTGGGTGTGACATTGCCACAAGCTTAAATTTTGTTCAAAAAGATAAAATCAACAGGAGCCCGCCATGTCTTACAGGACTATTTTGGTTCATGCCGATGAATCGCGTCGTACAGCCGAAATTATTAACGTAGCCGCTAGCATGGCACATGCAAGCCAGGCGCATTTGGTTGGTGTTGCTACAACAGGTGTTTCGAAATTTGCCACTCTATCTGATAGCGAATTGCATAATGCTTATTTAGCACAACATGTTGTGTTTATGCGGGAGCGTGCAACTCGTGCGTTGCAAGAATTCGATGTGCAGGTAGCGCGATTGGGGTTAAATTCGATTGAGTCTAGGTTGATAGAGGATGAACCTGGTACGGGATTAGTGTTGCAAGCGCGTTATGCAGACCTGGTGGTGCTTGGACAGGTTGATTTAGAACAACCTTCCGTATTATTGCAGCAGGATTTACCACAATATGTTTTGTTGCACGCAGCGCGTCCTGTTTTAATTGTGCCATTCGTAGGTCAATTCTCAGAACTCCATCGCCATATTATGGTGGCGTGGGATGCAAGTCCTAGTGCAACTCGGGCTATTACGCACGCGTTACCCTTGCTTAAACAGGCTAAGAGCGTGGACGTTGTTGTGATCAATCCTAGTAGCGCCGATTATGATGATGCGCATGGTGAACAACCAGGTGCAGATATTGCCCTTTACTTGGCTAGGCATGGAGTCAAAGTCAATGTTGTTTGTCATCACACAAAGATAGAAGTTGGAGAGGCATTGTTGTCGTTTGCGACTATGCAGGATGCTAGTTTGATCGTGATGGGTGGATATGGACATACCCGGTTTCGCGAAGTCTTGCTAGGTGGGGCTACGCGCACCATATTACGGTCAATGACCATCCCAGTTTTTATGTCACATTAATAATTTTTCGTGCAAAGGGCATGGATGCAAATTAAATTCCTTGGAGCGACTGGAACAGTCACCGGCTCTAAATATTTACTCACGTCAGGTTCATCCAAGATATTGCTTGATTGTGGGTTATTCCAAGGCTACAAACAGTTGCGTTTGCGAAACTGGCGGGATTTGCCAGTGCATCCTAGCGAATTGACTGCGGTGGTATTAACCCATGCACATTTAGACCATAGTGGTTATTTGCCGTTATTGGTGAGAAATGGGTTTGTCGGGAAAATTTATTGCAGCGAGGCAACTTATGAGCTTTGTCAAATACTTCTTCCAGATAGTGGTCATTTACAGGAAGAAGAGGCGAACTATGCG
>CAZCIX010000024.1:0-15933 GCA_964498835.1 uncultured Burkholderiaceae bacterium | reverse complement strand
ATCGACATGGTTTCTCAAAACATAATCCTGCTTTGCCCTTATATACAGAACAAGATGCACGACAGTCATTACGTTTCTTTTCACCTGTAAAGTTTGGAGCGCGTTTTAGTGTCAGTAAAGAAATAACAGCTGAATTGTTGCCTGCTGGCCATATTCTTGGCGCTGCTATTGTGTCTTTGCGTAGTGGTGATACGACACTGACCTTTTCTGGTGACTTGGGGCGATTGAATGATTCCATCATGGTTAGCCCTTCATTGATTGAAAAAACAGACTACTTGGTGGTCGAATCAACTTATGGCAATCGTTGTCATGATTCAGCTGATTCCGCACAGTTGTTGGCCAAAGTGATCCGTGAAACGGCTAGCCGTGGCGGTGTAACGGTCATTCCTTCTTTTGCCTTGGGGCGTGCTCAGTCATTGTTATATACCATTCATCAGTTGAAGGTGAAGGGGGAAATTCCAGCGTTATTGCCAGTTTATTTGAATAGTCCTATGGCAATTGATGTCACTGGCTTGTATCGTCGGCATCAGCATGAGCATCGTCTGACGAGTCAACAATGCCAAGCCATGTGCCAAGTTGCCAAGATGGTGAATACTGCAGAGGAATCGATTGCGCTGAATCAGCAGCGTATGCCGATGGTCATCATTGCTGCTAGCGGTATGGCAACGGGTGGAAGGGTGTTGCATCATTTGAAGGCATTTGCTTCGGACGCGCGCAATACAATTTTATTCGCCGGTTATCAAGCGGGTGGTACACGAGGTGCTGCGATGATCGAAGGTGTGGATGCGATTAAGATTCATGGTCAGTATGTGCCGCTACGTGCGCAGGTTAGTCAAATTGAGAATTTGTCTGCACACGCAGATAGGGATGAAATTCTCTCATGGCTGTCACATTTCTCTCAGCCTCCTAAACATACTTTTATTACACATGGTGAATTGGATGCTGCAGATGGATTACGTAAATCTATTCAGGAAAAATTGCACTGGCCTTGTAGTGTGCCAGAGTATCTTGAAAGTGTTGAATTATCATGAATAACCTAAATAAGATGGACATTAATCGTACTCATTGTTTACACATGCGACGCTTGTTGATCGATACGTATCAAGAAAGAGTCGTGTATATGCGCAGCGATTGCCAAGCCTATCAATCAGAAGGATTTGAGGCGAAATCGCGGGTTGAGGTGTGGCGCGGTGAGCAACATATCATTGCTAGTCTTCATGTTGTGCATAGTTCTTCTATGCTGGCGTTGGATGAGGTTGGTTTGTCAGAGGCGGCGTGGTCTGCGTTAGGTGGTGCTGATGGCGATACCATCCAAGTTAAACGTCCTGCACCATTGCAATCGTTTTCTTCGGTGCGTGCCAAAATTTATGATCAACGATTTACATCTAAAAGTATTAGTTTAGTCGTGCAAGATGTTGTTGCTGGCCGTTATTCTGATATTGAAATGGCGGCTTTGATCACAGCATGCTCAGGAAGTCGTATGGACGTGAGTGAAACAATTGCCTTGACCGAAGCCATGATTGCAGTTGGGCAGCGTATCCAATGGAATAGCGATAGGGTGGTTGATAAGCATTGTATTGGTGGCTTGCCAGGTAATCGCACAACTTTATTGGTAGTGCCTATTGTTGCCGCATGTGGTTTGACCATTCCTAAAACGTCATCACGTGCTATTACATCGCCTGCCGGTACTGCCGATACGATGGAAACAATGGCGCCAGTCAAATTGGATATTCCCCGTATCAAGCGTGTAGTGGAGCGAGAAAATGGTTGTATTGCTTGGGGTGGAGCGGTCAATTTAAGTCCTGCAGATGATTTGTTGATTCGAGTAGAAAATCCGCTCGGTTTAGATAGTGAAGGCTTGATGGTTGCTTCTATTCTGTCTAAAAAAATCGCTGCAGGCTCGACTCATGTAGTGATTGATATCCCTGTTGGTCCTAGCGCAAAGATTCGTTCTCTGGACGCTGCACACATTCTGTCTGCTAGGTTGGTGGCGGTGGGGAGTGCACTTGGTATTACCGTTCAAACGGTAATCACAGATGGTGCTCAACCAGTTGGGCGTGGTGTTGGGCCGGCCTTAGAAGCATTGGATGTATTAGATGTGTTGCAAAATGCTGTGACAGCACCAGACGATTTACGCCAACGTGCTTTGTTGTTGGCTGCCAAGGTGTTGGAGTTAGGTCAAAAAGCACAACCAGGAGAAGGAATGGCGTTAGCACGTACAGTGCTTGAGAGCGGCGCGGCTTGGCATAAATTCCAGGCTATTTGTGAAGCACAAGGTGGTTTTCGCCAACCACCTAAGGCTATGTATACGCATGAGATGACTTCTGAGCACAGGGGGCAGGTGGTAGCTATTGATAATCAAGTCATAGCCAGGATTGCTAAGCTAGCCGGTGCGCCTAAAGTTCCAGCGGCAGGTCTCACATTTCATGCTCCTTTGGGTAGTATGTTGGAAGTTGGGCAACCTTATCTCACTATTCATGCTCAGTCACCAGGAGAATTGGCTTACGCACGCTCCTATGCTGAATCACAAAAAAATTTAATTTCATTGCAATAAACTGAATGATAAAACTGATATGGAATCGATAATAAAGCCAATACTTTTTGCCTTGCCCGGTAGTGAAACGTTAGCGACACATTTACGCGCCGTTTTGCCATGTGTTGCGGGCGATATGCAAATACATCAATTCCCGGACGGCGAATCTTGTCCACGTTTTTTGACCCCTGTTGTTGGCTGTGATGTCGTGTTTGTATGTGCGCTTGATCGACCTGACGAAAAAATGATGGGATTGTATCTTGCTGCCTGCGTCGCTCGTGAATTGGGTGCACGCAGCATTGGTTTTGTCATTCCTTATCTTCCTTACATGCGCCAGGATGCTGTATTCAATGAAGGTGAAGGCATCACGTCAGTACATTTTGCAAAACTGATTTCCAGTTGTTGTGATTGGCTTGTTACGGTGGATCCACATTTGCATCGTCATCATGCGCTTTCTGATATTTATTCGATCGCAAGTAGGGTGGTACACGCAGCTCCAGAAATTTCAAAATGGGTGGGCGAGCACGTAAAACGTCCAATTATTATTGGCCCTGATTCTGAAAGTGAACAATGGGTGGCAGAAGTGGCACGGGCCGCGAATTGCCCTTATACAGTGCTACAGAAAATACGTAGTGGTGATCGTATGGTCGAGGTATCAATTCCTGATACAACAGCTTGGGTTGGAATGACTCCTGTATTGGTCGATGACATTGTTTCTACCGCGCGCACGATGGCTGTTGCCGCCAAGCAGATCACAGCAGCGCGTATGCTGCCTCCTATTTGTATTGCGGTGCATCCACTTTTTGCGGGCGATGCGTATGACACGCTGCAAATGGCTGGGGTTGAGCGCATTATCAGTTGTAACACCATTCAACACGAAACTAATCAAATCAATTTATGCAAGCCGATTGCCGTTGCGGTTGAAGCATTGCTCAAAGAAAATAGGGAAAACAAGGTACAACCAGTGCAGCCCGTACCATGATTTGTTATCTCTTTAGTACCCTATAGTGTTGAGGTGGTTTTTGATAATTTCGGCACTTTTTCTGAGTGCCGTTTTTTCTTGTGGATTGAGTATTGGGTGCAGGGTTGATTGAATGCCTGTGCGTCCGATTACGTGTGGCAGCGATAGCGCGACTTCGGATATACCTTCAACTACGGGCATGACTGTACATGTGGTTAGTATCGCGCGCTCATCGTAAAGGATGCAGCGACTTAAGCGTGCTAGTGCTGCGCCAATGCCATAATAAGTTGCACCTTTGCCATTGATGATGTGATAGGCGGCGCGGCGTACATCGTGGTCAATTTGTTCTTGTATTGCAGGTGTCAAAGTCTTGTCGCATGCTGAAGAAAATTCTTGCAAGGGAATGCCCGCGATAGTCGCACTGGACCACAGCAGTACTTCAGAATCACCATGTTCACCAACTACATAAGCGTGGATAGAGGCCGAGGCGACCCCATACAATTGACTTAATAGAGTGCGAAAGCGAGCGGTGTCTAGCACAGTACCTGTACCCAGTACTCGCTCTGCTGGAAATTGCGACAATTTGACAGCAACTTGTGTCATCACGTCTAAGGGATTAGTCGCTACTAACAAAATTGCGTCATGCGCGTACTGTGCTACTTGTGGAACAATTTCGGCAAAGACAGCGGCATTTCTTTGTAATAATGCCATCCGTGTTTCTCCAGGTAACTGATTCACACCTGCGGCCAAAATGACAAGCGAACATCCGACCAAGTCTGCAAAGCTGCCATGGTGAATAGAAATAGGATGGGCAAAAGGTGTGGCATGTAAAATATCCATAACATGTGCTTGGGCTAGTGCTTGGTTTTGATCCACTAATACCAACTCGCTACATACCCCTTGTAATGCCAGAGAGTAGGCAGCGGTACTGCCGACATATCCGGTACCAACAATGCCAATTTTCAATTTTTCACCTTAGTTTGTCTGTCTATTGCTATGAATGCGGATGATCTGTCAGCGTTTATTGCCGCACACAATCCACAAAATACCCACGCTTGCCATCAATCTCACGTTTTACCAAGCCATGAACATCGGTTTCAAAACCAGGGAATTTTTCGTTGAAATCACGGGCGAATTTCAGGTAATCCACGATAGTTTTATTGAAACGCTCACCAGGAATTAATAAGGGAATGCCTGGTGGATAAGGCGTCAGCAAAATAGACGTGACGCGGCCTTCGAGCTCATCAATGGCTACCCGTTCAATTTCACGGTGTGCCATTTTGGCGAATGCATCGGATGGCTTCATGGCGGGGATCATGTCGGATAGATACATTTCCGTGGTTAAGCGTGCCACGTCGTATTGTTTGTAGAAATCGTGAATTTGATGGCAAAGATCGGCTAGGCCCATGCGCTCGTAGCGTGGGTTACTGGCGGAAAATTCCGGCAGGATGCGCCAGATGGGTTGATTTTTATCGTAATCATCCTTGAATTGTTGTAGGGCGGTCAGCAAGGTATTCCAGCGGCCTTTAGTAATACCGATGGTGAACATGATGAAGAAGGAATACAAGCCGCATTTTTCGATGATGACGCCGTGTTCAGCTAAATATTTGGTGACGATGGAGGCTGGGATGCCGGTTTCGCCAAACTTGCCTTCCAGCGACAAACCTGGGGTGATGATGGTGGCTTTAATGGGGTCGAGCATGTTGAAACCTGGTGCCAGTTTGCCGAAACCGTGCCAGTCGTCTTCTGCCTTGATCATCCAGTCTTCACGCGAACCGATGCCATCGGCGGCGAACGAACTGGGGCCCCAGACCTGGAACCACCAATCTTGCCCCCATTCCTGATCGATTTTTTGCATCGCGCGGCGGAAATCCAATGCTTCTAAAATACTTTCTTCTACCAGCGCCGCACCGCCTGGCGCTTCCATCATGGCAGCGGCCACGTCGCAGGAAGCGATGATGGAATACTGCGGCGAGGTCGAAGTGTGCATCAAATAGGCTTCGTTGAATGCATCTTGGTCGAGTTTGATGTTTTCTGGCTCTCTGACCAGAATTTGCGATGCTTGTGATAAGCCAGCTAACAATTTATGTGTCGATTGGGTGGAAAAAATCATCGATTCTTTGGTGCGCGGTCTGTCTTTGCCAATCGCATGCATATCCTTGTAAAAATCATGGAAAGTCGCGTGCGGCAGCCAGGCTTCATCGAAATGTAATGTATCGATTTCGCCATCCAGCAAGTTTTGCAGGGTTTCAACGTTATAAACCACGCCGTCGTAAGTCGATTGCGTGATGGTGAGAATGCGTGGCTTTTTATTCAATGCTTCCCGCGCAAAGGGATTGGCTTCGATTTTTTTGCGAATGTTTTCCATGCTGAACTCTTCCAGTGGAATTGGCCCAATAATGCCCAGATGATTGCGAGTGGGCATTAAAAATACGGGAATGGCGGCACACATAATGATGGAGTGCAGAACGGATTTATGGCAGTTGCGATCGACGACCACGATATCGCCAGGGGCGACGGTGGAATGCCACACCATTTTGTTGGAAGTGGATGTTCCGTTCGTCACGAAGTAGCAATGATCGGCATTAAAGATACGGGCGGCATTGCGTTCTGATGCGGCCACTGGGCCTGTGTGGTCGAGCAATTGGCCTAGTTCTTCAACCGCATTACAGACGTCGGCGCGCAGCATGTTTTCACCAAAAAATTGGTGGAACATTTGTCCGATTGGTGATTTTAAAAACGCCACGCCGCCTGAATGTCCAGGGCAATGCCAGGAATAAGAACCATCATTGGCGTAATGCACCAAGGCGCGGAAAAATGGCGGAGACAAACCATCTAAATAAGATTTGGCTTCGCGAATGATATGGCGTGCCACGAATTCTGGCGTGTCTTCAAACATATGAATGAAGCCGTGCAATTCACGCAAAATATCGTTTGGAATATGACGTGAGGTACGCGTTTCGCCGTATAAATAAATCGGAATGTCGGCATTTTTGTAGCGAATTTCTTCCACAAATGCACGTAAGGATTTTAAGGCGTAGTCGGTTTCTTCCAATGAGCCATCGCCAAATTCTTCATCGTCGATCGACAAAATAAAAGCCGAAGCGCGTGATTGCTGTTGCGCAAATTGCGATAAATCGACATAGCTGGTGACTCCCACCACTTCCATGCCTTCTTTCTCCATTGCATCAGCAAGCGCGCGTATGCCCAGGCCAGAGGTGTTTTCTGAACGAAAATCTTCGTCGATGATGACAATAGGGAAGCGAAATTTCATGGGTGTTTCCTACAAGATATTATTTAAAGATGGGATAAAAGGGAGATGCAAGCAGCGTAGTGATTTTTATATTTTTACGTATGTCACAAAGGCATAGTCGCACGCATTTTGCGCCGAATAATACGCTTCTCGCTGTACTTCTCGCCATTGTTTTTGATCGATTTTGGGGAAGAACGTATCGCAGTCAAAACGTTTATCAATTTCCGTTACGATTAAGCGATCGACATAAGGCCATGCTTCAGCAAAAATTTGCGCACCGCCGATGATGAAGGCTGCGGCATCGCTTTCCTCGTTTTTGTCAGCGTTGAGTAACGCAATCGCTGCTTGCAAGGAAAGTGCAGTTTCAACACTATCATGTCGCCATGCTGGATTACGCGTAATGACAATATTGCGCCGTTGCGGTAGTGCCCGCCCGATCGAGTCAAACGTTTTGCGCCCCATCACAATAGGCCTATGTAGAGTGGTGCGTTTAAAGTGCGCCAAATCCTCTGGTAAATGCCAGGGTAATGTGTTGTTGATGCCGATGCCGCGTTGGGCATCCATGGCGACGATAAGAGTGAGTTTCATACTCATACTGCGACCGCTGCTTTGATATGAGGATGTGATTGATAGTTGATGATTTCAATATCCTCAAATCGATAATCAAAAATGGATGCCGGTTTTCGTAACAGTTTCAATTGCGGCGCAGCGTAGGGCGTACGCGATAATTGCTCTTCGACTTGCGTCATGTGATTGGAATACAAATGGCAATCACCGCCAGTCCAAATAAATTCGCCTACGTCCAAACCGGCTTGCTGCGCCATCATGTGTGTCAACAAGGCATACGAGGCAATGTTAAACGGCACGCCCAGAAAAATATCCGCACTGCGTTGATAAAGCTGGCAAGACAGCTTGCCATCCGCGACATAAAACTGAAACAGCGCGTGGCAGGGTGGCAATTTCATCTTGGGGACGTCTGCCACATTCCAGGCTGAAACAATCATGCGACGTGAGTCAGGATTGTGTTTGATTTGGTCTAAAACCTGTGTGATTTGATCGATGTGGCCACCATCGGGCGTCGGCCAGCTACGCCATTGCACGCCATACACTGGGCCAAGATTGCCTTGCTCATCGGCCCAGTCATCCCAAATCGATACGCCATTTTCTTTCAAATATTGAATGTTGCTGGAACCGGCCAAAAACCAGATCAGCTCGTGAATGATGGATTTTAAGTGCAGTTTTTTTGTGGTCAGTAAGGGAAAACCTTGCTGCAAATCAAAGCGCATTTGATAGCCAAATACGGAGACTGTTCCCGTACCAGTACGGTCGGTTTTGATTTGTCCATGTTGTTGCACATGACGCATGAGATCGAGATATTGCTGCATGTTGTGGATTCAGTAAGATTTTTTATTGATGAACATGAAACTGCAATGCAGCTAGATTTGCGTAAGTTCCACCTAATGCGACCAAGGAAGCATGCGTGCCGGTTTCAACAATTTTTCCATCTTCCATTACGATAATGCGATCCGCTTTTTGTACGGTGGCTAAGCGATGCGCAATGATCAGTGTGGTGCGGCCTTGCATAGCGGCTTCTAATGCGCTTTGTACCAGGCGTTCAGATTCTGCATCCAGTGCGCTGGTTGCTTCATCAAGCAATAATAACGGAGGGTTTTTCAGCAAAGCACGCGCAATCGCGATGCGCTGGCGTTGTCCACCAGATAAAC
The DNA here is from genome assembly GCA_964498835.1 of uncultured Burkholderiaceae bacterium. GTDB lineage: Bacteria > Pseudomonadota > Gammaproteobacteria > Burkholderiales > Burkholderiaceae_D > JAGKXB01. Next base: position 7,462 of record CAZCIX010000024.1, on the reverse strand, counting down.
GCACGCCGCGCTCTCCCAAAAACGAATGATACGACTCTGGTAATTTTTCGATGAATTCATGCGCGGCAGCCATTTTGGCAACGGCGATGATTTCAGCATCAGTGGCATTTGGACGGCCATAACGGATGTTTTCCATCACGTTGGCAGAAAAAATCATGGTGTCTTGTGGCACGATACCAATGGCATTGCGTAGGGTCTGCAAATCGAGTTGCCTGATATTGACGCCATCCAGCGTAATTTCGCCTTGTTGTGGATCGTAAAAGCGCAGCAATAATTGGAAGAGAGTGGTTTTGCCGGCACCGGATGAGCCAACGATGGCCACGGTTTCACCCGGTTGGATGATGAGCGACAAATCTGATAATGCCGCTGATTCTGGGCGTGATGGATAACAGAAAGTGACGTTTTGCAGCGCTAATGCTGCGCCGCTGGAAACACGTGGTGGCAGTGTTAATGCATTTGCGGGTGTGGGAGAGTAGATGTCAGAGGATGTGGAGAGCAATTCAAGCAAGCGTTCCGTTGCACCGGCGGCACGTTGTACGTCACCCATGACTTCGGATAAGGCACCAATCGCACCTGCCACGATAGCGGCGTATAAAATGAATTGTCCCAGTTCGCCGCCCGTCATTTTTCCTTGGATTACAGCGTGCGCACCTAGCCATAACACAAATACAATCGCACCAAATACGAGTAAAATCGCCAGCGCTGTCAATATCGAGCGAGCACGTATGCGCTGCAGAGCGGTTTGAAATGCAGCTTCTATGCTAGTGCCAAAGCGTTGTGTTTCAATTTCTTCATGGGTAAATGCTTGTACAGTTGGCATGGCATTCAGAATTTCGCCTGCCATGGCGGACGCATCGGCAACCCGATCTTGCGAGTCGCGGGATAATTTTCGTACCCGGCGACCAAACATCACGATAGGGATTACCACTGCTGCCAACATGAAGATGATAATGGCGGATAGTTTTGCACTGGTGATGAACAACATCGCCATGCCGCCGACAAACAACAGCATATTGCGAAGCGCTAATGACAGACTGGTGCCAACGATGGCTTGAATTAGCGTGGTGTCGGTAGTGAGGCGAGATAAGACTGCGCCAGTTTGCATAGTTTCAAAAAATTGCGGGCTTTGGCGCAGCACATGGGCGTATACGGCATTGCGTACGTCAGCGGTAATGCGTTCACCCAGCCATGACACGGTGTAAAAACGTGCTGCAGTTGCCACCGCTAATATGCTGGCAACGCCAAATAAAGCGAAGAAATACAGATCGATATGTTGGCTGCTTTGATTGCCTGTGGCGCCAAAACCTAAATCGATCATTTGTTTGAACGCATAAGGAATCGCCAAGGTTGAGCTAGCAGCAACGATTAATGCAATGCCAGCGAGGATGAATTGGGAGCGATAAGGCGCTAAAAAAGGCAGCAAACCTTTGAGAATGGCAAGGCTGCTTTTTTTCGGTTCGGGTGAAACGGATGTTGATGATGCCGATGATGTTGATGGCATTGGAGCGGAGGAACGTCTCATTTTACTTGTGTATTTTGTATACAGGCCAGATTAGGGATAAAGCAATTCGTGGAATTTAAAAATTTAGGGGAGCAATCATATACCATCATGGCTAACAAATTAAGCTTAGACCGTATTCTGCAATCGCAGGGCGTGGGTACTAGAAAATGGTGTCGTGAATTAATCAGCGATGGTGAGGTACAGATTAATGGTGTTGTCGTCGATGATTATCGTCTTATTTTTGAAACAAATGGTTTGGTGTTTACCTTGTTTGATGAGGAATGGGTTTATCGCAAGCATTTATATCTTGCTTTAAACAAGCCGTCTAATTTTGAATGCTCCAGAAAACCCAGCCATCACCCTGCTGTATTGACGCTGTTACCAGAAGAATTCTCGTGGCGCGAAGTCCAACCAGTTGGTCGCTTGGATCACGATACGACTGGCTTGTTATTGTTGTCAGACGACGGTGCGTTTATCCACGCACAATCCTCTGCCAAACGCCACGTTCCCAAAGTCTATGTCGCGACCACGCAAGATCCCGTCACCGATGAATTGATCGCGCAATTACTAAACGGCGTGCAATTACACGACGAACCCGCCCCATTAGCCGCACTCGAATGCCGCAAACAAGGCGAACACCAACTAGAAATCGTGCTGGATCAGGGCAAATATCACCAAGTCAAACGCATGCTGGCGGCGGCCGGCAATCATTGCGCAGCATTGCGTCGTTCAGCGATTAATCAATTGACGTTGGAATCCTTGGGGTTGGAGGAGGGTGAGTGGTGTTATTTGAATCAAGAGCAATTGGCTTTATTGGGATAGGTTGACAAATTACTTTGCAGCGGTGGCAGCATGCCAAAGGCAAGAACCCTTGATTTCCTTATCCAAGCCAGTCAACAATGCAGCATGTGTGGCTAATTCTTGTTCATTGGCGGGTAATACGATGATGTCGGTAAACGTTATGTCTTGTGTTGCTTCTTCATCGTTTGCAGTTTTTTCTGAAACATCCGCATCAATGTTGATCAAGCTATTTTGACCTCTGGTCATTGCCAAATACACATCTGCAAGCAATTCTGCATCCAGCAAAGCACCATGCAGTTTGCGGTGTGCGTTTGATATGTCGTAGCGATCACATAAGGCATCTAATGAGTTGCGTTTGCCAGGATGCATTTCTTTGGCCTGTACCAACGTATCGATGACGTTGGTGACGTCATCCGTGAAGCTGGGTAAATCTAATCGTTGGAATTCGGCATTCAGAAATCCTAAATCAAATGGCGCGTTGTGGATAATGACCTCAGCGCCGCGTATGTACTCACGGAATTCGGCCAAAATTTCAGCGAATTTGGGTTTGTCGCTGAGAAATTCAGTACTTAATCCGTGTACCGCGAGCGCACCTTCTGAAGAGTCGCGCTCTGGATTGATATAGCGGTGAAAATTATTGCCGGTTAACTGGCGGTTTTTTAATTCCACGCAACCGATTTCAATGATGCGGTCGCCAGATTTTGGGTTTAGACCGGTTGTTTCTGTATCTAATACGATTTGGCGCATGGTTAAGATAATCGGAATAATGAAGATCCGAGTTTAGCAGTTCGAGTAAAGTATCGTAAAGTATTGTTTTTTATCAATAAATTACTCAAAAGCAATCGATTAATTTGTAACTTCCCTTGACGCCAGTGGCCACCCAAGGCATCATTCGCGAATTAAAGTTTAGTAAACAAACCTAGTCAAAAAATCTAATAAAAAACTAGTAAAAAGCTTAGCTTGAATACATCGCATGCTTTTTTATATTTCTCGTCTCGTATTTTAGCTTCCTGATTAATCGCAGTTAATAACACTGGAAACCCATGCAACAAATAAAATTGCGGTATGTAGCATTGGCTATCTTATTTCCTTTCGCTATTACCATTTCACGCTTTGCGCAAGCTAATGACATTGCGCTTCCCATTTTTTCGGCCAATACAAAAATAATGCCATCCGGCAGTATGGGTGAAACGAATGCGGTGAACACAACGAATACTCTTAACGCCAACAATAAAGGGTTTGCTGGCAATGATTTGGAGTTAAAGCTGACCACTAATGGTTTAGCCAATATGCCAGCTTTACCGCCAATTTCAGCCATACCCCAGATCCCTTTGATGCCGCAAGTGGATGTGTGGGGGCGGATACGGAATGGCTTTGGCATGCCAGATTTAGACAATCCTTTGGTTGCTAACCAGTTGGCTTGGTATAGCGCTCGTCCTGATTACATTCAGCGCACCACTACGCGCGCTTCACGTTATTTGTTTCACGTGGTGCAAGAACTAGAAAAACGCAATATGCCGATGGAACTGGCGTTGCTGCCATTCATTGAATCAGCGTTTAACCCGCAGGCGTTTTCAAGTGCCAAGGCTGCCGGTATGTGGCAATTTATTCCATCTACTGGGCGTGATTTTAATTTGAAGCAAACTATGTTTAAGGACGAGCGTCGTGGCGTATTGACCTCTACGGATGCCGCTTTAAATTATTTGCAAAAATTGTATGGCATGTTTGGAGATTGGCAATTAGCTTTGGCTGCCTACAACTGGGGCGAGGGTTCGGTTCAGCGTGCCATCAAGAAAAATCAAGCAGCGGGAAGACCGATCGATTTTAATAGTCTATCGCCACTGATGCCTACAGAAACGCGCAATTATGTACCTAAATTGCAAGCCGTTAAGAACATCATTGCTCACCCGGAAGAGTATGGGATTGTGTTGCCAAAAGTGGACAACCAGCCTTATTTTACTGCGATTAACAAAACACGTGACATTGATATCAAGGTCGCTGCCCAGTTGGCTGAATTGTCGATCGATGAATTCAAAGCCTTAAATCCACAATTTAATCGTCCAGTCATTATTGGTGGCGCTAAAACGCAGATTCTGTTGCCACCAGAAAATGCCGATAAATTTAAGTTTAATTTAGAGCAATGGGGGCATGCGTTGTCATCTTGGACGACGCACACCATCACCAGTACGCGTGAACGTATTGAAACCCTTGCTGCAAAATTTAAAACTACGCCAGCCGTGATTCGGGAGGTTAATCACATTCCTTCCAAAATGCGTTTGAAAGTGGGTTCCACTATTTTGGTTCCTAAAAATAACGCAACGGAAAAAGACATTGCGCCAGAACTTGCGGATAATGCAACGCTTGCTGTTGAGCCAGATTTACCTCCTAGCAAGCGCATTTACGTGAAAGTAGGAAAGCGTGACAGCCTTGCGTCGATTGGGCATCGATATAAAGTTAGTATTGCGCAAATTCGTTCCTGGAATAGTCTGCGTGGTAACAGTGTCACCAAAGGCCAACGTTTGCAGTTGCATGTGCCTTATAAATTAGCTTCTACCAAAAAAGCGCGCAAATTGGTCGCGCATAAAACACATTTGGATAGAGTGAAATTGGCTCAAAATTGAATTTTGAAAAATCCGTGAAGCATTCTTTAAATTTAAAAGCTTATATTGTTTTATTCGTGTTAACGACAGTGTCGAATGTGGCAATCTCCAACATCGATCTTGCTAGAGCAAAAAATTGCATGTCTTGCCATACTGTTAATCGGAAATTGATTGGTCCTGCTTATAAAGATGTAGCCATCAAGTATGAGAGTCAAAAAGATATTGAGGAGCAGCTGGTACAAAAAGTCAGGAAAGGCGGTAGCGGCGCATGGGGTGTTGTTCCTATGCCAGCGAACACGCAAGTCAATGAAAAAGAAGCGCGCTTGTTAGTAAAATGGATTTTGTCCTTAAAAAATCCTAAGTAAATTTTTGGTTCAAGTTTCTAGTTCAAGTTTTTAGTTTTTATATCTTCTTATCCTCCTATTCTTTAACTAGCTTGCAAATCCATTTTGGCTGAATCGATGTTTAAAAGCTTGGTGTGATTCGAGCGATTTTGTGAGTCTCTCCATGTCTGAAACTTCTCATACTGCCCATACTTTATTTTCCGATTTGAATCTTGGTGAGCCGCTTGTACGTGCTTTGCGCGAAGTCGGTTATGAATCACCATCGCCGATTCAGGCAGCTACAATCCCTGTTTTACTCGCTAATCGTGATGTGTTGGGTCAGGCTCAAACCGGTACGGGTAAAACAGCAGCGTTTGCTTTGCCCATTCTTTCTCGTATTGATGTCAAACAAAAAGCACCTCAAGCATTGGTATTAGCACCGACGCGTGAGTTAGCGATTCAGGTGGCAGAAGCGTTTCAGCGTTATGCGGCGCACATTCCCGGTTTTCATGTCATGTCTATTTATGGTGGCCAAAGCTATGGTTTGCAGCTGAGTGCTTTGCGCCGTGGTGTGCACGTTGTTGTTGGTACACCTGGTCGGATTATTGACCATCTCGATAAAGGCTCTCTGGATTTGTCACAACTGAAAATGTTGGTGCTTGATGAGGCTGATGAAATGTTGCGCATGGGTTTTATTGACGACGTAGAACGCATTTTGCAAGAAACACCGGAAGAGCGCCAAACAGCCTTGTTCTCTGCCACGATGCCTTTTGCGATTAAACGTATTGCGCAAACGTATTTGCGCAAACCGGCAGAAATCACGATTGCTTCCAAAACGGGTACTGCTGACAACATTCGGCAGCGTTATTGGCTGGTCAGTGGTTTGCATAAATTAGATGCCCTTACACGTATTTTGGAGGCAGAAACTTTTGATGGCATGATCATTTTTTCACGTACCAAATTGGGGACGGAGGAGCTGACAAGCAAATTACAGGCACGTGGTTTTTCTGCTGCTGCGATTAACGGAGATATTCAACAGCAACAGCGGGAGCGTACTATTTCTCAGCTGAAAGATGGGGAGATCGATATTCTTGTTGCTACTGATGTTGCGGCCCGTGGCTTGGATGTGGATCGAATTAGTCATGTCATTAACTACGACGTGCCTTACGATCCAGAAAGTTACACCCACAGAATAGGTCGAACTGGCCGTGCTGGGCGTAGTGGGGAAGCGATTTTATTTATCACACCACGTGAAAAAAATTTACTAAAGGTCATTGAGCGCGCGACTCGCCAACCGATTCTGCCATTGGAATTACCTACGATTCAAACAATCAATAATGTACGTATTGCTAAGTTTAAGGATCAAATTAGCACTACCTTAGCCACTGGTGGGTTGGAGGTATTTGCATCGTTGATAGAGGAATATGAGCGTGAACACAACGTTCCAGCAATTGAAATCGCTGCGGCATTGGCAAAAATAGCACGTGGTGGTGCGCCATTATTGTTAGAGAAAAAACAGCGTGAAGTAAGAAATAAAGGAGATAAACAAGTGGAACATACAGAAGACGTGCAATTACTGCCATCTTCTCGTACTTCTCATCGCTCTGGTTCCAGTAAAGTTCATTCTGATAGGTCTAGTAATTTTGGTAATTCTAATAATAACCCTGGCATGCAAACTTATCGTATTGAGGTTGGCCATACACATGGTGTCAAGCCCGGCAATATTGTCGGAGCGATTGCCAATGAAATCGGGCTAAATGCTAAGAACATCGGTCGTATTGGTATTCACGACGATTACAGTGTATTGGATTTGCCAGCAGATTTGCCAAAAGCGCTTTTGGATCATTTGAAAACGGTATGGGTGGCAGGTCAGCAGTTGCGTATTAGTCGTGATGGTGATGAGCGTCAGCCAAAGTCCAAATCACATCGCAAAAGTGGGAAGCGTGGGTGAAAATAAACGATTTGAATTCTAAAATTCTAAAAAGAATATTTACAAAAGCTTAGGTTTGTTGTTACAATCTCGCCTCTTCGCAAGGGGGTATAGCTCAGCTGGGAGAGCGCTTGCATGGCATGCAAGAGGTCAGCGGTTCGATCCCGCTTACCTCCACCACCGCAAACAACGGTTGGCGCTGCGAAGAGTGAATTCTGGCGTATGTCATAATTCACACCGTTCAGGTCCCCTTCGTCTAGAGGCCTAGGACATCACCCTTTCACGGTGAGTACAGGGGTTCGAATCC